>JAZQIW010000017.1:0-5630 GCA_045541355.1 Eubacteriales bacterium | reverse complement strand
AATGCAATCAAAAACGGAATACAAATCAACATCCAAAGCCATTGACGTACTTTTTTCTTTGGGGGTGTGATCTGTTCTTTTTCCTCCAGCGAGGTCATGCACTGCAGACAAAAACGGGCGTTGTCATCCAGTGTTGCTTTACAATTCGGGCATATCTTCATAGTGTGCTTTGTCCTAACGTTTCCATACCGTAGTCATATAGCAATTCATTGATCTGTGCTACGGTCATTTTTTTCATAATGCCATAGAGAACCACACTGTCAAACGGCCGTTTTACATACAGAGTGCTATAGTCAGCAGATTTCAAGAGCTGCTGCGTTTGCTCCAAGGATAGCCCCATGCCGATTGCCAAAGCCAAGACCTTGCCACGTTCCGGAATGCGGCTTCCCGAGAAAATATGATATCCGTAGACCTCGCTCATTTCGGCGTTCTTGATGGCTTTTGCCTTGCTGATACCGCTCTGCTGCAGCATCTGCTCTAAAAGCTGTGCCAGAGTTTTGTCAACCATATAGTCCTTGTTTTCTTGGTAAAAACGCTGAAAACTCGGAGAAAGCTGCAGTTCTTTTACGATTTCTGATGTGTCTTTCTGCATAAGACATTCCCCCCTTGCTGTTTTTATTTATAGCATAAAAATGTGAAAAATGCAACGAAAGAGATGGGAAAAACCACACCTCTTTCGTAGAATTAAGACATTATATCATATGCTGTCAAAAAAAGCAATATACTGGCAGCAAATGAAATAAATATAATTTTGTGCTACACTGACGCAGTAGATTAACATGAATATGGTCAAAGACCTTTCAAAAATGCCAGCAATAGCTGTTTTTGTTTGGGAGAAAGTTTCGAAACGGCAACTGCGACTTCGTCTTCCGGCGTGGAGTCATCGAAGAATTCTTTTAGCGTAATACCCATAGCATCACACAGCAATTCTAAGTGTCCTACCGTAAGATCTGCCTGACCAAGCTCGACTCGGCGAAGATGTGATTGTGAAACACCGGCTCGCTCTGCTAAACCATTTTGTGTATAGCCGCATTGTTGCCGTAAACTAATAATCCGCTTACTAATGTCCATAGATTTTCTCCTAAATAGTCTTATCTAGTTATTTTAGCATAAAAATACCTGCATAATTAGTCTGTTAGGGTTGACAAATTAGTTTAATAAGAATATAATCAGATTGAGCAAACGGACAGTATAATGTTTTTTTGGATGCCTTATTACTCTTGCAGAAAAATGTTAGCAAATGGCTGCTATGTGGCTAATGGCAAAGGGCTGACATTATTTCTTTGTAAGACTGTAATACATCTTACAAAAGTATCGCTTAATATATAGGCTCTTTCCAAAGCAACAAATCAAATTAAGAGAGGTTGAAACCATGGGATTGTTTGACAAATTGCGAGATAAGGTAAATGGTTTTCTAAAGACTGGAGAGGTCACGGTAGTAGAGAAGGATGACCCTATGACAACAAAGTACTATGAGGGAATTCTTTCCTTATTGAGTACTGTAAACCGCTTAACTAAAGAGAATATCAAAATCTTTTATAAGGTGAAATATGATGAAATATGCGACGAGGCTGCCCTTGATAGGGCCTTGTCAAAATTTGAATCAGTGGTTGAGGATGAGCGTGGAGAAACATGGTATAAGCTTTCTTTCCAGCAGCGTGAAAAGGAGCGTATTCAAACCAAATTAGAGGCAGATGAGATTTACGAGATCTGCTTCAAGGAATATATGGAAGATATAAAAGCCCGGTTTTGCGCAATACTGGAGGCTATTAAAAATCAGCCTAAAAAAGAGTTCCTGGACGAAGGCCTTTCTGAATTGGAATGGACATTGCAACTACCCGATGATCCCTATCCCTATGTGCGCTTAGCGGGACAGGCCATGGCAGAGGTAATGGTTGATCGACTGTTGGTGGGAGACCCAACAGTAAAGGCTCTCGTTACGGAAGAGGTGTGCACTTATGTTTGCGAAAAGAAGGGGCTTGAGCAAGTGTATGCTATGGTCCTACGCGCAATGCATTTTGAGAAATTTGGAGAAAACTCAGCACAATATCAATCAATTACCGAAGAGGATTGCCGTAGTGCTGCAATGAATTCTAGTATCTACCAAGAGAGAAGTAGCAAGGAATCACCCTTTGATAAGGGTTCTGTCTATAACACAGCGGCGTACAGAATCATGAAAAGCGAGATTATTGTGGGATGTTCTGACCTGGATTGGAAACGCTGGGCGGCTAAGGACAATCTATTTGTAGATGCAGCTTGTTATTATGCCTTACAGGAAATGGCGAAATACTATATAGATAGCGATACGACGAATGTGGAAAAGTCTGTTAACCTTGTAGCGACTTATGTAACAAGTGCAGATATTGATGAATAGTGGCACTGATGCCGTTATATAAAAATGAAAGGAGATTTTTATTATGACCTATACTTGGAAAGTTGTTTATTTTCTGCCCAGCAATCAGTGGTCCGGCGGAAACATTCGTGGCGTTGCACTGATCGAAGCGGAGTCGCGGCAGGACGCATCCTTTGCCTTCCAGCAGCAGTATGCCGGCCAGTTCTCTACTATCGAAAAAATCGAAAAACTCGGATAATCCAAGCGGGGGGGGGGTGCTGTGCCCCCTTCTTGTGAAACCATAAAAACAGAAAGAGGTTGCGCTATGGAACTGAATGAAAGAATTTTGGAAGCTGCCATTATGTATGCCGGTGTCACGGCTGACGCAATACCGGGTCCAACAGCAATGGCTGGAAGCGGGTGTGCCAAATACCAAAAGTGGGGAGCTTTGAAGTAACCCGGATTACATAGTAGCAGAGAAAATAACAGCGGCAGGATACCTGCCGCTGTTTGAGTTATTGAGGAAAGAAACTATACAAAGGGAGTGCGGTATGTTTAAAGAAATTGTAACAGAAAGAATCCCAGTAGATGAGGGCACCTTAATTATCTGTCGCAAATATATAGCACTGCAAACACCGGATGGTGTGCTCCATCCGGCAGATTTGGATGAATACGGGATATACCAACCGGTTTTAGAGTTGATCCGGTTGCTGTCCTATAATGCGGATCTGTCCGGTGAAATTACAGAGGAAACTCGGGAAGTGTTGCAACAAGCTTTTCTGGGTCAGCACTCTCAGCTTAGTCACATACTCTATTGCAAAGGGGAAGATGCAGGCAGAAATGAAACCTTTCTCAAAGCCATAGAACCCAAAACTGAGGATGATTATGTGCGGGTGTTTTCTTTAATTGTCGGTAGTTTTGAGGGGGCAGATGCTTGTTGCCCCTTTACTTGCCGGGAAGAACTTCGGGAATACCTATGTCGGTATATGAATGAAGAAGAAGCCTATAAGCTTAGTGAGACGGTTCGAAAAGGACGATTCTATACGGGAGAACCGGTTCACGAACAGGAACGGGACCTAAATAAGTATAAGGATGCACTTGCTCTGCTGCCTGAAGATATTGTAAATGTGTTTTCAAGGATCAAGTACTTACCTGAGAAAGCACTTATGCAGCGTATCATCCATTATGCTATCCTTGCTGCAAACAGCCTGATTAAGAACGACAATCACATCTGGCTGAAACTATGCTAAGCACAGATTGTGGAAGAAGGATTAAAGAGAAGCACTGGTACATAATCCAAAGATTCTTGTGTTAGGAGAAATCTTATGAACAGCATTACCGATTTTGTAATTGAAAATGGTATATTAAAAAAATACATAGGAAATGATACTCACATAGTCATCCCGGATAGCGTTATATGCATAGAGGCTCAATCTTACGTAGGCAATTTCGAAGACTGGTATGTTTTTTCCGAACGCTCTACATACCAAAGAATCTATATTCCCGAAACAGTTAAACATATTCATGGCGAGATTTTTCGTTGTGACGCGTTGGATGATGGTCTCTGTTAC
The DNA here is from genome assembly GCA_045541355.1 of Eubacteriales bacterium. Taxonomy (GTDB): domain Bacteria; phylum Bacillota; class Clostridia; order Oscillospirales; family CAG-382; genus UMGS1387. The sequence continues at coordinate 1,727 of JAZQIW010000017.1, read as the reverse complement.
AATATCGAAATAGTTGGTGGTAAGCGTGGCTCGGAAATTGAATACTACTGTAATGAAAGGGATATTCCGTTTGTTGAGATACAGGATAGCGAAATAGATGAATTCTGTACAACCTCTATTGAGGATCTTAAAGAGCGTGCAAGACGGCAAAACGAGAACAAAACAGAATGTTTTATAGACGAGGGAATATGGCAAGCAAAGTTTAAAAATAATACACTTGAATTTTTTGTGCCTGACAATGTTGATTCAAACCCAATCGTTATTAGTGATATGAAGCGAAGAATTAACCCGCATATGCGCAAAAAGGTTAAAAAGCTGATCGTTGGCGATGGCATTACAGGCATTGCGGACCACGCCTTTGACGGCTTTGAAAATATTGAAAGTATTTCTATCGGCAAGGATGTTTGGAGCCTCAGCGCAAAAGCCTTTGACAATAAAGATATTGAAAGCGATGCTTACCGAAGGGATAGGATAGCAAGCATTACGGTTGACGAGAAAAACAAGTGGTTCAAGTCGGTGGATGACGTGCTTTATACCTACGATATGCAGACTCTTTTGAAGTATCCGTCGCATAAATCTGAGCTTTATTTTGAGGTAAATTGCAATATCGGCGATTTTGCCTTTGCCTATGCAAATAATTTGCAATGCATTAAGGTTTGCGGAGACTGTGTGTCCATTGGTGAATACGCCTTTTTACGTGCTTATTCTATCAGACACGCATGGTTCGATAAAGGCGTTACAGATTGGCCCGAGAAGTCGCCTCCTTTCGCAACTTATCATAGAATGGGCCTTTGCAGCTTTGAGCCGATAATAGGCGGGCCTTTAAACAGCCCTGCTCACAAACATTGCGAAAAAAAGAATGGTTGGAGAGAACGTTTCCTTCCAATAGAAGAGGGTGATGTGGAAGATTTCTTGGCACATCCTTTGCCTCCTAAAAAAGAAAGTGGTTTTTTCACCGGCGAGGATGGCCTGTTGTTTTTTAGAGAAGGCGAAGAAACCGATCCCTATGTTTTGAAATATGAAGAAAGCAGAAAAACATGAATAGAATGAAGACAATTTACTTTGGGAGATTTTATAAAGATGAAACCCTGGAAAAAGAGTAGATTGAATGGCTGGTACTGAATGAAAACGAAGAAGCTCTTTTCATTGCCTCAAAGAAGGTCCTTGCTTCACGCCCCTTTGATCTATCAGGAAACGGATGGGAAAAGAGTGATATTCGAAAATGGCTGAATTCAGAATTCTATTATGAGGCATTTAAGCCCGATGAAAGACATTATATCCAAAGAACAGATGTGTAAGACAGGGGACGGTTCTCTGTCTTGACAAAAGCCAAAGCTAAAAGACATAGAACCGTCCCCTGTCCTGCGGTTTATTTTCGCATTAACCGTCCCCCGTCCTGTGGGATGCACACGTCCCGGCACTGGTTGGTTATTGATTTGTTTTTACAGTATTTATGGATGCGATGAGCATCCGGCGGATAGCGCCGCAGTCGTTTTGCAACGGTTTGTATTGGTCTTCCGGAATGTAGCCGGTTTCGTGTAATAGTTCCAGCCAATATTCGGTTTCGTGGCACTCTTTCAGGGCAATCTCAAATTTAGATATAAAATCCTTTGTACCTTGTGCGTATTGCGCCTCGTGTAAGTTTGCGCCGATAGAAGTACCGGAACGCAACAATTGATTTGTAAGTATAGACTCCTTGTGCGTTGTTTTGATCTGACGACAAAGTA
>JAZQIW010000016.1:0-2932 GCA_045541355.1 Eubacteriales bacterium | reverse complement strand
AGCTACGAGGTACATCACCGAAATTCTGAACACCGTTTTAAGCATTTTCTTTCTTCCTTTTTTATTTCTTTTTTATAGTTTTATATTTTTTTTGAAATTTATGCCTTGAAAAAGGGCTGCTTTTGAGAGCAGTCCTTTTTTTTATTTTTTCTTTTTTTATTTGGTTACATTTTTGTTTGGCAGGAAGTTCCGCGGCTTATTAAGTTACAATTTTGTCTGACAGGTATTTCGCTGTCTGCGGACAGCGAGTCGTACTTTTGTATCGACAAAAGTACCGAAAAAACCAAGCAAAAAGTAACAAAAAAGCAAATTCGCTGATGCAAAAAGGCATCAGCGAATCAATTTAATCGAGCATATAACGTATTGTTCAAAACCCAAAAAGAAATGTTCCTTTTACGGTTTCTTTTGGCGAACCTTTTCTTTTTCTAAAGAAAAGGTGGAAAGAAGGTGGATAAAAGGTGGATAAAAGGTGGAGAAAAAGCGAAAAAACAAGCCATCTGTAACTAAAGAAGCTCTGCCATGTCAAGGACAAGACGCTCAGTTTTATCCCAGCCGATGCAGGGGTCGGTGATGGATTTGCCGAAGATGCCTTCGCCGATTTTCTGTGCACCGTCTTCGATATAGCTTTCAATCATAAAGCCTTTGACCATGTTGTTAATGTCGCTGTTATGACGGCAGGAATGAAGAACCTCTTTGACGATACGAACCTGTTCAAGCGGCTTTTTGCCCGAGTTTGCGTGGTTGGCATCGACGATGAGGGAAAGATTCTGCAGATTCTTTTCGGAATATGCCTCGTAAAGATGAATCAAATCCTCATAGTGATAGTTGGGAAGGGACTGACCGTGCTTGTTCACATAACCTCTGAGAATTGCATGAGCAAGAGGGTTGCCCTCCGAGATAACCTCCCATCCGCGATAGAGGAAGGTGTGGGAATGCTGTGCGGCAGTAATGGAATTGAGCATTACCGATATGTCGCCGCCTGTGGGGTTTTTCATACCTACGGGCACAGCCATACCGCTGGCGGTGAGCCTGTGAAGCTGGTTTTCAACGCTTCTCGCACCAACCGCAACATAAGAAAGCAGGTCGGATAAATAACGGTAGTTTTCGCAATAAAGCATTTCGTCTGCCGTAAAGAAGCCTGTTTCTTCAATTACTCTTGTGTGAAGGCGTCTTATGGCAACAATACCTTCAAGCATATCGGCTTCCTTTTCGGGGTCGGGCTGGTGAAGCATTCCCTTATAGCCGTCGCCTGTGGTACGGGGCTTGTTTGTATATATTCTGGGTACAATCTTAATCTTGTCAGAGACCTTTTCCTGAAGCCGCGCAAGCCTTGATACATACTCGAGAACAGGATCCTCGTGGTCAGCAGAGCAGGGACCGATTACAAGCAGCATTCTGTCTGACGCACCTGTAAATATATCCTCAACCTCTTTATCAAATACTTTTTTGTTTTCTTCAAGCTCCGGTTTCAAAGGATATTGCGCTTTTATGTCCATTGGAATCGGGAGCTTTCTTACGAAATTCATTCTCATAATTAATCTCTCCTGATTTTAATAGTGGTTATTTATTGTTCTGTCTGTGTCGTAAAACACAAACAGTTTTACCTATTTTGATGTGTTGTGATTGACTTTTGATGCCCTGCATGATATAATGATAGCATAAAAATACATCTTTTTGGGGGCAAAAAATGATTCAACCTGTAATATTAAGAGATACAAAAAAGGAAGATTGGCAAACAATACGAAAGACGATGCTTTCCAGAATTATGGAAACCTTCGGGACATCTCCCGTACCCCTTTCTCCTGCAAAAAACGATTTTTACGAAGTCGAAAGATACGAAAACTATGGGCTTACACATATAAAAATCCGCTATCACGTCTTTGACGACGAATGGAGCGATGCAATAATTGTTCTGCCCGAAAACCTCGATGTGTCAAAACCTGTGCCTGCCGTTCTCACCATTCACGGCACAAACAACGTAATCGGAAAATACGGTATGCTCGACGTCGACGGAACACCGAGACGTGCTTACGGTATTGAGCTTGCAAAAAGAGGCTTTGTGACATTCTCTCCCGACCAGTACGGTTTTGGTGAATATATGAAGACCGAGGAAGGTAAAAAGCATCTCGAGGGATTTTATGAAAAATATCCCGACTGGTCACTCAGATGCCGCCGTGTACTCGGTCACATAAGAGCAATTGATGTGCTTATGCAGCTCGACTATGTTAAGAAAGACTCGATTGGTGCAATCGGAAATTCTCTCGGCGGAGGCTCTGTAATGTATATAACCGCCATGGATGAAAGGGTAAAATGCTCTGTCATTTCCACAGGCATAAGTCCTTATTACTCAAATGTATACAGAGTTATTGACAAGCCTCATAACCAATACCTTGACCCGCAGGTGTTTGACGTAATCAAACAGGCAGGCAAAGCACCCTGGGAGCTTTCGGAAATACTTTCTCTGTGTGCTCCGAGACCTATTCTCTGCCTTGAGCCCTTCAACGACCCGTATAATCCTTATGTTGCCGAAACCTTTGGATGCATCCACTCGGCATGGGAAGTTTATAACCTTCTTGAAGTGCCCGAAAAATGCGCCGCTTATATCCACGGCGACGGTCACGATACCATTGATGATGTAAGAGATATGGCATATGACTGGCTTGAAAGATTTTTGAAATAACTTAATATTAAATTTGTTCGGGCATCCGAGATTTCGTTAAACTTGCGAAACTCATGCCCGAATTCTTTTTTGATTATTTTTTCTTTTTATCAAATAAAACGTACCGAGTTTGGTCGGTGGCGTTTATGCCGACCAAACGGTGTCCCTTTCGGGCATCCTTTATTTTGGTTCCATCTCGAAACATGGTCCCGAATCATTTTCTCTTTGCTTACTTTCTCTTTTTATCAAAGAGAAAGTAAGTTATGCTTCAGC
>JAZQIW010000015.1:0-4050 GCA_045541355.1 Eubacteriales bacterium | reverse complement strand
AGGGGAGGCATTGTAGTTATATGATCAAAAAATATAAAATGGGGTGCATTTAGTGATTATGGGGTGCATTTTATTATTTATTGAGTTCTTTGCCAAATAAGAACGGAGATGTCGATACAATCTCCGTTTCTTGTTTTTATGCCCGAAAATGGCTTAAAATAAGGGGTTTCGAGGATTTATAAGGTCAAAAAGATTACCGCTTTGGTGTGTTTTTAAAGCGGTTTTTGCTTTATTTTTATACACGAAAAAATGTGCCATTTTATAGTGAGCAAAAGCGTTTTTAGCATTTTCTACCGTTTTCTACCATTTTATTGCATTTTATAGTGAAACACCGGTGGTTGATGCTGACATTCACTTTTTCAATCTGTCCACATACTTTTTGGGAGAATATCCCCAGTGATTTTTGAAAGCCTTGCTGAAACTCTGAACACCCGAATAATAAAGACGGGAGGAAATGTCTGTTACAGATAAACTTTTTTGCGATAAAAGCAGTTTTGCAAGTTCAAGTTTTCTTACTCTATGGTATTCTTCAATTGAAATACCGGTATATTTTCGAAACACCTTCGAAAGATAGTCGTGACTGTAATTGAAACTTTTTGATATTGCTTCAACATCTTTGATTTCATAAAAATGAGAGTCTATATACCCGATTGTATTGCAGCAGAGTTCAAAATCACCAGAACTGTTTTCTGTATTTTTCCAAAAAAGATCGGCAAATGAAATAATAAATCTGTTGACAAGATAGGATAGGATAACATCGTGGTAAAGCCTTGAGGAGTCATTCATTTCAAGAACAATACTTTCAATAATTCTTGCAATACCTTCGTCGTGGAAAATTCGGATGTTTTTCTTTTGGCTTGATAACCAGACATAAGCAAATTTTGAACTGTAAACTACATCACATACATTTAAGTTAATGTAGTTGTAGAAAAGATCGCAGTCCTTGTCTGCTTCAATTTTATAATGCTCAAAAGGGAAGGTGATGTGAATGTCGCCTTCTTTTACTTCTCGGCTTACACCGTTGATATGAAAGATGCCTTTTCCTGCGGTGATGATGTTGAACTTATAGGTGTTGCCGTGAAGGTGGTCGGCTCCGTAGGTGTCTTTTTTTATTATATTGTTATGTCCGAAGGCTATGATATTACCATACTTTTCGGGAACCGATTTTGGTAGTTTGTCAGACAATAGAGCCACCTCCTTTTGTTAATTCAATTATATATTGTAAGTAAAGATGTGTCAATAAAAACTTGTCCCCGATAAAAAAGCCGTCTTAGGATAACTTTTTTTCAAAGAAAAGAACTTTTTTGAGTTTTTGATTTTTGCTATTATTATGATGTAGTTAATTATTCACTTGCCATTTTGAAAGGAGAATGACGAATGAAAAGATTTTTAAGCTTAATGCTTGTGTTTGTTTTTCTGTTTACGGTAGTAATTTCTGCTGTGCCGACTGCTGTGACAGTAAAAGACCTTGCAAAGGAATTTGTTACCGAAGCCTATGAAGAAGCTGAACTTCAGGCAGAAAAGTGGTACGAAAACGGAAAAGGTAAACTTCTTTTCCATATGGACTTTGATGCAGATAATAACGGAAATGCCGTATCTTCATCAGCCTTTGACAATATTATCGGTGCACTGTCAAGCAACGGTAAATTTGTCGGCAATTTCGGTAAGGTAAACCCCGAAATTTCAGATGCCGCTTTCAACATGTCCCTTCGATACGTTGATGGAGTTGCACTCGGCAGTGAAGGCTCAAATAAATTTATGAGTATTTCAACTATGGAAAACACATATGTTTCCTTCTACCTCGGCAACACCTTTACAGAGACGGGAAAATATACTATTGATTTTAAGTATAAGTTTGTACCCGATATTTCTTCAAATGCGGATTTTTACTATCTTGAACGTAAATCCCCCGAAGATTCAGCCATCGGTGATATGGTGACAGGCGTGTGGACAGATATGTCACTTACATATGATGTAACAGCTTCCTCTGATATCAGACTCAACTTTACAACAAAGGGCGGCACTGTATATTCCACAAACGATGCCTTCTACATTGATGACATCAAGGTATATAAATACGAAGAACCCAAAGAAACACCCACAGTTTCAACCAAGTGGTATAACCTTGAAAAAGGCAACCTTTTCTTTAATGCAGGCTTTGAAAAGGACAATGACGGGAATGCTGTTGTTACAGGTTCCTTCGCCGATATGATAGGTAACCCTTCTTCTAACGGTAAGCTTATGTCTCTTTTCGGGGAAGTTAATCCCTATGCTCCCACATCTGATTACAATATGTCCTTCAGATATGTTGACGGTGTATCAATAGGAAGCGAAGGGGACAATCAGTTTATGCAGGTGTCAACCTTAGAGAACACTTACGTTTCTATGTACTTCGGCAATGTGTTCACCGAGGCTGCAACATATACAATAGAGTTTAAGTATAAGTATGTACCCGACAGCGCATCCACTGCAAACTTCTACTACCTTGAACGTAAAACCCCTGCAGATGATGCAATAGGCGAAATGGTTACGGGCGAATGGACAGATATGTCGCTTACTTATGAAGTAACAGCCGCAACCGATATAAGACTTAACTTTACAACCAAGGGCGGCACACTTTACTCGACAAACGATATGTTCCTCATTGACGATATTAAGGTTTATAAAATGGGCGATGCTTTTGAAGGAAGCCTTGATGAACCCGAAGAGGAGAAACCTACCGTTTCAACAAAGTGGTATAACATAGACAAGGGCAACCTTCTCTTTAATGCAGGCTTTGCTACAAACAATTACGGCGGCTCCGTCACCGCTGATGTCTGTACAGATATGATAGGTACACCTTCCTCAAACGGCAAGCTTATGTCTCTCTTTGGCGAAGTGAATCCCTATGCTCCCACATCCAATTATAGTATGTCTTTCCGATACGCTGACGGTGTATCAATCGGCAGTGAAGGTGATAATTCCTTTATGCAGGTTTCTGCTGTAGAGCACACCTTCGTTTCTTTGTACTTCGGCAATGTGTTCACCGAGGCTGCAACATATACAATAGAGTTTAAGTATAAGTACGTACCCGACAGCTCGTCTTCTGCCTACTTTTACTATCTTGAACGCAAAATCCCCGCAGATGATGCAATAGGCGAGATGGTTACAGGCGAATGGACAGATATGTCGCTTACATATGATGTAACATCCGCTACCGATATAAGACTTAACTTCACAACCAAGGACGGCACACTTTACTCGACAAACGATATGTTTCTCATTGATGACATCAAGGTTTATAAAATGGGCGATGCTTTTGAAGGAAGCCTTGATGAACCCGAACAGCCCGAAGAACCCGAAAATCCCGAACCCGAAGAACCTGAACCCGAAGAACCTGCAGTGGAAACTGTAAATGTAACTGTTGTCGGCGGAGTAAACGCTCTCGCAGGTGATAAGGTAATCGCAGTTCCCAAGGGCAGTATTACGGCAGAAAACTTAAAGGCACTCGTTGTTGACCATGGCGATATGATTTTGACGGGACTTTCTCTTGCCGAAAACGGCGAAATGCTCACAGGTACTCTTGAACTTACAGAAGATATGACAGTATATGCCCATTGGCAGAAAACCGGCGAAGTTCTTTCGGAATATAGTGTTGAATTTGAGTTTGATGAGTCAAGCGGACATGATATTATGTGGAACTATACGGGTGGTAACGCTTCAACAGTTACAGGCCATAGTTATGTAAGAAACAAAGACGGCTACGGCTCACTTACTTTCAATGCGGTAAATGACCACACGGGTGTCTGGGACTCAAATATCAGAGTTACAAATCAGGCAGGTAAAACAATAGAAAAGGGCACGGTTAAGGGGATTATGATTAGAATGAGATACCGTAATCTTCCTACCTTTACCTGCTCTTGCAAAACCGATAAGCATAACCACGCTTTCTCTTATGTAAATGCAAACGGTGTTACAAAGAATGTTTCATATACAAATACAAGACACTTGTTCCAGATTTATTATCTCAATGACCCTGCAGTATCTCTTAGTGAAGAACAGTCATTGAAA
>JAZQIW010000014.1:0-35023 GCA_045541355.1 Eubacteriales bacterium | reverse complement strand
TTCATCAGCATATCTGAGAGAATACTTATTGTAATTCTTCATATAGTCATCCATTGTGGGAAGAAGTGTGCTTGTGCCATTCTCAGCATCTACATAGTAATAGCTTGAAGAAAGGGATGTTGCATCGTCAGCAGCAAGAGATGCCACTGATTCTTCCACAACTTCAACAACAAGATTCTTATCTGTAATTACGCCGTAAACATATTCGTCATTTTCAACGATATCATACTGGAAGCCGCCAACCTCGGCATATCTCTTGCCATTAGGTGCTCCAAGGTTTATTTCAACATAACCTTCAGGCTTATTCTTACCTGTAACAAGTACGTTGGCATTGGGAGACGCTGTTACTTTACCGGTAACATCACCGAGCACGTATGTGCCCTGTTCAAGGTAAAGGACTGCATCCTCCTTAACAGTGAGGCTATCAATTGTAACTACTTTACCGTTTGCCTTGACGGATGCAACTGAGCCTACAACAATTTCTTCAAAGTATTTATCCTCAGCAAATTCCTTGCCGAAACGTGAAGAATCATCTCTTGCAGCATGTCTGGGACCGCCGATTTCATCAAACCATTCACGGAACATTGCAGGAACATAAACATAACCCTTGGAGTTGGCACTTGTTGCAACCTTTGCCGACTCTGCTATGCCTGCATTGAACTTATATGCAAGACCTTCGAGTTCTTCTTCTGTAATTTCCGCCTGTTCTTCGTCATCAAAAGAAACCTGTCCGATATATGCACAGTTATAGTAAACTGCCTTATAATCCGAACCCGAACCGCCGAGAGGATGAGATGTGCCGCCGGGAGAAATAAGCTCGCCTGCAAAGTAGCTGTTTACGAATGCACCGCCGTAGGGTGAACGTACAAAACCGGAAGCATCATTACCGGGATGTGTGCCGAAGCCCTTGGCTATTGATTCTACATGAACTGTACTCCAGCAGTTAGCAATAAGGGAAGCTGAAGACATATTTCTTGCAAATGTTGAAACGTAACCCGGTGCCTTGATTGAACCTGTTACACCGAGATTCAAAATTCTTGCACTTGAAATATAACCAAAGAGACAAATATCATCATACTGAGTATCTTCATCACGTTCAACATAGATGTTTACATTGATTGTATGACCGTCGCCGTCGTAGATACCTGTAAAGTAAGTCTCTGTGTATCTACCCTTATATTCATCATAACCGTCAAGGTCAAGGTCTCTTGTCTGCTTTAAGTATTTATTACTGTACTGGTTACCATTATTAACATTTTCTGTGAATTCGATAAAGTCTTCTTCTGTTTCAATAAGGTAAGGATGAGTTCTTGAACCGTCTTCCTTAACTACGGGGTCAGATGCAAGGTCAACAGTTACAACAGCAGTTGCTGTATATGCACCGCCGAATGCAGCCTTAACCTGAATTGTGAACTGAGAAACAGTTTCATCAGCACCAATCTTGAAGAAGCCGTCTTCATAGAACTTTGTTTCTTTACTTGTGGCTGCGGGGCTTACATTCCACACAACCTCCTGAGAAGGATTATAGATACCGAGAACGGTGGCCTTAAGTGTTGTAGATTCGCCGCGCTTTACGGTTGCCGCTGTGGGAGTTACCGTAATACCCGTAACTTCGGGAAGTTTGAGCTTAAGCACGGGATAATCTGTACCGTCGAGGTACTGCCATGTATTGAGGTCTTCTGTTGTACCGCCGATAGCAGTTGCCGCATCCGAAAGACCGCCTGCAAGAGTAGAAGCAAGTGTTGTTTTTGCATCACTTACCGATACTGCTGTTGCTGTGCTCTGAGAAGAAGCACATGAGTCTTCAACGAAGTATACATTTGTCATCGTACCGCTTGATGCGATTGCATAATGTGAAGCAGTACCGCCGAAATATGCGTTTGTAATTGAACCGTAATTTGAGATTGTAAAGCCGTTACCCGTAGAACCGCTTGCCGAAACGTTTGCTGTTACAAAGCTGTTTACAATCTTGCCGTTATTCTTTCTTACAAACGCCGCATAACCGGAAGCACTCTTGATATTTCCAGTAACACCGAGGTTTACGATTGTACCGTCATTTACACCGAATACAGCCGCATTACTGCTGCCGCCTGTTGTGTCAATATTGACTGTAAGAGTATGGCCCTTACCGTCATAGTAACCCTTGAAGTATACATCGGAAAGTACGCCGTTATACTTTGTCTTGCTCGTCATATCGATGTCGGCATTCTGAACGATATACTGTCCGTTATAGTTTGTGCCGGCAATCATGTTATTTGTAAATTCAAGGAAGTCCCAGCCGTCGTCGATTACAAAGGGGTCTGCCTTTGTACCTGTACCTGTGATACCGTCAAATTCTTCCGTTACATAGTTCCAGTCTTCTTCGTCGATGATTTCACGGGGAACATAAACTGTTTCCTCAATAACAATCATCTGACCGAACATATCTGTCTTTACGCCGTCTTTATAGTAAACAGCCTGATCCTTATATGCGTACTTATCGCCGTTATTGAAGGTAAACTTCTGTGTTGCCGCATCATAAAGACCGATATCGGTAACATTTACGAAAAGGTCATTTGTAAGCTCATCAAGGTCAACGCCCATTAAAGAAGCACACCAGGGAGCAATATCTGTGTTATCAATGACATTTTCTGTTCTTACGGGGTTTTTATTACCGTTTTCGTCAACATAGTAGTCACGACCGAACTCTGCCGCACCCTCAATACCTGTAATGCCTTCGGGGTAATATGTCCAGAAAGGAACATCCTGTGTTGTATGAGAGCCGGATTCCCAGGTAACAAGTGTGGAATTATTACCCTGCTGTGTTTCGGCAACTGCTGTGGCAAGATTACCCGAAGCAACAAGAGTATCATAGTAAAGTCCGCCTGTATCGTGGTCGGGAGCTGCAACTACTACCGTGTCATTTCTCGACTTAGCAAAATCAACCGCAACCTTGAATGCTTCATCAAATGCGATATAGTCGGAGGACATCTGTGCTGTGTTGTTGGAGTGTCCGCCTGTATCGACTTTTGAACCTTCTACCATAAGGAAGAAGCCGTCTTCATCACCGGAAAGTGCGGTGATAGCCGCCTGTGTCATTTCGGCAAGAGTGGATGTATCCGCACCGTTATAAATATCAAAGTCAAAGCTTGTTTCGTAGACATTACCCCAGATTTTATCACCGGGCTGTACCGCCGCCATCTCAGCCTTTGTCTTAACGATTGTATAACCATTGTCAATAGCCGTTTGCATTGTAGCACCGTAGGATGCCACAGAGCCGTAGCCGTTACCGAGAACTACCTGGAGACCTTTATTTTCAATCTGGCGGTAGAAATCGGCATAGTCTGTTCTCTGAAGTGCATGAACAGCAAAGGAAGCAGGTGTTGCATGAGGCCATTCATATGTAGAAACAAGACCTGTCGCTTTACCTACCGACTGGGCAGCTTCAGTAAGGTTTGCATGGGGCATCTTTCTTCTGTCAAGACCGAGGTAGTTATTAATTGTCTTATAACCTGTCGAAAGAGCAGTACCTGCAGCCGCAGAGTCTGTCATAGCATTATAGACATTAAGTGAAATCATAGAGCCTGCATGATAGTCAAAAAGTGTCATGGGGCTATCGTCGACAGGTGTCTTATATGGGAACTTCGCATCATCAAAGCCGCCTGCCATCTTTACGTCATTGGAAAAATCCAAAGAACCATAACCCGCACCATCGGGGATAAGGTAAATAATGTTTTTGATGACGGGTGCTTCAGCTGCAAGTGATGCATCTGTATCTGCATTTCCCGAATAGCTTGTTTCATCGGCAACTTCAACTACATCTGTCACAGCAGGTGCTGCCATAACATACATTGGCACTGATGTTATGAGCATTGCCAAAACAAGCAAAAGCGATGTGAGCTTCCATGTTCTGTTTTTCATGAAATATACACTCCTTCATTTTTGTAAAAATACACCAATTATTATGTTTATTTTATCATTTTTGTACATTTAAGTCAATGTCTTGGTTTTGTATTTAATATTATGTTTTTATATATTTACAAAAGCACCCCGCAAAGCCTATGCCTTGCGGGGAAACAAAACTGTTTTTATGGCAGCAAAAGAGGCTACAATGTGCCCTCTGCCTTATTTATTATTTCGAGAGCCATCTCCCTTTCAGCCTCATCCAAAGAAGATAAATCAACCTTCTTTACACAGTTATAAAGACTGTCTTCCATCTGTTCGCCGTAAATTACAAAGCTCTCGCCTCCGACATTAACCTTTGTATAGGTTTTAGCCGCAATTACTTCGTCATATCTGTCATCGGGAATACCATATAAAACTCCCGTAAACACGCATAATTCATCATTTGTGCTATCGAAAATCTTATCTATTCCCTGCGCCTTATCATATGCCGCACCGGTCACATAAGCCGCCTTAACACCCTGTGCAGCAAGCTCAAAGTTAAGCTGTTTTCCCGTTGTATCAAGAAGGCTCTTCAAAGCAAAAATGTAACCGTATTCTTGAATTTCAAAGGATGTACTCTCAAGCTTTGCCCTATTGAGAATATTTGCGGAAAACCTTATTCCGACAGGGTTTCTGAGCCTTACGGATGTACCGGTATAACCGTTATTCATATAACTTGTGAGCAATGTTGTTTCGTACGCACCTTCAGTGCCGTTAACGTAATAATAATCACTGTCAACCGTCTTATGAGTATCCTCCGAGGTCTTTTCAACAATTTCAACAACAAGTGCTTTATCCGAAACAACGCCGTATCTGTTTGCGTTTTCAATTATCTTATACTGATTGCCCGCAACCTCTGCATATCTTACATTTTCCGACGAGGCTTTCTCGCCGATATCTATTTCGACATAGCCCTTCGGCTTATTCTCTCCCGTGACAACAACATTTGCATTAACATGAGCCTTAACAGTTCCGCCGCCCGAAATCTCGCCGACAAAGTATGTTCCACGGTCAAAATAAATGCTATGTCCTTCCCTGACATTGAGTTTTTCCACCGTTACGGCAAAGTCACCCGAATAAAGCTCGGTATCCTTTACTGTATCCACAAGGGAAAGGGTTGTTGCGGCATTATATTCTCTCTTTATCGGCATAAGAACGGGATAAGGATTATCCGCTTCTTCGCTCATCATCCAGATATTATCAAAATCAAACATGAGAGTATCTTCAAGATAAGCCCTGCTCTTAAGATTTGCCAAAGACACTTCCGCACCGCTGACTGTTTCGCTCGACGGACTAACGGTAACAATGCCCGAAACATCTGTTTTTGCGGGATACACCGCAGAGCTGTCACAGGCAGCATTTGCATTACATGATCCTACAAGTCGTCCCACATTTGAAAAGTAGTTTGTGGATTTTGAAGAAACACTTGCCACAGCAAAGCTATTCTTAATGAGATAATCCTTTTCGGTTGACAAAAGCGAGGCTGTATCAGGAGAATATCCGCTTCCGTGGGATTTAAGATATCCGACAAGACCGCCGGCATAAGCAGAATTCTTGGAATACGCATTAACAGAGCCTACATTATAGCAGTTGGTCATAAGGGTATGTCCGCCGGAGCCTGCTTCAAGCTGTGCCGCAATGCCGCCGACATACGCATATCCTCCGAGATTTTCAAGAGAAATATCGCACGTCGAATAGCAGTTTTCTACAAGCATAGAGCCGTTTGTTCCCGAGACTGCGTATCCCACAACGCCTCCGACACAGGTATATTTTATGACACCCGAAACATCAAGGGCGGAAACATTTACAGCTATCTGAGAAATTTCACAGGAATCCTTATAGCACGAAGCATATCCCACAGCAACACCGACATATGTCCATTTTCCCGCATGAGTTTCGAGGGAAACAGCAACATTCTCAAAGTTAATATTGCTTACAGATGCATTATAAATATATCCGAAAAAGCCAACATTATCGCTTCCGACTATGGTCATGTTTTTTACGGTTTTTCCATTACCGTCAAAATCGCCGGCAAAGGGGTTTTCCGCATTTCCCGCACATATCCATTCGGCACCGCCGAAATCAACATCGGCTGTCAGCTTATAATACGCATCATTACCTATGCCCGAGTTTATGTTTTGTGCAAACTTATACAAATCATTACTCGTTTCAAGAAGGTAAGGTGACTGTTCCGTTCCCTCACCCGAAAAATCCGATGCAAGTGTACCCGACAAGGTTTTCTTCTGTTCGGTATTCTGTATTTCGCCAAAGGCTTCATTTGCCGTTTCCGAAGCTTTGGGCGACATGGGGGCAGCTGATACGGCGGTAAACATTGCAAGAACTACAAGGATAAGAGACGCCAATTTTACAGTACAGCGACTGTCAAAGTTGTTTTTCTTCATTCTTTCCTCCACGTATTAAGTACAATACTTATTATTTGAACCGACATTTGCCAATTTTAATTTAACACATTAAGCTTTATTTGTCAAGTGGCTGCATTTTTTCATAACAAGACCCACGCCCCGAAGGGCGTGGGCAAAATCAATTATTGGTTTTTCGGCAATTAAATCTCGCCCCAATCGAATCCGATATCCGGACCGAGTGTCTTATCGAGAATTTCATCTACGATTGCCTGTGCCTCATCAGAAAGATTTCCTGCCTTATCGAGAGCCTGTGCAATTTCGAAGAAGTTTGCCACCATGGGTTCGCCGTAGATAACATAGTTATCACTGCCAACCGTCACCTTTGTATATGTCTTTGCAACAAGGTTCTTACCGTAACAGCTTTCGGGTGCACCGTAAAGAACACCTGTGAATACATGGTAATTATCATCTGTTGAATCAAACACCTTATCGTATTCGCCGCTTACATAAGCCTTGCCGTATACATACTTGGATGCTGAGAAGTTGAGCTGTTCACCCTTAGCCTCAAGTGTTTCCTCAAGACCGATGATATAGCCGTATTCCGTAATCTTATATTCAGTTGCCTTCTTGCTGGAGGGTGATATTGCAGCCTTGAATCTGAGACCTACCTTATTGTTTGTCTTTTCATCGGGAACTCTGATATCCTTGCCCTCTACATTCTTCATATAGTTACCCATGGGAAGAGCTGTATACTCTTCGGAGGAGGCATCAACATGATAGTAGCTTGTAACAACATCCTCTGTTACAGCTTCTGCCGCAAGGCTTGCTTCGGATGCAGCAGCCTTTTCAACAATCTGTACAAGAAGGTTCTTATCTGTGATTACACCGTAAAGGTCATTATTTTCGCGTATTTCGAACTGTTCTCCGTCAATTTCCGCATATCTTACATTACTATTAGACTGTCTTGCGCCGATATCAATCTGAACATATCCTTCAGGTGCATTACCTGTAATTATAACATTTGCATTGGGAGATGCCTCTACGTTACCTGTAAGACCGCCTGCGAATACATATGTACCGCCCGCTTCAAGGTAAAGTGTTGCATCGCCGGAAACGGACACCGCGTTATTTACGGTATATGTTACACCTACTGCGGAAAGCTTTGTGTATTCTGTAACTGTAAGATTATCAACCGTTGTGTCCTCTGTTACCGTTACTCTTTCGGCACCCTTTTGGAATCTCATATAGTCAATATAGAGAGAAAGCTCAATTACGCTGGGCTTGAGAAGGAAGCCTGTAATTGTACCTGTGACATCAGAAAGGTCGAAGATATATTCTTCCATGGAGGTCTTTGTCATAGGAACAGAGTACTCATAAGTACCGCTTGTGCTTGTAATTGTAAGATTGAGTGTATCCTCTGCTGTTGCCTGTGTGGGCTGGAGTCTTACAACAAATTCGTTATAGGAATCGGAATCAAGCAGAAGTGTATTATCAAATACCGTTACACCGTCACCATAGGAAGTAACTGTACCTACCACCATAGCGGGAAGCTCTTCATATCTTACATATGTATGGAAGCCGCCGAAGGAAACGCCTTCCATGTCGCCTTCCGTATCAAAGTTCCATTCGTAAGCAAGTGCCCATGTGGCATACACTGTTTTATCGGATGTCATTTCAACTGTCTTGACAGGAGTGCCGCCGGATGTGAGTGCCCAGCCGAGGAACTTATAGCCGTTTCTTTCGGGAGCAACTGTGCTGAGAGTATATGTACCCTTTGCGTATGCATCTGCTGCAGGAAGATTTGTAACTGTATCCATTGAACCTGCTGCATATGTAAGAGTATATGCGGGAACCTGACCGGATACTGTTACTGCAAGAGTTGCTGTAACTTCACTGTCATATGCACAAACAGCCTTTACATTTACTGTGCCGTTATTAACCGCTGTAAGAAGACCGTTATCGTCTATTGTAGCTACGTTTTCATTATCAACAGACCAGAATACGTTTGTAGTGCTGTTTTCGGAAGGTTCAGCCGAAATACCAAGCTGAAGTGTGCCTTCATCCGCTGTAATTGCATTTCCGCCTGTGATGGAAATGGATTCGGGAACGTAGATATAATTTGCAGTAATTGTGGAAGGAATTGCGCCTTCAAGCTGTGCAAATACACGCTTACCGATTTCGTCCATACCAAGGTCACCGGGATGAGAACGGAAGTCGCTGGAGGAATTGGGGTTATTAAAGTCGGGGTACTGGTCAAACGCCTGCCACTTCTTATCTGTCATATCTGTACAGTTAGCTACACAGAAGCCGTATTCAAGTGCCTTTGCGATTTCTGCACTAGTAGCAGCGTTGGTGCCGAAGGGAGTGATTACTACTACAACAGACTCTTCAGGTCTTACTTCGTCGATTGCAGAGAATACCGTATCATAGAAGAAGGCGGCAATTTCACCGTAATTGCCAAACTGTGCGTTTTCGGCAAGCTGTATTGTAATGATATTTGTCTGTTCAGACTCAATATACGCAAGCTGTGCTGTCATTGCATCAAGGATTGCATTCTTTGCCTTTGTATAGTCAAATCCTTCATGGTTAGATGCATCAGACTGATTTGCAAGACCCTTCTTCCATGCAATTTCAATCTGGTTGTTTGCAAATCTTTCTGCCTTGAGTGAGCAATTGAAGTTATTATTTATATAGTACTGAATTCTGCCGAAGTAGTCAAGGTCGGGTTCAGAAGCAGCCATACCGCGGATTTCATCATCTGCGTTAATCCAGCCGTTATAAGCATCCTTATTGAACCATTCTGCATAGCCGTGGCAGAGGTAGGAGTTACCGAGAGATACCATGGAAAGGTCATACGCAACAAGCTTTTTCTGAACGCCGCTGATTGTAAGTGTTACAGAGTCTGTTGCAGTTTCGTCAAGCACGGACTTTGCTGTGATTGTAACAGTTCCGTTGCCAACGGGTGTTACTGTTGCTGTACCGTCGCCGTTATCGAATACTGTTACGATATCGCTGTCAGCTGAGTAAACAACATCTGCATTTGTAACCGCCTTATTGGAGAATACTTCGGAAGTAAGTGTGAATATGCCCTCGCCTGTAAGATTTGTCTTATCAGCCGTAAGGTTTACACCCACTTCAAGTGTCTTGGAAGCGTCATAGTTTGCAAAGAATACTTCATCGATAATAATGGGCTTATACGAAGAATATTTAAGAGGAGAAGATGCTACGTTGGAAGAATTGATTGTGGAGGCATCAATTACAGAGTCTGTCTGGTTAACAAACATGATACCGCCGTAATTCTTACCCTTGAGGTCTGCAGAATTTGCAATGGAAGTAAGATCCAGTGCAAAAATCTGATACTCATCGGTAATCTCAAGTATCGCTGACTTTGCTCTTGATTCTGCGTGAGATACGCCGTCTGCCGTAAAGTAACCCTTGACGGCATACGTTCCGGGATTTGTTGTCTTTGCCTTAAAGCAGAAATAGGGATAATCTGACATGGAGAATTCTACCGAATTCTGACCCGACTCCGCATAGGAGCCCGAAGTCTTGGCAGTAAGAGTATAACCGTCCGTTGTGCTTGCAACGTTAACAAGGCTTGTGGAAGAAGCACCGTTAAGCTTGGCTGCGGTTCTTACAAGAGTAAGAGTGCCGTTTTCAACAGTTGACATTGCATGATGTCCGCCGCCGTTATACCAGTTCTTTGTACCCTGAGTATCGTTGAAGTTCCATGTATAACCAATAGCCTTGGATCCGTCATCCACACCTGTCTTTACAAAGATTCTTCTTGTAATTGAAACGTTTTCGGAAGTATCATTGCTTGTTGCGGTTACTGTTACAAAACCGTCAGCGTTTTCGCCTGCTGTGATTGTAAGTGAACCGTCGTTTTCTTCTGTAACCGTCGCACAGTTATTTGTCACGTTTGTTGTCCATGTATATGTCTTATCATATACACCTTCAAGGTCACAATCAACCTCAGCGCCTATATTGAGAGAGCTGCCGGGTGTACCGATAAATGTTGATTCTGAATTGAACTTGAGTGCGAGGTCTGTGCTGAGTGTTGCCCAGAGCTTTGTATTATTTACAGTAACACCGGTACCTGCTGTTACCTGGAAACGTGTAATCTTACCTTCCCAGTTTGCCTCGCCCGACATATCCTTATAAACATCCATGTTTGCCGCACCTGCGGGAACATTAATTGTAACAGTTGTTGACGCAGACACATCTGTTGTATACTTTACGGTAACCGTAGACGCCTGAGTTGACGTTACATTTACTGTGATATATTCATACACATCGGTATTAAGACCTACTGCGTCTGTTTTTGCACCTATTGCAACCTCAAAATCGCCTGTAACAGTTGCTGTTGAGCCTGTGGCATACTCATAGGAATATGTAATTGTAGAAGTTCCTTCGCCGACAGCCCTAAGTGTTGCTGTCTTACCGTCTTTATTCTTATTAACGGTGATAACAGATTCATTGCTTGAGTACCATGTTACTTTGTCAGCATCAACGTCGGGGTCGCCTACGAGATTTGCTGTAACTGTTGCAGTAGAGCCGAGCTTATCGAGCTTTGCATCGGCAGAAAGTGTTGCTCCGTTAAAAGCATCTGTTTCTTCTGTTGCATAGAACACGAAGTCAGAGTTTCTGTTTTCATCAAGTATATAAGCCGTTGTTACGGGAATGCCGCCTACAGTTTCAGACCAGCCCGAGTAGGAGGCTCTGCCAGAAACAAAGCCTGCAGGAAGGAACTCTGTAAGAAGATTGCCGGAAGCATCCTGTGCAATATATTCTTCCTTAACTACCTGTGTGCCTGCCTTATTATAGTATGTAACCTTATATGCAGGGGCGATAATCATGTTATCAAAGTAGAAGTTTACATCTGTTACATTATTCTTTGCAACATATGTATGGAAAATAATCTGGTTAGGATCTTCTATGATTGTAGAAGTACCTTCTTCCTGATTTGTCAGCATAAGATTACAAACCTTGCTGAAATGCTGCCAACCGGTAGAAGGAGTAATACCCGCGGGTGTGAAGAAAGAATAATCAGCACTTGCAACGGTTGAATTCATAATCCAGAAAGAGTCGCCTGCTGTATATCCTGACGAGGAATCAACGACTTCCTTCATTACATCAAAAGCAACATACATATACTTATGATTGATGTAATTGCTAAGACCTGCCCACGAGCCATTTTGGTAAGGGCCGAACTGAACGCTGAAGTTTACATAGTTTCCGCCTCTTCCGGAATTTCCGGGAACATTGAACACGAAAACCTTATCGGATGAATCTTTGGGATTAACAGCTGCACTAACTGTTGTATCAGCGTAGCCTGTGTTAAAAATGCCACCGTAGGTGGAATAGTTTTCACCCGTGAGGGCACCCTTTGAACCCGTAAGCATATTAATGCCTCGAACTACCTTATAACCAATGCCGGAAAGTGATGCATCATCTGCATTTGTTTCGGCATCGGAATTGACTTCATCCGCAGTCTCTATTCTTCCGACTACGGAGGGAGCAGCAAATACTGTGGAGGTAAGAACCATAGTAATTGCCAAAAGTACACTCAATACTCTTTTCATAATTTTTCTCCTTTTCATGATAATCTCATAGTAATACATAGATATTATAGTGGCACTTTATGAACGAGTCATGTGCAAACGCATTATTATCATTATTTTGGGTGTTAGATTTTTTTGGTTGATTTTTGTATATTTTGTACAACATTTGCCTTATTCTTTTCTTTTAAGATTGCAAAAAGAGTATTTGTCGCACATTATTACACTTTTTGATATAATAAAGTAGTCCCTGCCGTCATTGACGGCAGGGACACTGCACACTGCGATTAATTTTACTTAAAGTAGATTAGCCCCAGAGATCGTCACCGGGAAGTCCGATGTCGGAATCGCCGAAGTCTTCGCCCTTAGCGATGATATCAGCAACAATTGCCTGAGCTTCAGCAGAAAGGGATGTATCACCTTCGAGGCTCTTTGCAATAGAGTAGAAGCTTTCTACCATAGGCTCGCCGTAGAGAACAAATTCCTCGTCATCCACAGTTACCTTTGTATATGTCTTTGCAACAATACGCTTGCCGTACTGGTCTACGGGTGCACCGTAAAGAACGCCTGCAAACTTGTGTGCTGTATCTGATGTGGAATCAAATACCTTATCAAATTCACCGTATACATAAGCCTTACCGGAAACATACTTTGAAGCTTCAAAGTTGAGCTGTTCGCCGTTATTGAGAAGTGTTTCTTCAAGACCGATGATATAGCCGTATTCGGTAATCTTATAATCGGTTGCATTCTTGCTCTCGGGTACTACATATGCCTTGAATCTGATACCGGGCTTATTTTCTGTTTTTTCGTCGGGAACTCTGAGATCCTGAGTATCATCATTATACATATAGTTGCCCATGCCAAGTTCTTTATAGGTTTCATTTGCAGCATCAACATAGAAGTATCTTGATACTGTGTCGCTGCCGTCTGCCGCAAGAGCAGCTGCACCGGTTTCTATAATTTCAACAAGAAGGTTCTTGCCGCTTACAATTACGCCGTAAATTGCGTTATCAGAAGGTTCCTTGATTTCATACTGGTTACCATTAACTTCAGCATATCTTGCGCCTGTCTTTGTACCAACATTGATTTCAATATAGCCCTCGGGCTTTACAGAACCTGTGATAATTACGTTAGCGTTTTCACTTGCAGTAATATTGACAGCACCTGAAATATTGCCGATTACGTATGTACCTGCACCGAGGTGGAGCGAAGCATCATTTGTAAAGTTTACATTATTGATTGTATAAAGTATATTTTCAGCTTCAAGCACTGTATCGGTAGAAACATTAAGCGTTTCCTTTGTCACATCTTCCTTAAGTGCAGTCTTTATAAACTTTGCATAATCAACTGTCATGCCAACACCGTCTGCATCATTGCTTGTATAGAGGCTGAAGCCTGTAATCATGCCTTCTGCATCGGAAATATCAAAGGTATAGTCATTTGCACCTACAAGAGTGTCAGTAGTATATGTCTTTACTCCCTCGGTTGTTGTGAGAGTAAGTGTAAAGATATCACCAGCATTTACGGTAGACATCGAGATGTTTGTCTTGAAGCTTGTATACACATCTGCATTGAGAAGAAGTGTATTATCAGAGAAGCCTACTGCAATGCCGTCGTAAGAAATTGTAGACATTACGCCGTCTTCAACCTTTGTGTTGAAGCCTGCAACCATGATACCCTCAAGGTCGCCGTTCTTATTGAATGTCCAGTTATCTGCGAATTCCCATACTGCGTATACAGTCTTGGCGGAGGTCATTTCAACGCTTTCTACTACTGTTCCGCTTACGCTCTCAGACCAACCGAGGAACTTATAACCGTTTCTTTCGGGAGGAGCGATGAGTGCGGGGAATGTGTAGTTACCTGAAGCGTATTCAAAGCTTTCGGGAAGACCTGTTACTGTATCGTCTGCACCGGCAGCATATGTAAGTGTATAGTGCTGAGTCTGACCTGTGATTGTAATTACATGAGTATCTGTTACAGTTTCGTCGTAAGCGGACTTTGCGGTAACCGTTACGGTGCCGTTGAGGAGTGCTGTAACAAGACCTGTTTCATCAACCGTTGCAAGGTTTTCGTTGTCAACAGACCAGATTACCTTGGGTGTTGCGGATTCGGGAGTAACCTTTGTGTAAAGCTTTGCCGTACCGCCTGCTGTTGTAATTGTATCGTTACCTGTGATTTCAAGAGCACTGGGAACTGTTACAAGCTCAGGCTTGATTGTTGTGGGAATGTACTTTTCAAAGATTGCGTATGCGCTCTTTGCGATTTCTTCCATACCTTCGTTACCCGGGTGTGTACGGAATTCAACAACTTCAAAGTTAGTATAGTCGGGATATTCTTCAAATGCGAGATATACGTTATCTGCTCCCCAACCGTAATCATCACCAATCCATGTGTTATCTGCCCAATAGAAGCCGTACTTTGCACCGACAACAGGCTGTACTCTCGAGGAAGCGTTTGTGCCCATAGGAGAAATGATAACTACGATGGAATTTTCAGGTCTGTGTTCATCAATTACCTTAAAGAGTTCATCATAGAAGAAGGTAGCTGATTCTTCATATGCGTGAGCTGCGTTTTCTGCAAGCTGAATTGTAATAAGGTTAGGCTGTTCTCTGTCCATATAGTCGAGAATGGGAGCCCACTGTACCTTCATGGCTTCAAGAGACTTTGCGCTGTCCCAACCCGCAAGGTTGCTGGGTGAACCGGATGCAAGACCCTTCTTCCAAGCCTGTTCGATTACTGCACCGCCCTGCTTCTTGGAGGTAAATGTACCTTCGAAGCCAGCTTCGAGTCTCTTACAAAGCTGTGAATAGTAGTCGAGTTCGGGGGAAGTTGCAGCCATACCACGAGGAATATCATTCTTATCCATGTAACCGTTATAGAGTGTCTTGTCGGCTGTTGCAAGATAGCCGTGTTCAAGATAGGAGTTACCGATAAGCATAAGCTTTAAGTCGTAAGCTACTGTTCTTGTGGGGATATTGGAAAATGTAAGTGTGATTGAAGCAGTTGCTGTTTCATCCATGATGGAGGAAGCGGTAATTGTTACCGTACCGTCACGAAGAGGAGTAACAGTAGCTGTTCCGTCGCTGTTCTTAAGAAGGGAAACAATGCCTTCCTTATCAACGGTATAGTTAACACCGTCATTTGCAACTTCACCGTCAGCAAAAACTTCGGGATAAAGTGTGATAACACCGTCGCCGGAAAGCGATGTCTTATCAGCCTTAAGGCTTACACCGTAGTTAATCTTGTTGGGGTCATAATTTGCAAAATACATTTCGTCAATTTCAATATTATAGTAGGGATCGTACTGAACGTCGCCTTCAATATAATATGTAGAACCGCTTGTCTTGATTTCGCTGGAAATTACTGAGTTCTGGTTTGTGGAGAACATCATGCCCGTGAAGTATTCGCCGGGAGCAGTTGCCGCACTTACTGAAGCATCAATTACGTGAAGCTCAAAGTCCTCTGTAAATGTTACATCGGGAACAAGCTTTCTTACAGATTCGTCATAACCGTGATTGGTATATCCCATATAGATACCGAGCTTATGAGAATGCTTGGAGCTTGCTCTTGCCTTGATAACAAGGTAAGGATACTCTTCAATGGAAAGTCCTGAAGGAACCTTGCTGTCAATTGTACTCATTGTACCGTAGGTTGTCTGCTTTACGATTGTCACGCTCTTGCCGCCGACTGTACCCTTGGAGAGTTCAACTGCAACGGGCTCTGTGCCGTCGGGAAGAGTAGCCACCGCTGCAACTACGTTTGCAGTAGAGCCGTTGAATGCGGAAGCTGTATAACGCTGACTGAGACTAAAGCCCGTGTTTGAAGCGTCATTGAAGTCCCACTTATATCCGATTGCCTTGCCTTCGATTACGCTGATGAGGATTTCCTTTGTAGCTGTTACGGAAGGATCTTCATCATTTACTGCTGTAATTGTTGCAACGCCCTTGCCTGTCTTTGCAGTAATTGTAACCGTGTTACCGGAAACTGCATAAGAAGCAACCGAAGAATCAACATCAACTGTGAGTGTAATATCTTCGCCGTAAACGCCTTCAAGGTCACTTGCGTTGGATGCAGTTACTGTAACGGATGCGCCCGCTTCTGTAAGAAGGTTAACATCAGCAGCAAGGTCTATACCGTTTTCGGTGTTAAGCTCTGCCCAAAGCTTTGCGTTATTAATTGTAACGCCTGTTACAGTTGCCTTAATATCGCCTGCGGTTCCTGTCCAGTAATCTTCATCGGAAAGGTCAAGATATACGTCCATACCCGATGCACCTGCAGGAACAGTTACATCATATGAAGCAAAGTTGATGTCGATTTCGTTACCGGAGTTGTTTTCGTCGAGTTTTACATTAAGGACTTTATCTGAACCGGATGTATTTGTTACATTAAATGTAATATATTCATATACATCAAGGTCAAGACCTGCAAATTCAGAAATTGTATTACCGCTTGTTACGGAAGTTGCAACGACGGGACCGTCTGCAACAGTGACTGTATCTGTGAAGGATTCGCCGTTATAATCAAATGTAATATCAGTTGTACCTGCGCCCATTGCTGTTACTGTTGCGATTGCCTTGTCAGAATCGTAATTTACGATTGCAACATTCTTATCTGCAACTGTCCATGTAACCTTTGCGGGGTCAAAGTCAACATCTGTTGTGAATACTGCTGTTGCTGTTGCAGTGTCACCCTTCTTTGTGAGCTTTTTATCAAGAACAACCTTAGCTGTACCGAATACGTCAGCCTCACTTGTAGCATAAAGCTCGATATCTGCGTTTTCCGTAAGAGCAACTTCACTTACAGGTGCACCGCCAACGGATGTAGCCCATCCGCCGTATGCCTTACCGCCGGCAAGAAGTGTCTTGGGTGTGAAGGATGAAAGAAGATTGCCTTCTTCATCAACCACAACGTATTCTTCGTTAACTACTTCATTGCCTGCCTTATCATAATATGTAACCTTATAAGCAGGAGCGAAAACCATATTATCAAAAAGAACGTTTACAGGAACTGTGTTATCCTGATTAAGACCGAACTGAAGCACTATGGATTTGTTAATGTCCTGACCGGAATAATACTGGTTAGTTTCGGTATCATCAATTCTGTTACCGCCGGAGTTTACGGAGAAGTCCATAACCTTTCCGAAGTGAAGCCAGCCTTCGTTTGCCACAAGATCATGATTGATGGGAGCAAAATCACTGGATGTTCCGTATGTGTTGAGCCACCAATATGCCTTGTTTTCAACAAAACCCGATGTATCGGCAACATACTTCTGATAATCAAATGCAAGATATACATAAGTATGACCGATATCTGTATCAAGGTCGCCGCCGAAATCAATTCTGAAATTGGGGTAACCGGTAGAGCAGCCTGCGGGAAGTGTAAGGTTGAGTACCTTATCACGCACACCCGTAGGGTCGGCTGTTACTGCCGCCATTTCAAGAAGTCCGGCTGTTCCTTGCTTAAGCCAGGATGAAAAGTCGGAATATGTATCGCCGTCAAAGGCATCCTTTGTACCTGTAAACAGGTTTATGCCGCGGGCAAGTGTTGTGTCAGCAGAAAGTGACATATCTGAGCCACCCTCCTCGCCAACTAAAACTTCATCTGCTGTCTCAAGTGTACCGACAACAGAAGGAGCCGCAAATACTGTGGATGTCATTACCATAGTAATCGCTAAAAGAACGCTTAGGATCTTTTTCATTTGTTGCATCTCCTTTTTTTGGTATAAGTATAAATATACGTCATTATGATAGCATTAAGTTGTTAATATTTTTTGAACGTTTTAGCACTTATCTGTTTCCACGGCACTTTGGATGTGTAGATTTTTCAAGCAATTTCTTAGTTATCTTGCACAAAATGTTTTATTTAAAAACACAATTTGCAAAAAACGCATAGCCTATATTGCTTTTTGTATGCAAAAAATAACACCGCCTAAAAAAAGGCGGTGCAAAAGGCTTAAACAATGAAATACCAATATCCGTTTATCTTTGCCATAAAATGCTGTGTCTGGTACATATTATCAATGTATACGGTAAGGTTTACGGCATCCTCAATATCGTTCTCGGTAAGCGGAATTGTCTTACCTGCATTTACCTGACTGTAAATGTAATTTGCATATGAGCCTGCAGACTGTGTCGGAGGCATTTCAACCGTGCCGTATTCATATTCATCAAAGCCCGTGATTGACCTCATGTTAGCTTTGAGGCCTGCATCAAACTCCGCCTTTGACGGAGCATCTTTCATATTCATACGCATCTCATCAAGAAAGTCCGCGTAATATATATTGTAGAGATCATCTATATCTCCCGTGCTGCAAATCTCCATGAACTTATCCGTAAGGTCTGTATATTCGGTAAACTTATATTTACCCGAATTATCTACGACAGCTGTATTATTCTCTTCAGCTTTATAATCAAGAGGTATTGTTACCGTTCTCATAACCCCGTCATCATCGAAATAAGAATAAGTACTTCCGGGTGCAGCGTTGGGCACAGCCTTAAGTATATCCTCAACCGTCATTTCTCCTGCGTCATTGTCTGCTCCGTCAACAAGCTCTGTTATATCCTGAATCTCATTCTGCTTCTCACGCTCTTTTTCAGCCGCAATGGTCGAAGCGAAAACCGCCGCAACAGAACCGATTACAAGAACGGCAAAAATCAGAATCATTATTAAACTTGTTTTGTCAAGTCGTTTATTATTACCCTTCATTCTTTCATTTTTCCTTTCAGAAAATTACGTTTAATTTTATCACACACAAGTGCCTTATAAAACACGAATTTTGTAAATATTTATTTCCATATGTCAAAAAAATGTCAATCATCATAAAACAAACTAAAATATTTGAATTTTTTGACCGTTATTCATGCATATTGATTATCAAAAAGCGACATAAACCCGAAAAATCGGCGATTTTATGAATTTTTGTAAAAAAATATCCCAAAATTGCATTTTACCTATTGCAATATAAAACAATGTGTGCTATACTTTCTGTAATGTACAAGTGCACGAAGCTTTTCAAGTGTATAAAATACATAATATATATTCATTTTACGGAGGAAGATATCATGTCTTACTTACAGAATGTACTCGAGCAGTTAAAGGTAAAGAACGCCGAACAGCCCGAGTTTATCCAGGCAGCAACTGAGGTTCTCACAAGCCTCGAGCCCGTTATTGCACAGCATCCCGAATACGAAAAGGCAGGTCTTCTTGAAAGACTTGTTGAACCTGAAAGAGTTATCATGTTCAGAGTTCCCTGGGTTGATGACAACGGCAATGTAAAGGTTAACCGCGGCTTCAGAGTTCAGTTTAACAGCGCAATCGGTCCCTACAAGGGCGGTCTCAGATTTGCACCTAACGTATATCTGGGCATCATCAAGTTCCTCGGCTTTGAGCAGACCTTCAAGAACAGCCTTACAGGTCTTCCCATCGGCGGCGGCAAGGGCGGTGCCGACTTTGACCCCACAGGCAAGAGCGACGGAGAAATTATGCGTTTCTGCCAGAGCTTTATGAACGAGCTTTATCGTCACATCGGTGCTGAAACCGACGTTCCTGCCGGTGACCTTGGTGTTGGTGCAAAGGAAATCGGTTATATGTTCGGTCAGTACAAGAGACTTAAGAACGTTTACGAAGGCGTTCTTACAGGTAAGGGTATTCCCTACGGCGGTCTTTCCGGCAGAACAGAAGCTACCGGCTACGGCGTAGTATTCTTTGCAAGAGAAATGCTCAAGCACTTCGGCGAAACCCTCGAAGGCAAGACAGTAGTCGTTTCAGGCTTCGGTAACGTATCATGGGGTACTGTTCAGAAGCTCAACCAGCTCGGCGCAAAGGTTCTTACAATCTCCGGTCCCGACGGATACATCTATGATCCCGACGGCGTTTCAACAAAGGAAAAGGAAGATTTCATGCTTGAGCTTCGTGCTTCCGGAAAGAATGTCTGTGCTCCTTACGCAGAAAAGTTCCCCAATGCCAAGTTCTTCCCCGGCGAAAAGCCCTGGGGTGTTAAGGCTGATCTCTACATTCCCTGTGCTACACAGAATGAAATCGGCATGAAGGAAGCAGAGGCTATGGTTGCCAACGGTGCAAAGTTCCTTTGCGAAGCATCCAACATGCCCACAACAAACGAGGCTATGGCATATCTCATGGCTAACGGCGTAGTACTCGGTCCTTCCAAGGCTGCAAACGCAGGCGGCGTTGCTTGCTCCTGTATCGAAATGGGTCAGAACGCAGGTCACACAGTATTCTCCCCCGATCAGGTTTACGCTCAGCTTGAACAGATTATGATAAACATTCACGACAACGCAGCAAAGGCTTCCGAGCAGTACGGTCTCGGCTACAACCTTGTTGCCGGTGCTAACATCGCAGGCTTCCAGAAGGTTGCCGACGCTATGATGGCTCAGGGCATAGTATAATACATAATCAGCATTATTTCAGCGGAGTTTCCACAAAGGCGACTCCGCTTTTGTATTATACAAGTAATAAGTAAGAGGTAATAGTGAATAAGTATATTAAGAGGTGATTTTATGACAGCAATCAATCCAAAGGATTTAGGCAAAAATGTATTTAAGCTGTTTGACGACTCGTGGTGTCTTATTTCAGCCTACGACAAGAATCACACCCCAATTCCCTACAACGCAATGACTGCAAGCTGGGGCGGCATGGGTGTACTCTGGAACAAGAATGTATTCTTCTGCTTTGTAAGGCCGCAGCGATACACAAAGGAATTCATTGATGCCTCCGAGCGCATCACTCTTTCATTCTTCAGCGACGACAAAAAGGACGCTCTCACCTACTGCGGCAGAAATTCGGGGCGTGACGGCGACAAGCTGGCACAGGCGGGTCTTACGCCCATCATTTGCGATGACGGCAGTGTTGAATTTGAGCAAGCAAAAATAACCGTCACCGGCAGAAAGCTTTTCTCTGCCGACATGAAGGAGGCAGACTTCATCGACAAATCCATCGTTGAAAAGAACTATTCCCTAAAGGATTTTCACACGGTTTACGTATGCGAAATAGAAAGTATAAAAATCGCAGAATAATGCACAAACCCATCGGAAATACCGATGGGTTATTTTTTCGCTTCTTAAAAGCACAATGCACTTAAATACCGCAGGATATTCTTTTCACTGCCGATACCAGTGCATCTATATCGCTTCCGCAATTGAAATGAGAAATTGATGCCCTGACCGCACCCATTTCAAGTGTTCCGAGAGCCTTATGGGCAAGAGGTGCACAGTGAAGTCCCGCGCGTGTACATATACCGTTTCTTGCCAAAAGCTCTGCCGTTTCCTCCGATGCTTTCCCCTCCACATTAAACAGCACCGTTGACACCTTTCTGTCCGTCATGCCGTACACCCTTACCCTCTTTATATTGCACAGTCCTTCCGTCAGCTCAGATTCAAGAAACATACATTTTTCATAAATGCGGTCTATGCCCGTTGCCGTTATATGACGAATCCCCTCTCGTAAAGCAATTATTCCCGGTACTCCCAACGTACCTGCTTCGAGTCTTTCGGGCAATGGACCGCTTTGAACAAGTGAAGACGACATTGTTCCGTTTCCTCCCTCAATGTATGTTTGCGGTATTTCCGAAGGAGAAAAAATGACAAAGCCCGTTCCCATTATCCCGCAAAGGGATTTATGACCTGCAAAGCAAACTGCCGAAAAATAAAGCTTTGACAAATCTATCCTTACAAGTCCCGCGCACTGTGCCGCATCAAGCACAAGCTTTATGCCATGCTTTTTACACAGCTGTGAAATTCTTTTATAGGGCAGTATTTTCCCCGTAACATTTGAACACATGGTCATGGCGCAAAGCCTTGTTTTTTCAGTTATAAGCTTTTGGATATTCTCGATTATTTCATCATCTGTTCCGAGTGCATCGAAATACTTTATGCTTACATTCTGTTTTTCAAGGGCAAGATGCGACACAGGCCTAAGAACAGAATTGTGTTCGAGATTGGACACGATTATCTCACAGTTATCCTTGCACAATCCCTTTATCGCCATATTAAGAGCGTAGGTTGTATTATAGGTGAAAACCACATTTTCAGGGTGGTTAAAATTAAAGAAGCGGCAAACAGCCTCTCTGCAGGAATATACCTCTCTTGCCGAATAAATCGACAACTCATGTCCGCTTCTGCCCGGATTTCCGCACCTGAAAAGGCTGTCATTTACGGCGTTTATTACATTTTTGGGTTTCGGGAAGCTTGTTGCGGCATTATCGAGATACACAAGTCTCATATCATACCGCCGCCGTCTCCCGCAAGCACATCAAGAATCCGTATTCCGTTTTGTGAAATTACATCAAATGCCCTGTCTGCTTCCGTTTCTCTTACCGACAGCACGTATCCGCAAGAGCCGAGCACCTGTATATTCTTTATTTTTTCAAGTCTTGAATTTATTCCAAAGCTCTTGAGAAGCGACATTGCCCTCAGAGCATAGGTTATAGAGCTGAAAACAAATCTTTTTGCCTGCATTACAGCAACCTCCTTTATCGGAGAAAAAACATTCTCCCGTTTTCATTTTATGAAGGGTCTTATCTTTATGCTTTATGACACAAAGCGCAAGGTCCATGAAAACGGGAGATTATTGTTTTATTTAGTTATGATTGATTTGGTTTTTGTGTGCGTTATCTTTCAAAATAGGAATTAACGATTTCTCTTTCATCAAAATGAGTTTTTACTCCCTTGACATCGAGATAGGTTTCCTGTCCCTTTCCTGCAAGAAGAACTATATCTCCCTCTCTCGAAAGGTCAATGGCTCTGTATATTGCCTCTTTTCTATCCTTAACTATCTCATATTTTCCGTCAGTCTTTCCCATTCCTACAAGTATATCGGCAATTATATCGTCAAGCTCTTCAAATCTTGAGTTATCGGCTGTGATTATCGACAGGTCTGCGTATCTGCCCGAGATTTCGCCCATTTCATAGCGTCTGAGCTTTGAACGGTTTCCGCCGCAGCCGAACACGCATATTATTCTCTTTGGATTATAAGCCTTCACTGCCTCAAAAAGGCTTTCAAGGCTCATGGCATTATGGGCATAGTCTATTATTACGGGTGCAGGAAGCTTTGGATTTTCAACAGGCTCTATTCTGCCTATAACCTTGACATCTGTAAGTGCCTTTCTGACATGACCGATGTCTGCCCCGGAAGCAAGACCGCAGCACGCCGCACACAATGCATTGAACACCGAAAACTTTCCCGGCACTCCTACCTCAATCTGATACGCCTTATCTGTTTTCTTTTCATTTATAACAAAATGGGTTTTCATGCCGCCGTCGATATAAAAACGCTCATCACTTGCTCTGTAATCGGCTTCATCCTTACTGCAGGAATACAAAGTAAGTGCCACGTTATTATCCTTACAGGTTTTAATTATATCCCCGCTTCTATCGGCATCAAGGTTGACAACCGCCCTTTTACACATGGTAAAAAGTCTGCTCTTCCAGTAAAGATAATCCTCAAAGTCCTTATGCTCACCCTCACCTATATGGTCAGGGGTTATATTCGTAAAGGCAGCAAGCGCAA
Source organism: Eubacteriales bacterium (assembly GCA_045541355.1). Lineage (GTDB taxonomy): Bacteria > Bacillota > Clostridia > Oscillospirales > CAG-382 > UMGS1387. Next base: position 11,652 of record JAZQIW010000014.1, on the reverse strand, counting down.
AGGTTATTCCGTACACTCTATCCATCATAAGTGCCTGAGATGACACCTCCATGACAACATGGGTAGCTCCGAGAGAAAGCATTTTATGAAAAAGCGCATGAAGGTCACGGCTCTCGGGTGTGGAATGGTCCATTTCAAGGTAATAATCCTCAAAATATGCACCGGTTGTTCCGATAATGCCGCATCTTTTGCCTGCGGTATTGAGTATTTTTGCAAGCATGAAGGAGGTACTCGTCTTACCCTTTGTTCCCGTAAGTCCGATAATCTCTAAGCTTTCGCAGGCAAGCTCATAAAAATGCTTTGAAATTACGGCAAGTGCTCTTCTTGCATTATTTACAAGAACAAAACAAACCTCTTTATATTCCTTTGCATATCTCTCATATTCCGTTTCATTTTCACAGACTATTGCCGCTGCTCCCAGCTCGACAGCCTTCGGAATATAGATATGTCCGTCGGTAACAACGCCCTTTATGGCAACAAACACATGCCCTTCCTTTACCTGTCTTGAATCAAAATCAACACCGAGTATTTCCTTATCATTATTACTGCATAATGTCTGCTTTACAAATTCTTCATGCAATACTTCTTTAAGTATGGATAATTTCATAGGTTTACCTCAAAATTATAGTCTATATAGTATGTACAAGCTTTGTGTTTCCTTCATCAATTGCCGCGACAAGTGCCGATACATCCTCTTTTGTATTATACATTGAAAAGCTTATGCGAAGCGTTGAGTCTGCTCTCTTATTATCAAGTCCAAATGCCGTAAGCACTCTGTTATCGGCATTCTTTGAGGAGCAGGCACTGCCTGCCGAAACGAAAATTCCGGATGAGGAAAGATGTCTTAGCATTATTTCGCTTCTTATACCGGGAATGCTGATGCTGAGAATATGGTCAGCAGAGTTTTTGCCGGAATTGATTGCAACATAGGGGCAGGTTGCCGCAAGCTCTTTTCTGAGATATGCATTAAGCTCCTTTATTTTCCCGAGTCTTTCATGCTTTGAGTCCACAAATTCCTCGCAAGCCGTGCCAAAAGCACATATTGATGCAAGGTTCTCGGTTCCCGAACGGAGATTTCCCTCCTGTCCGCCGCCAAAAATACGCGCCGGAATACGAACACCTTTTTTTACAAACAGACCTCCCACGCCCTTGGGTGCATGTATCTTATGTCCGCTGACAGATATCAAATCGGCACCGAGGCAGGAAAGTGAATATACGGTTTTACAAAAGCCCTGTACTGCATCCGTATGCAAAAGAGCCTCGGGTGCCTTTCTTTTACGTATCCCGTCAAGTGCCTTTATATCATAAACAGCTCCCGTCTCGTTATTAATCATCATACAAGAGATGAGCATTGTCTTTTCGTCTATAACGCGCTCGGCATATCCGAGGTCAAGCTCACCGCCCTTTGTGGGTATTCTGTGAACAACAATGCCCTTCTTTTCAAGCTCCCTTGCACACATTTCGACACTCGGGTGCTCAGAGTCTGAGATAACTATGTTATTCTTTCTCTTTCCCATGGTTTCATATACGCCGAAAAAAACCATATTATTACTCTCGCTTCCGCAGGAGGTAAACAAAAGACTGCCGTCTCTCGGGGTATATCCAAGGCTTGACATAACACTGAGTCTTGCCTTTTTCAGTATATGCTCGGCTTCCAGCCCCTTTGCATGGGCAGACGACGGGTTACCGTAGTTATGGCACATAACATCATATGCATTTTTTGCCGCCAGCTCACTGACTCTTGTTGTTGCCGCATTATCAAGATAAATTTCCGACATAATCACATTCCTTAAATGTTATTCTCAGTATATTCTACTCCAAATCAAAGTAAATTGCAAGCGGCATATCAAATTTACCCTGCAATTTTTCCATTTTATCATGCGTTACAAGGCAAAGGTTATTTGCTCCTTCATTTTCAGTTTCCGAAAAAGCATATGAGCTGTCCTCATAAGCTGCATCACAATAAAGCACTCCCTCATCAATGAACACTGCATTCCATGAATGGTTTTCCGCTTCCACGGCAAGGCTTTTGATTCCCGCTTCTATGCACAAAAGATTAAAGGCAGCGCTGTACCCTTGGCAAACCGCTCTCTTTCCTGCAAGAGCACCGTAAGCTGTGCCGTCAATATCCGACGTATCGTCAAAGCTATACTCAACATTATCAACAAGATACTTATATATTTTCTCAACTGTTTCCCTTTGGGTGTATTCCGTATCTGCCGAAAACAGCTCTGCGACAATTTCCTTTGTCTTATCTTCTGCCATTTTTCTCATTGAACAAAGCTCGCTCATTGTAAGCTGCTCTGACGTTTCGGAAAGATATATCTTTACGGCCGTGCCATTTGGCTTTTGCTGTTTTTCAATATTAAGAGAGGTGAAAGCGAAGGTCTCGGGAAAATGAGAGACAAGGCTTGAGAACGTCTCAGTCATGCCGAGCGAAAAATCATTATGGGAAAAGTCAGCATCATCAGCAACATAATACAAAAAACAAGACATCGGGTTTTCCCCGATGTCTGTCATGTTATCAATGTAATTTATGTTTGCTACTTCTTCAAGAGCTGTCATGCCGTATTCCTCAGTCTTTGCTTTTACAAAAGCTTCGGGATCAGCGTTGTATTCAAGAAGTCTTGAGAACACCGTACTTGTTTCGGCTCTTGTGATATTGGAGTCGGGATTGAAATAGCGCTTGCCGTCGTTATCTGTCTGACCCTGCATGAGGCAGATTGTATAAAGTGCTGTTACGTACTCATCCTCTGCATCCTCATACGGAGACACATATACCTTCTTGCCAACCTCAACGCCGGTAGCCTTTACAAGAAGTCTTGCAACCTCTTTTCTGGTGATGATTTCATTTGGGTTAAGGTTTTCGCCGTATTCCTCGGTAGAGATAACACCGTTCTTTGCGGCTGTGGAAACAACGGTATAAAACCATTCGTTTTCGGGAACGTCGCTGAATACGGGGTGTGCAGATTCTTCATAGCCCATACATTCAACAATGAGCTTTAAGAATTCCGCGCGGGTGATATTATTCTGGGGCTTGAAATCGAATGTGCCGTCTTCAAGCTCATAACCCTTGATGATGCCCTTTGAAGCAAGGTCTGTAACATAGGAGTAGAACCATTCGTCTTCCTTTACGTCTACAAATGTGCTGTTATATACAACAGGCTCTGCGGGCTCTTCCTTTTTTTCATCCTCTGCATCGTCATCATCCTTCTTGCCCAAAGAACCTGTGGATGAACCCTTATTGGATGAAGGCTTCTTCTTATCGTCATCATCCTTTTCGTCATCGTCTTTTTCGTCATCATCTGTCTTATCATCTGTCTTATCGTCATCGTCGGGAACAGATGTATCGCCGCCATCTTCGGGCTTTGTTTCGGGAACATCCTCTGCGAAGAGATCCTCAAGGTCAATTTCCACATCAACCACTACCGCATTGGCAAAGCAGGAAAGCGCAGAAACAAGCATAGCCGCACTTAAAAGAACGGCAAGTATCTTCTTTGTCATACTTTTCACCTCATATGTATTTTTTTAGTTCTGCGTAAGTTTTTTTACAAACGCATAGTTTGTATGTATTATACTACGCCTTTGGCATTTTTTCAAGGGTTATATGCGTATTTTTTCTATAAATTTTATGTAAACAACATGGTTCACCGACTTTTTTGGTGCAGTTTGCGTAAACATTTTGAATTTGGCAAGGTTTTTTTGTCTATTATGCACAGTTTTATTGTTGTGTGTATGTTGAAATGACTAAAATTAAAAAATATATTTATCAAGATTGACAAATATGTTGAATTTTGGTATAATAACAGAGACGTATGTTGAATTTTTTTCGGTGGTTCGGAGGTATTATGAGCAAGAGTTATATTATTACTTCCTTCAAGGGCGGAGTAGGCAAAACCACGCTGTCCGCAAACCTTGCCATGAGCCTTGCGAGGCGCGGTCACAAGGTTGTCGCCGTTGACTGCGACCTTGAATCAAGATGTCTTGACATAGTACTCGGTCTTGAAAATGCAACGCTTTTCAATCTCTGCGACTGCATCAAAGGCACCTGCACCATTGACAATGCGCTTGTTACCGACCCGAGATGTGAAAACCTGAGCTTTATTTCGGCTCCCGCCTTTTATCCCGAAAGGCACGAAATAGGAACAAGCTCGGATTCATTCTCACGTGAGGCAATAGAAAAATTCGTAAAGAGTCTTACAAACCGTTTTGACTACGTCATTTTTGATTTACCTGCGCGTCCCGACAATCTGTACAGAAACCTTGCTTTATTTGCAGATGCGGCATTTGTCATTTCGCTTCACACGGCAGCATCAATAAGAGCTGCGGAAAAAACGGCAATTGCACTTAACGAGCTGACAGGCTACGGAAAAGAGAACATGACGGCGGGAGGACTTGACATTCGTCTTATTGTCAACGGCTTTAAGAGCAAGGATGCAAAAGACGGTGCAAACGTCGGTCTGTACGACATTGTTTCCAAAACAAAGCTTCAGCTTTGGGGAGTTGTTCCCTTCAGCAATTCCATGTCAAAGGCTCAGGAAATGGGAAAGCTTGCTTTTGAAATTTACAGAGGCACTACCCCCTTCTGCAAGGCGGTTGAGAATATCGCAACCAGATGCGAGGGGTACAAGGTTCCGCTGTTTGACGGCGTTGACACGGGAGTTAAGAAAAAACAGGTTTATTAATCGAAAAGCTTTACGCTTTATTCTCACGGCACTTTTTCAGAAACAACAAGAAAGGGAGATGGTTTACTTTATGGAAATAGCAATCATTGCATCAGATACAAAAAAAGAACTTATGACCGAATTCTGTATTGCATATCAGGGAATTCTCCGCAAGCACCAGCTTTGTGCCACAGATGCCACGGGCAAATATATTTCCGAAGCAACAGGTCTTGACATCGAATGTCTGATGTCGGGAATGCAAGGCGGTGTTGAGCAGATAGCCTCGAGAATTGCCTTTAACGAAATAGACTTTCTCCTATATTTCAGAAACACAATTGCTGCACCCGAATACAAGGAAGCTGAACACAACATTTTAAGGCTTTGCGACATTTACAACGTCCCCTTCGCCACAAACATAGCAACTGCCGAGGCTCTTATTCTTGCCCTCGACCAGGGTATGCTTGACTGGCGTGACCTTGTAAACCCAAAGTCTAAGAACAACAGAAAGTTTATTTAAGTTTATACTTATATGCAAAATGACTGCCTTTCTGAGCGTTCAATTAGGGATTACTAAAAAACAGTAATTTTTATCTGACACTTTCAAGCGGAAACAATGAAAACACCACACATTAGGAATTAACCTTTTGTGTGGTATTCTTCGTTTTATGAGTGTTATATATTGTTAAAACCTCGGAATATAATATGCCTTAATGTCAATCTTTTTATCCTTATCAAGGACAACCTCTATCTTCTTTGCATCCATTGTGGGGAAAGCACAGATTCTCTTGTGACCCACAGTTGCGCCGTGATAAACAATTACTCTGTTCTGATGGGGTCTTGAAAGTGATCTTAATTCAAAATCTTCAATTTCGCTTTCGCCGTCAATTTCTTCGCAAAGGACAATGTGATTTACCTTCTCGAAATCATCAAATACAATATTGTATCCGTTTTCTGACTTTTCGATAGTTCCCTTTACTTCGTACTTTTCAGAGAAGAGTTCCTGTACCTTTTTGCCGAATTCGATATAGCGTTTTGCATCTGCTTCAGGAAGCTTGCCGTCTCTGCCGGGACCGATGTTTATAAGAAGATTTGCACCTCTGCCGACAGAAGCATAGTAAAGTCCCATAAGCTCGTCAAGGCTCTTTAATGTATGACCGTCGCTGTCGCTGTAGAACCAGTTCTTTGCACGGATTGTAACGTCACATTCGGCAGGAAGAAATCTGTAGGTTTCAAGCTTGTCTCCTTCTTCCTTATTTATCGAGAATCCAGAAAGCTCGGAGCGGATGCTGTTGTTGTAAAGGGGTGCAACACCCGATTCATTGCCAACCCATCGTGTATCGGGATCCCACATATTGAATATGAGAATTTCGGGTTGACACTCTCTTATAGCCTTGACGATTCTTACCGTATCATAGTTATGACCTTCACTGCCACAGCCGTCAAACCAGAGGTAATCGATTTTGCCGTAATTTGTGAGAAGCTCGGAAATCTGATTTATAAAATAGTCATCATATTCCTTGCCGTTCATCTTATTTGAGCCAAACTGTGCAGGAGAGTAATAGAGACCTACCTTGATATCGTACTTTCTGCAGGCATCGACAAAGAGTCTTACGACGTCACCTTTGCCGTCAAGCCATGGAGTGTTCTTTACCGAATAGTCTGTATATTTGCTGGGCCAGTTTGCAAAGCCGTCGTGGTGCTTACACACGAGAATTGCATACTTTGCACCGGCTTCTTTTACTGTCTTTATCCAGTTTTCGCAGTCAACCTCGGGAGGATTGAAGCCAGAAAGAGGCATTTCCTTCATATCCCAGTCTACATGACCTTCGTAAAAGGTTCTGATTCCAAAATGGAAAAATACGCCGAGTTCCCAATCCAAAAAATCAAACTGTTCTTTTTTTATATTTACTTTAGGCATGGTGAGTCTCCTTTTTACGCACATTAAGTCACTTAATAGTACCACACAGCATCTGCATTGTCAAGTTTTTTATACAATATTTTGGCGAAAAAGTACCATATGCCCTGATTGTTTGCAACTGCATAGGCGAGCTTCATATTACTCCTTCAGAACATAAAAACGGCATAGCCGATTGTGTTTCGACTATACCGTGTGTTGCAGGAATTATTTATCCCCGACTGAATATGCCTTTCGGCAGTCATTTTTTATTGTCAAAAACGAAAATTTTGATATTGACCTTACCCATGTAAAATGGTATACTTTTCTTGTAACAAAAAATCCCAAGGAGGATTTTACAATTATGCTTATTCCCGAAAAAAGAATTGCGGATTTTGAAAACTTAGGCTTCGGTCTTTTCATTCATTGGGGTCTTTACTCCCAGGTGGGTAAGGGCGAATGGTATTTCTATCACGAAGAAGACCTTCCTTTCTCCGAATACATGAAACTAAAGGACACATTCACTGCAGAAAACTTTGACGCAGACTTCATTGCAAAGACTGCAAAGGAAGCAGGCTGTAAGTACATCACACTTACAACACGCCATCACGAAGGTTTTTCCCTTTACGACACAATGGGACTCAACGATTTCGATGCACCTCATTCTCCCGCAAAGAGAGACTTGGTAAGAGAATTTGTGGATGCCTGCAGAAAGTACGATCTTATCCCCTTCTTCTACCACACAACTCTCGACTGGTACAGAGAAGAATACAAGAACAACTTTGACGAATATCTTGAATATCTCAGAAAAAGCGTTGAAATTCTCTGCACAAACTACGGTAAAATCGGCGGTCTCTGGTTCGACGGCAACTGGGACAAGCCCGATGCAGACTGGAAGCTTGACGAGCTTTACGGCACAATCAGAAAGCATCAGCCCGATGCCATGATTATCAACAACACAGGTCTTAATGCAAGAGGCGAGCTCGGTCATCCCGAAATCGACGCTGTTACATACGAACAGGGTCGTCCCGAACCCCTTGACAGAACAGGCATGACAAAGTACATCACAGGCGAAATGTGCTACACCATGAACGACCACTGGGCAGTAGGCTACAACGACCTTGACTACAAGTCCACACGCGAACTTATCGAATGTCTTTGCGACTGCAGAAAGGTTGGTGCAAACTACCTTCTCAACATAGGTCCCGCAGCACAGGGTGACATCATTCCCATTCAGGCTGAATTCTTAAAGACTATGGGCAGATGGACGAGCGTTTACGGCGAAGCTATCTACGAAGGCAAGCCCTACACAACCTGCGACTCTTCCAAGGACTTCATCTTAAAGAACGGCAAAGACGACAAGGTTCTCTATCTCTTTGCATACGATCTCGGCAGACTCGGAAGCGAAAACGTTGTTCTCAACGGCGGTGGCGGCGGCAAGGAAAGACAGTTCAAGATCCTTGACGGTGCTGTTGTTAAGGAACTTAAGTGGATGGACAATGGTGAAGTTCTCGAATTCAAGCAGGACGGCGAAAATCTCGAAGTTGCTTGCACAGGCTTCCCCTACGGCTGCAACTACTGTGTAAGAGTTGCCAAGATCTTACTTTCTTGAAAGAAAGTAAGCAAAGAACTTTTAATTTCGGGGTATCTCGGATGAAGTTCTGATTTTTCTGCCCGAAGTATATTCCGTCTGACCGCCTTAAATCAAAGCGGTCAGACTCATTTTCAATCTCACAAGGAGCTGTATACCCATGACATTTAATCCCAAATCAATGTTCCGTTTTCCAAGGGACAAAGACCCGTACGTATTTGAAAATCCATATGTAGAGGAAAACACATTCCTCAAAAGTAAGGCAAATCCGCAAAAATTGCCAAAATACGACGAAATCAAAAATCTCCTTCCAAAACCCGTATGGGACGGGCACCAAAACGCACTGAACTGTTACGACAGAACATGGCAGATAGCTTTTTCAAATCTGAAAAGTGCAAGCGAAGAAACCCGTTTTATTTCGGATTACATCGACAACGCTTTCTTCAGTTTTTCGTTTATGTGGGACTCATGCTTCATGGTTATGTTCGGCAAATACGCAGGACACGTTTTTGATTTCCAGAAGACACTCGACAACTTCTACTCCCACCAGCACAAGGACGGATATATAACCCGCCAGCTGTTTCAGTCCGATGACGGAGCACGTTTTTCAAAAGACGACCCTGCATCCACAGGACCCAACATTTTTCCCTGGGCAGAATGGGAATACTACTGCATAACAAAGGACGAAGAAAGACTCGGGAAAGTTTTCCCCGTTCTTCTTGCCTATCACAAGTGGCTGCAGTTAAACCGCACATGGCAAAACGGTCTTTACTGGACGACTGGTCTTGCTTCGGGAATGGACAATCAGCCAAGAGTGCCCGAAGGATACAGCCCTCTTTGTTCCCACGCATTTATGGCATGGCTTGATGCCTGCTGTCAGCAGTACATAAGTGCCGACATTCTTATAAAGGTAGCCCATGTTATCGGCAGAGAAGATGACACAAAGTGGTTAAAAGAAGAAAAAGAATTACTTGAAAAAGCAATAAACGAAAATATGTGGGATGACAAAGATGCATTTTACTACGACATGCTTCGTGACGGAAATCTGAACTACGTAAAGAGCGTCGGTGCGTACTGGACACTCCTTGCAGGTCTCGTTTCAGATGAAAGAGCAGACAGATTCATCTCTCATCTCGACAACGAAAAGGAATTCAAGCGTCCATTCAGAATTCCCACCCTTTCGGCAGACCATCCCGAATATCAGGAATACGGCGACTATTGGCGCGGTTCTGTTTGGGCACCGACAAATTACATGGTACTCAAAGGTCTTGACAAGTACGGATACAACAGTCTTGCTTATGACATTGCCTGCAATTATCTTGAAAACATAGTTGAGGTTTTCAAAAAAGACGGTACTCTTTACGAAAACTATTCACCCGAGCACATTGAAAAAGGAAGCCATTCACAAGACGAATTTGTAGGCTGGACAGGTCTTGCGCCCATCAACATAATGTTTGAGTATGTTTTCGGAATAAGACCCGATGCACAAAACAAAAAAATCACATGGCACATAAACAGACTTGAAAAACACGGCATAGAAAACTATTATTTCTGCGGAAAGTTCATTACGCTTCTATGCGACAGCCGTTCCTCTGTCGACCAAGAACCGAGAGTAACACTCGCAAATTGCGACGGCATTCAGGTTGAAATTATATGGGACGGAAAAAGAAAAACAATATCATAGAAAAAAGCGGCTTTTCGGCAGTCATTTTTATTTTAAGCTTTCATTAAGCTTTTTACTTGTCCGTTTTACCGACACATAAACCGTTAGCCACACGGCAAGATAAACTATCACAAACACAGCCGTGAAAACAGCCACAACTTCAAAACTGAATGTCAGCCAGGAATTTACAACATAGCACGTAAGATATGAAACATACAGCGTCAACAGTTGCAAAAATGCGCTCTTGACAGCCGACCAGTTCTCTATCTGATGAAACACCGAGCTTCCTGCGTGAATAAACGCAAGAAGGTATGTTGAGATGACTACCGTAAGCACCGTCTTGCCATCCATGGCAAGGGCTTCTTCAAAAAGCATGATGAATGCTGCAACAATCGAGCCGAAGCCGCCGAACATAAGTCCTCTGTGCAAAAATTCCTTTACGTACTTATTCATTTTCATTTTTTCAAAAGCCTCTCTTTCACATATTTCATTCTTCGTCTTGACACATAATCCCGAAGTCCGTTTTTGAAATTTACGCACAATGTGCCCGTTATTCCCGCTTCAAAGGATTTAATCTGCCGGACATTGGCAATACAGGATTTATTGATTTTAATGAAGCTTTCGGGCAGGGCTTCTTCAAGCTCATACAGTTTTTCGCCTGCCTCAAAGGCTTCTTTTCCCATATGGGCAAAAACCTTATTATTCTCGGCTGTAAAGCACACAACCTCTGACAGGTCAATATTATACAAAGTCCTGTCACGCTTTACAACAATACTGTCCTTACCTTTCACAAGTCGTTCAATTGCATCTACAAGCTCTGTTCTTTCATGGGCGATAATCAATATTTCTTCTTCTCTGTCTTTATCAATTACTATTCTGATATTCATTCTGTTTCCTCCTTTCGAGTATATGGTATCATGGGATTTTTGTTTTTTCAATGATTTTTATGTAAGCGGTATTTTTAAAAGGGTAAGCGGTGAAAAAAGCAGGATGCTTTCGCATCCTGAGATTTTGGGGCACGCTATTCTTCCCTGCTATTTATCCAAACACATATCCATAATCCTGTTAACATACGCACCGTCTGCAAAGGAGGGCGACGGTGTTTTGCCTTCGTACACGCACATAAAGTAATTTCTCATACTGTTTACGTGTCCCTGAAGCCAACCGATGGGAGCGCGCATACCCGGAAGGATACTGTCGGGGATGATATCGTTCATGCGGTTGACACACTCGATTTTCGTATATCCCTTATATCCGCCGATGGGTGTACCCACGGCTTTATTATCATAAAATTTAAGGTAGTTAGGCTGCATAAGGTCAAACCTTAACGAGCCGTCGGTGCCGAATATTTCAAGGGTAAAGTCATCATTTGCACCAACGCATATTTTTGTAGCCTCAAGTGTTCCGACAGCACCGTTATTAAGAGTTGCAATTACATAAATTGCTTCTTCTGCGTTGGTTTTCCACTCCTTGCCATCAGCACCCTTTCTCGTTTCAAAGCCAATCTGGGGTACAGCTTTCACATCGCATATTCTGTTTTCCTCTTTATCGCCGAGAACACAGAAGAGAAGGTCGATAACGTGTGAGCCGAGGACAAAAAGCACTCCTGCACCGCAGATATCCTTATTCTGGTTCCAGCCTGCACATTTTTCGGGGTCTGTTCCCGAGGAATGACGGTAGCAGCTGCGGAAAGACAATATTCTTCCGAGTTTTCCTTCTTCCACTATCTGTTTTGCACGCATAATGCAGGGCAAATGTCTGTTATTGAACACCATACCGTAGCATTTATCCTTGCCGACTATAAGTGAAAGAATCTCATCGGTTTCCTCTTTGCTGATGC
>JAZQIW010000013.1:0-34147 GCA_045541355.1 Eubacteriales bacterium | reverse complement strand
TCGGCGGTGCTTCCCTTAAGACTGAAGACTTCGGAATTATCGTAGACGCTGCTCAATAACTTACTTTTTCTTTACTGAAAAGAAAAAGTAAGCAAAAAGAAAAGATTTTAGCACCGCATTTTTAATGGTGCAAAACCAATCATATTTGCTCGAATACGGTTAATCCCCGACACCAAACGACGGTGTCGGGGATTTTCTTAAATAATTGTAGGGGACGGCGTCCTCGATGTCCCGCAACTAATTAATTTCCACATCATCGACAGAACTTTCAAGGATGATGTTGATGAGTTCATTTCTTGAACGATTGCTTTTAGCGGATAAATCGTCTATTTTTGCAAGAGTTCCTTCTTTAATTCGGACGGAAATGATTTTATACCCATCTTCGCCTTTTTTGTTTATCTTAATAGTTCCTTTTGACATGAATATCACCTCTAAATATAATTATATTGTGATGTGATATATAATCATATATTACAAACATATTCAAAATGTAATACAAAAACGTTGACAAACAGTATTATATATGTTATATTTGTTATATAAAGCATTAATTGGAGGAATAAAAATGCATGAACTTGTAAATCAGTATATTGAAAAGAAGAAAGCGGAAAAAAGAGCAGCTTTTGAAAAAACAAAGACTAAAACATTAATTGACCTCGGACTTTATGAAAAAGAATTTCCTGCAGACCCGGTAAAGTTTGATTATAATGAATATGATAGCGGTTTTTATGATGAAACCGCTCAAACATACAAACATTTTAAAAAAGTGCCGATTGAGGTTTCTGATGAAGAATATGAAGAACTGTTGAAGTATACATATATAGAAGAGCAAGCTGAGAATAATACGGTATCAAAGGCACTTCAATATATTGCCGTAAGTATATATGTAGTTGGAGCAATCGCCGGATTCTTTTATGTTGAATATGCCTTCGTAATGACAATTTTGGTATGGCTTGCTGCGTTTGTGAGCGGCACAATTATGCTGGGATTTTCCGAGATAGTAAAACTGTTACACGAAATAAAGAATAAGATACAATAATAAATTCCCGACCGTCGGCGTTTGGCGGTCGGGAATCGTTTTATCCGTGAAATTTGCATTTGTTTGTGTGTTAAAAAAACGTCGGTGCCAAGTTCGAGTTCTTTTGCTTACTTTTCTTCGAAAGAAAAGTAAGCCCTTGTCCAGGATGCTCTGCCGTCCTCGCCGAGAACAGTTATTCTGAAATAGTCACATTCTCCAAGCTCAAGGCTTGCTTCCTTTGCCTTTTCATAACAGCAGTAACGTCTGTCGGTCGAGAGGAATATTTCTCGTGCCGAGTCTGTTTTTACCACAACCCTGCCGTCTTCAAGGTATAATTCTTCAATCTTCGGGCCCCCCTCGGAAGCATAGAAGTTTCCTTCTTTTAAGGACTTTGCAATTGCCTCATATGTAAGAGAATCAGCCTTTATCATCGTGTAACCGCCGAAGTGGTGGGCTTCATTGTGGTTGTCATCGGCACCTATGGCAAAGAGCCTTTCGCCGCCTCTTAGCATATCGTCATAGCAGTGTGCGTTTCGGTCATTGAAACCTTCAACAACACAGCCGTAGTTTACAATTTCAAGAGCGTCTGCACCCTTGTAGCTCATGTACTCGGGATAGCTTTCGAGACTCCACGTAGGGTGGTTGTACGTGACAAAGAATCCTGCATCCTTGCACGCCTTTATGTATGCAGAAATGTTCTTGCCGTCATAAGGAATATCAGCACAGCTTGGTGCGGTTTCTATGCTTTCATCAAGGGCAACAGCACACAGATGACAGGTCTTCATGGTAAGGCTCCAGCCTCCGGGAGTAGGCTCGGAAATATCTGCTTCAAAGCCGTTAAGTGCGAGAAAACCGTCATCGCAAAGTTCAGGGTGTCTTACATACTTTCTGTGGTCGGTAAAGGCAACAATGGAATAGCCTTCGTCTTTGTAAAACTTCTTTATTTCTTCGGGAGTGTATTTTCCGTCGGAGACGTTTGTGTGACAGTGAAGATTTGCTCTGTAAAACGTGCCGTTTTCGGATAAAAGATACTTTTTCATAATAACACCTCATATTTTATTCGATTATTAAATCCTGCTTACTAAAAACACCTTTGTAAACAGCTTCATTCTTGCTGAAATTCGCCCGGTTTCGATTGCCGTAATCATAGTGCCACCATTCCGACGGAAGATTTGTAAATCCTGCCTTTGTCATGGCATCGTACAGAATACGTCTGTTTTTCTGAATAATACTGCCGTTATATTCCTCTTTTTCAAAATAATCTGTGGCCGCCTTTTCGGAAAAATCGTCAAAATCCGTGCCCATGTCAAGCTCGTTTCCTCTTTCGTCAATAAGCGTAAGGTCTATGGCACCGCCTGTTGTATGAGCAGGAGGCAAGTCCGGATTTTCCGACGGAATTGCTATGTACTTTGAAATAAAGACATCCTGTTCCTCCTGCAAAAGAGAGGACAGATTAAAGGTGCTTATCAAATCCTGCTTGTAGACTTCATAAAGTTCCTTCTGAAGCGATAGAGGACGCCAGGCATCCCATATACGAAGGTGATAGCCTGCGGGAAGATTTGCCTCGGCTTTAAGCAATAATTCGTATACAGCTTTACGCAAATAACAACCCGTGACGGCATTTTTCATTCCGAGAATCGGATATTTCATTTTAACGTCAATGGGACATCCGTCTTTTAACTCTGTAAAAACTTCATTTTGAAGCACTTAACACCCTCCTCCTTTACTTGTTTTATCTGTCATAATTCTACTACTACTCTCATAAAAAGTCAACTAAAAAAACAACGCCGAAGGTTTATTTCTTCGGCGTTTAACTTTATTATATGTATTTTAATCTTAACTTTATTATTCTTTGTCTTCCTTGCCGTCATCTTCGTCACGGGACTTCTTTTTTGGACTTTCATCCTCATCCTCGTCATCGACGGGATTTACGGTAAGCTTTATCTCTTCAGCTCTTCTTCCGTCAACCTTGATAACCTCAAAGGTGAAGTTTTCGTAGTCAAAGCTGTCGCCGACCTCGGGTACCTTCTGAATGTTGTCAAGAACAAAGCCGTTGACTGTTGCATTTGCTTCAAGCTCCTCGTCTGAGAATACGCAAATGTCGGCAATGTCGTTGAGTGCCGATGAGCCGTAAATGATGTATGTTGTTTCGTCGATTTGTCTTATGGTTTCAATGACCTCGTCATGCTCGTCCCAAATTTCACCGACCAAGCCCTCAAGCACGTCTTCCATTGTAACAAGACCTGCTGTTCCGCCGTATTCGTCAACAACCACAGCCATGTGTGTTTTTGCCGCCTGAAATTCGCGAAGGAGCTTTGAAATCTTCATGCCGCCCGTTATGCATATAACGCCGTGAACAATGTCGTTAATGTCCTTGCCGCCGTCATGAATAAGCTTGTTAAAGTCTTTTTCGTGCATAACACCGACAATGTTGTCGATGGTGTCCTCGTAAACGGGAAGCCTTGAGAAGCCGCTTGTGCGGTATGTGTCAAGAATTTCGCCAATCGAGGCATCGCTGCTAATTGCCACAATGTCAACTCTCGGTGTGAGTATTGCATCAACCTCAAGGTCGTTGAACTCAATGGCGCTCTTGATAAGCTCGCTTTCGTGCTCGTCGATTTCGCCGTCGTTTTCAGCTTCCTCAACCATTGTGAGAATTTCATCTTCTGTTACCGTGTCAACGCTCTCTACCTTGAATATGGATGAAATAAGCATCTTCCATAACGAGAAGATAAATGTAAAGGGGGTAAGAATTGCCATTACAAACTTAACAATAGAGCAGGTAGCCATTGCATATTTTTCGGCAAAGTCCTTTGCAAGGGTTTTGGGCGTGATTTCTCCGAAGAGAAGTACCACAACCGTCATAACAATGGTTGATACTGTGGGAGCAAGCTCTGCATTGCCCTTCAATAAATTTGCAAACATGATACCTGAAATTGTGGTTGCGGTGATGTTTACAAGGTTGTTTCCGACGAGAATTGTAGAAAGAAACTTTTCATATTTGTCTTCAATATCAAGTACGGATTTTGCCCTTTTGTTTCCATCCTGGGCAAGTGTTTTCATACGGTTTTTGTTAAAACTCGTAAATGCTGTTTCAGTTCCTGAGAAAAACGCAGATAACATTACCAAAATTATAAGTACTATTATCTGCCACCCGGCACCGTCCATTAAAAAATCAACTCCTATTTTCCTATAATAAAGTTACCTCATTGTATCATGCCACATTTAAAAAAGCAAGTATTGTTCACAAATATTGATAATTTGGACATATTGCGTACAAAAGAAAAGGCGGACATCTTATGATGTCCGCGCATGAATATCATTTGTTGAACTCTATAAATCCGGCATTGTCAAGCATTGCAAAGAACTTTGTCAGCCTTTCGTAAACCGGTCTTGCCGCATCGCCGAAATGCTCCTCGACAAGCTCGCCGATTTTTATAATGTCGGTCTTGCCGTCAATGCATTGCCATACAAAGCTTCCGTTTTCGTCAAGGTGAATGTAACTGACAGGGGGCTTCTTTGCTATTTTCTGAAGAAGCCTGTTGAAAAAGCCCTTGTTGTCTATTTCTATTGTAACAAGACCGTTTTCATCTGCTGTCCACCTGAACGCTTCTTTTCTGACGGGGATTTTTTCGAGATAGTTTTCAGCTTCTTTTTTCTTAGCCATTATTTGCCTGCCTTGTTCTTCTTGAAGATGGAGAACTTGAGAACGCAAAGCACGATAAGAGCAAGAACAATAACACCGAGAATGTTGGAAACATATGCAGGAAGTCCGAGGTTTACTGCGATTGCGTCAGCAAGTGAGCCTTTTCCAAAGGGAATAATTGCAAGGAATGCAAGAAGAATACCTACAAGACCTTCGCCGGCAATCATGCCCGAGCAGAAGAGAGTGCCGTCTGTGATAGCTGCTTCCTTCTTGTCGGCTGCTATCTTCTTCTTTTCGATAAAGAGACGAACAAGACCGCCTATCATGATGCAAGCGTTAAGCTGAACGGGAAGGTAAATACCGATAGCAAAGGGAAGAACGGGAATGCCTACCACTTCAACAACTATTGCAATAAATACGCCGGTAAATACAAGTGCCCAGGGAAGGTTGCCTTCCATAACGCCCTCAACAATCATCTTCATAAGTGTTGCCTGAGGAGCACCAAGCTCAGCAGAGCCGAAGCCCCAAGCCGCATCAAGAAGATAAAGTGTGCCGCCGATTGCAAAGGCAGAAGCTATAACACCGATTACTTCGCCAATCTGCTGCTTTTTGGGAGTTGCGCCGAGCAGGAAGCCTGTCTTTAAGTCCTGAGATGTGTCGCCCGAGATAGCAGCTACAATACAGATAATGGAACCGATTGCAATTGCTGCTGTCATGCCGTGTGCGCCAACGTCGCCTGTGGCCTTAAGAAGAAGTGTTGAAACAAGAAGTGTTGCAATAGCCATGCCCGAAACGGGGTTGTTGCTGCTTCCTACAAGACCTACCATTCTTGAAGAAACGGTAGCAAAGAAGAAGCCGAATACAACGATAATAGCCGCACCGAGAAGGGATACGGGAATAGCGGGAACGAGCCAGATAAGAAGAGTGAGAACCACAATTGCAGCGATTACAACCTTGAAGTTGATGTCCTTGGATGTACGGCTGTTGTCAGCAGCACCTGCCGAGCCCATACCCTTAACTGCATCACCGAAGGTCTTGATGATGAGAGGAAGGGACTTGATAAGGCTTATAATACCTCCGGCAGCAAGTGCACCTGCACCGATGTATCTTATGTAGCTGCCCCAGATGTCGCCTGCTCCGCCTTCAGCGAAAATCTCGGCGATGGTGGAGGTGCCGGGATAGATGACAGCATCAGCACCGAAGAGTGTGATAAGGGGAATAAGCACCATCCATGACAGAACACCGCCTGCGAACATATAGGAGGAAATTCTGGGACCGCAGATAAAGCCAACGCTGACAAGCGCGGGATAAACCTGTGTTCCGATTTCGCCGTTAAAGCCCTTGAAGAACTTGGAAAAAGCGAGGTTTATTTCACCGGGAACAGCCTTGATGCCGTCAACGATGAACTTGAAAAGAGCCGCAAAGCCCATGCCTGCAAATACGGTAGATGCATTTGCACCGCCCTTTTCGCCTGCAAGAAGAACCTCAGCACAGGCTGTTCCTTCGGGATAGGGAAGGGTGCCGTGTTCTTTAACGATAAGAGCGTTTCTGAGGGGAATCATAAAGAATACACCAAGGAGACCGCCGATGAGAGCGATAAGTGTAATCTCAACGATTCCGGGCTTTTCTGTAATGCCGTCTTTTGCCCAGAGGAAAAGCGCAGGGAGCGTGAAAATTGCACCTGCCGCAACAGATTCACCCGCAGAGCCGATGGTCTGAACGATGTTGCTCTCAAGGATTGAGTTTTTCTTCATGATAACTCTGATAACACCCATGGCAATAACCGCCGCGGGGATTGAGGCTGAAACCGTCATACCTACTCGAAGTCCGAGATATGCGTTTGCCGCACCGAATACTACGGCAAGGATAATACCCATAATTATCGATGTTACGGTAATTTCGGGAGTTACCTTTTCAGCCGGAATATAAGGCTTGAAGTTTTTCTGGTTGTCCATAATAATCTCCGTTTCTTATTGTATTTGGATATATAAAACCAAGTCATTATACCATTTTGCCGCCTGTTTTTCAATAGTGTTTTTTGCATTTTTACAGTGTATTAATAAAGAAAAGGCAATAATAATGTAAAAAGACGGCTTGTGCCGTCTTTCAAAGTTAGAGTAGCTTTTTGTTATTCATCAAGAAGATGGGCATTTGTAAGCTTTGCGAGAAATCTTTCAACATCTGAAACAGCGGTTTCCTTGTCTATGTCGTAGGTGTCAAGAATGGCAGAAATAAGCTCATCCTTACTTGCCCCGTCAGTCAGTTTTTTCCATAAAAAGCCGC
The DNA here is from genome assembly GCA_045541355.1 of Eubacteriales bacterium. Taxonomy (GTDB): domain Bacteria; phylum Bacillota; class Clostridia; order Oscillospirales; family CAG-382; genus UMGS1387. Next base: position 27,200 of record JAZQIW010000013.1, on the reverse strand, counting down.
CTGTCTCATTGAGGGTAATCATAACATTGTACTTTTTTGCCTCGGCACCCACAGCAACAACGATGTACGTGTCGGAAATCTTTCTGAGAATGAATCCTTCTTTAATCTTCATTTTTGTGTCCTCTTTCAAAAATATTGTTTCCTTTGCAGTCTATGGCACATAATACGGGAAGATTTTCTACTTCAAGCCTCTTTACCGATTCGCACCCTAAATCTTCAAATGCTATTACCTCAAAGCTTTTTACTGCCATTGCCGCCAGTGCTCCCGCACCGCCTATGGCACAGAAATAAACAGCACCGTTTTTTATTATAGCCTCTGTAACCTCTTTGCTTCTGGGACCTTTTCCTATCATTGCGCAAAGCCCCATGTCCAGTAAAAGAGGTGTGTATATATCCATCCTTGAGGAGGTTGTAGGTCCGCAAGAGCCGATGGGACGCCCGGGAGGCTCGGGTGTGGGTCCCGCATAGTAGATGCAGGCACCTTCAAGCGCAAACGGGAGAGGCTTGTTTTCTTCAATAAGCTGTTTAATTCTTTTGTGGGCGGCATCTCGCGCGGTATAAATCGTTCCCGAAATATATACGCTGTCGCCTGCTTTGATTTGCGGTATGATTTCTCTTAAATTCCGTGTTGAAATGCTAAGAGCTTCCATTATTTGTCGTCTCCTTTGAGAGAGCTTGTAATGGCTGAGAAAAGCGAGTCCATCTTGCTTCTGTGGTTCTTTAAAAGGTCTGAAAATGTGTCCTTCTTCTTGGCTGCCGCGGAAGAAGCGGCGGTGTCGGAGGATGTTGTTGCCGCCGAGATTCTCGCACCGATGCCTTCAGCCTTTTTCTTGGCGTTTGAAACAATAAGCTCTGCCGTTTCGTTAGCCTTTGAAATGACAGCCTGTGCTTCAGCCTGAACCTCCCTGAGTACCTGCTCTACGCGGCTCTCAAAATCCTTCTCATCCTGTGCAAGCCTTTGTCTTTCATTCTCGGCTTCGGCTTTGAGGAGCTCGTATTCTCTGCTTTTGGTATTATATTCGCCCTTGATTCTCTCGTTTTCACTCTTTAAGGATTCCACCAAAGCTTCAAGGTCGCGTAGGCTTGACTTAAGGGTCTCGTTTTGAGAGGTAAGAGCTTCGCAGACGGCATTCTTTTCTTCAAGAGCCTTTCCGCCGGCTTCAACCGCAAGACTAAGGTCTGCCTTTTCTTTGTTTAAAGCCTCAAGCTCCTTTTCAAGCTCCAAGCCCTTCATTTTTGCCTCTTCAAGCTCCGGAATTACCTCGAGAGCTTTTTTCAGCTCGCGTATTTCACTCTCAAGCTCGTTGCCTCTGTCGGTATACTGAACGCTCAGCTCTTCTATGTAACGCATGACATCCTTTTTGTTGTATCCGCCAAGACTCTTTCTGAAAAGTGCGTTCTTTGCCATAATTGCGAACTCCTTCGTGTTTATAAATATTCTATCCTAGTATATCATATCTTAAATCAAAAATCAATGACATTTTTCAATAATCTCCAAAATGATGTCTCTGAAAGGAAAATTTACAGATAAATCACAATGATATCACATTGAACAAATAGACTAAAAACAGAATAATGCAACTGGAGGGTGGGTTATGTATAAGCTTTTAATTGTAGATGATGAAGAAAAGATAAGAAAGCTTATAAGTAAATATGCTGTGTTTGAAGGCTATGATGTTGTTGAGGCAGGCGATGGTATGACAGCAACAGAGCTTTTAAGACATAAGGATTTTGACCTTGTAATACTTGATATAATGCTTCCCGATGTTGACGGCTTTACAGTGTGCAGAGAACTGAGAAAGACTAAGAGAACACCTGTCATAATGCTGTCTGCAAGGGGAGAGGAATATGACAGACTCCACGGCTTTGAGGTGGGAGTAGATGACTACGTGGTAAAGCCCTTTTCACCCAAAGAGCTTATGATGAGGGTGGCGGCGATTATAAAAAGAACAAGCACCGTTGCCGCTGACGTTTTTGAATATGAGGGACTTCGCGTTGACTTTGCGGGAAGAATTGTTTATGTCGATTCAAGGAAGGTTGACCTGACACCTAAGGAATATGACCTTTTGTTTTATCTCATAAAGAATAAGGGTATTGCCCTTACAAGAGAAAAGCTTATAAGTAATGTGTGGGGATATGATTTCTTCGGCGATGACAGAACGCTTGACACCCACATAAAGCTTTTGAGAAAGAACCTTGGCTCGTATTCGGGACTTATAGTAACACTTAGAGGGGTGGGATACCGCTTTGAAGCAGAGTAGTAATACTGACAGAAAATCAAGCCGCATACGCTGGAAGATTTTCGGGTTTATGCTTGTTCCGACGTTTGTTTTGCTTTCGACCTTGTGGCTTGTTCAGACAGTTCTGCTTGGGGTTTTTTATGCCAATATTAAGACGCAGGAGCTTAAAACAACCACCGAGACTGTAATCAATGAAATGCAAAGCGAGGATATAGAGAACAGAATACTCTTTCTTTCAAGTAACGGAGATATAAATATCCGAGTAATCGACACCACCGCCTTTGAAAGCCTTTACAGCTCCGGAGAAACCTTTGACTCGGTAACCTACGGCTGGGGCTCATACGGTATGTGGAGTCTTTATGAGGAGGCACTCGAAAACGGAGGGGAATTTGTAAGATACTATTCCGAGGACGAAACACTCAACGATGCCTTTGGCATTATTGACAGCGACACAGAGGAAAAGACCGGCATTACACCCAACAGCAGAAAGAACTTCAGAGAATACTTTGAGCCTGTTCCGAGACCTGCTTTTTTTGATAACATCGGAAGACATAATGACCTTTTGTTTGCCAAAATTGCAGTACTTGAGGACGGCTCCGAAATCATGGTAGTGGCAGATACAAGAATATCTCCCCTTGATTCAACGGTTGTAACTTTAAGAGCACAGCTTGGCGTATGCTCTGTTTTCACCGTTATTTTGTCTTTGCTGTTTTCGTTTTTGATTGCAAAGAAGATATCACGCCCTATTGAAAAGATTAATACTTCGGCAAAGAATCTTGCAAAGGGTAATTTTGATACCGAGTTTGACGGTAAGGGCTACCGAGAAATCGAAGAGCTTACAGATACCTTGAACTATGCTTCAAGGGAGCTTGGTAAGGTTGACTCGCTCAGACGCGAGCTTATGGCAAATGTCTCTCATGATATGCGAACACCCCTTACGATGATTGTCGGATATGCCGAGGCGATGAGGGATATACCGGGAGAGAACAATGCAGAAAACGTGCAGGTAATAATAGACGAGGCAAACAGGCTGTCAGAGTTTGTAAACAGCGTGCTTGACCTGTCAAGACTTCAAAACGGCATGGAAAAGGCAGATATGCAAAGGGCAAATCTTACGGAGATTCTCGAAAGAACAACTGCAAGATATGAAAGTCTGCTTTCGGACAAGGATTTTTCAATAACCTTTGAGTGTGACAAGCACGTTTTTGTCACCTGCGATGTTACAAAAATCACACAGGTGATTCACAACCTTGTCGACAATGCCGTAAATTACGCAAATTTCCCAAAGACCGTAAAGCTTTGCCAGAAAGTTAATGAAAAGGACAAGACCGTAAGGGTTGAAATTACCGATAACGGTGATGGCATAGACCACGAAGAGCTTCCATATATTTGGGACAGATACTACAAAACCGAAAAATCCCACAAAAGAAATCTTGTAGGTTCGGGTATCGGACTTTCCATCGTTAAGGAAATCCTCATAATGCATGGTGCAAGATACGGTGTTGAAACAAAAATCGGTCAGGGCAGCACCTTCTGGTTTGAGCTTAAAACCGTATGAGTTTTTTTAACATTTCCACCTTTTCTTTAGAAAAAGAAAAGGTTTGCCAAAAGAAACCGCAATTTCAACTTTTCTTTTCGGGGTTTAATCAAAACGCAATATTCTCGAGTGAAGTGATTCGCTGATGTTTTTTTTTGCATCAGCGAATTTTTATTTTTTTAGTTACTTCCTGTCAGACAAAAATGTAACTTAAAAAGCAGCAAAACTCCTGCCAAACAAAAACTAACTAATAAAAAAACGGTAAAAAAAGTATCAAAAAAAGCAAAAAGAATAAATTTTCTTGCCTTGGCAAAAACTAATCAAAAAAAGTCGGTAAAGGAAATGAAAAATGTCAGACATCAGATTGCTTTTGCAAGAGTATGAAAATAGGGAAAATGATAATAAACACGGTGTATCTGTAAAACGGCAGATTAAAAAAGAACTTTCAAATCTGAAAAAATATGCCGAGAGACCGTGTTCCGTAACGGAATTTCCCGAAAATACGGTAAAATGGTTTTGCGAAAATTACCCGAGACTCGAGGAGTGCGTGAGGGGAGATATAAGACAAATCCCTTTCTTTAAAAGGGTGTATAAATATTATAGCCTGTTTTGTAACTTCACCGAAAAAATCAAAACACCGCTTGATGAGGATGCGGTCAGACGTCTGTTTTGTTTCGTTAATGAAAGGTATAATCCAAGCCTTTCATGCTCGGGACTTTTTACTCTTTTGCTTAGATGCGCCGTGTGCAGCAGTATCTGCCGGGCTTTTCTTGACAGCTTTGAGAATACAAAGGAGGATGCGTCGGAAAAAATTGAAAGACTCTTTGTGTCTCTCGATAACCTTCTCTCTGTCGATGAGGAAGCAGGCTTTTCGGGTAATAGAACAGAAAATGTTCTTTTGCGGGATCCTGCCGGGCTCTATTGCCGCCTGTCAAAGAATACAAGAATGAGTTATAGATATAACCTTGAAAGACTGGCAAGGAAAAGGAAAATATCCGAAATAAAGACGGCAGAACGTATTGTTGCTGCCTGCAGTGCGGCAACCGAAGACGAGAGAAAACATATAGGAGCGTATCTCTGCGATAAGCCTGCGTGTGCGGAACAGTATGTGTTTTTGCTCTTTTTTCTGTCATGCCTGTTTACACTTTTGCTTTGCCTTGCCTCGCCGTTTTTCGTGCTGTCATTTTTCTCGGTTTATGGTTGTGCAAAGCTGATTCTCAATAAATTCTTTTCAAAGCTTATAAAGCCGTATAGACTGCCGAGGGTAGAGATAGATAAGATTCCCGATAACCACGGTGTACTTTGTGTCACGGCTACTCTTCTGACGGGAAGGGATGAGGGGGTTTTTGAAAGACTTGAGGATATGTATTTTTCAAACGGCGGAGAAAACGTGTATTTCGGTATTCTTGCGGATTTGCGCGATAGCGATAAGGAATGGGATGATGAGGATGAGAAAATTGTAAAAAACGCAAACCTTGAAATAAGGAAATTGAGACAAAAATACGGGGATGTGTTCTTTCTTTTTGTCAGACGCCGTGAATACTCCGAGGGGGAAGGGGCATACATGGCACATGAGAGAAAAAGGGGGGCTATCGGAGCCCTTTGCAGCCTTTTGTGTAATAAGGGTGACGTGTTTTGCGACGGAAGTATAAAGCCGGATGAAAAAAAGTGCTCATCAATTAAGTATGTTCTTACCCTTGATGCCGATACAAACCCTGCCTTTGACTGTATAAAAAAGCTTGTGGGAATAATGCTGCATCCGCAAAATGAGCCTGTTGTGGATGAGAAAAACTCGGTTGTGGTAAAAGGCTTCGGAATACTCCAGCCAAGGATGAATACAACCCTTGACAGCGCCATGAGCAGCTTTTTTACCCGTTTCATGTGCGGACACGGAGGCATAGACAGTTATAGTACGGCAGAGATTGACGGTGCCATGCCGCTTTTCGGAAGAAGCATATTCTGCGGTAAAGGTATGTTTGAAAAAAACTGCTTTTATAAAACACTTTGCGGAAATATGGAATTTGAGCATAACAGTGTGCTCAGCCATGATGCACCCGAGGGGGCAAGACTTAGATGTGCCTATGTTTCGGATGTTTCCTTTACCGATTCGTTTCCCCGCGAGGAGCTTTCCTATTATAAACGCCTTCATAGATGGATAAGGGGAGATGTTCAGAATATTCCCTTCCTGCTTTCTCGGGTGAAAAACGTAAAGGGAGAAAGAATAAAGAATAAAATCGGACTTGCACCGAGATTTTTTATGTGGGAGAATATATACAGCGCATTTTTGCCTGTGTTTACGCTGCTTTCGGTTTTTTGCGCCATGGTTTTTGAGAACGAGATTTTGTATCTTGTCGTAAGTGCCGCCCTTACTGTATATGTGCTGCCTTTTTTGAGGTCGGTGCTGTGGTCGGGAAAAAAGCTTTTGCTAAACAATTCGGGAAGAATTTTTTATTCGAGGGGCGTATACGGGGGAGTTTTTTGTGAGCTGCTTAAAACCTTGTTTAATCTCGCCTCCATTCCAAAAAGCGCTGAGGTAAGTGCCGATGCTGTGTTCAGAGCACTTTTCAGAATGTATATCAGCCATAAAAAAATGCTTGAATGGACAACGAGTGCCCAGAATGATGCCGAAAAAAATGACGGGCTTTTGGGATATGTGAGAAAGAATCTTTTTTCGGCGGTGTGTGCAGCGGTGCTGTTTGTGTTCTCGCGGGGAGTGGTTTTGAGACTTCTTGCCCTTTTGTGGATGCTTTTTCCCGTTATGTGCTATTTGTCCTCAAAGAATATTACCTCAAAAAAAGCACCCTTGATGTCGGATGTAAGAGAACGTCTCTTAAAATATACCCGTGACACATGGAGCTTTTTTGAAAGATGGGTAAATGCAGATACAAATTATCTTCCTCCCGATAATATTTCCTTCTATCCTGTGGAGAAAACGGCAAGAATGACATCTCCTACAAATATCGGTCTTTATCTTTTGTCGGTGGCATCGGCATACAGGCTCGGCTTTGTTGACAGGAGCGAAATGTACATGAGGCTTGAAAAATGCCTTGATACGGTAGAAAGCCTTGAAAAGCATGAGGGACTTTTGTTTAATTGGTATGATGTTTTTACAAAAACTGTAATGGAGCCCAAATACCTCTCAAGCGTGGATATAGGAAACTATGCGGCGTGCCTTTATGCACTTAAGGGTGCACTTTTGGAGGAAACGGAGGATGATGAAGGAAAAAGAATAGCCGATAGAATTGAAAAAATGCTGTCAAGCATGAATATTGAATTTTTATATAATAAAAAAAGAAAGCTGTTCTATATCGGTGCTCTGTGCGATAAGGGAAAAATCGAATTTGACAGAAACTGTTATGATATGCTCATGAGTGAAGCAAGACTTTTAAGCTATGTGGCAACGGCATCAAGAAGGGTGGAGAGAGAGCATTATGAAAGGCTGTCAAGACGCTTTACCGAGGGCAGAGGCTATCTTGGAATCTGCTCATGGAGCGGAACGGTGTTTGAATATTTCATGCCTGAAATTTTTCTTGAAACCAAGGAAGGCTCTCTTGTCTATGAGGCACTTCACTTTGCATATGAGAGCATGAAGGAAGGGGCGGCGAGTACGGGAAAAAAGAGCGTTTTCGGCATATCCGAAAGCTGCTATAATGAGCTTGACAGACATATGAATTATAAATACTTTGCCTTTGGCAGAGAAAAAATGGCATTGAGTACCGCGGCGGAGCAAAAGGTCATTTCCCCTTATAGCTCGTTTCTTATGCTTGAAATGTCGCCGAGTGAGGTGGTTAATAACCTTTGTAACCTTGAAAAAATCGGCGCATACGGGAAATTCGGCTTTTGGGAAAGCGTGGATTTTGAGCGAGGTGATACGGATAAGAGCTTTGGCATAGTAAGATGCGTAATGTCCCACCACGCGGGAATGAGTATATGTGCCGCGGCAAATCTTCTTGATAACGGCAGGGTGCGAAGATGGTTTTATTCCGATAAAAAAATGCATTCGGCATATGAACTGAATGAGGAAAAAATACCTTATAGCGCATATGTCGAGAAAACTTCGAGAAAAAAGCATAAAATGAACGGGGATTGCTCGGATAATGAACGCTGTAAAGCCTCCCGTATAACCCAAAATGCCGAAATCGGAACAGAGCTTGTCGGCGTTTGTGCAGGGGAAAGGGAAATAACAATGCGCTACGGTGACTTTTCTGTTATCGCAAAGCCCGCAAAAGGATGCCGCCGCCGTTCTTTTGAGGCTTTTGTTTTTGTGGGTGAAGAAAAGGTTAATGTACTGAAGGGGGCTGTTTTGAAGGAGGGCAGGGGAAAAATTGTTTATGAAAACCGCTTTACCCTGAGAAATACAAATTCCTATGCCTGTACCCTTTCCTTTACGGCACAGAAGAACACCTCTCACCTTGTCCGTGTACGCCTTGCACTAAAGCGGCTGTCGGGAGAGGGAAGCGAGAGGACAGGCTGCCTGTTTTGCTTTGTGCCGAGCCTTGAGAGAGTGGGAAGGGAAAACTTTTGCCCCGTTTTTTCGGATGCAAGAACGAGCCTTGTATTATCAAGCGGCAATGATGCGGCACACTTTTTTAACAGGGAAAGCTCTGTTCACCTCTTTGCGGATGTCCTTCATAAAAATAAATTTTGTGAGGGTGTCGAAGGAAAAACAAAGAATAAAAGAACGGTTGCCGTCGGTGCGGACATGGTGCAAAAAGGCTCTTTGCTTGAGAATGAGCTTGTCTTGTCCCTGTCCCATGACAGAAGGTGTGCCGAAATGGGAATTGTCAGAAGTACAGAGCAAAGCTTTGATGAGACGTGCGAAAGACTCTATGAGTATATGCAAAAGAGCAAAAACTCTGCATCATCGGAAAGAATGGAAAGGGCAGGGGTGCTTTCGGCTGCGGTGTCGGGAAAAGCCATAACGCCCGTTGTATCGCCGAATCCGCTGTTAGGGGAATATCACCTGCTTTCGTCAGATGCCATTTCTTTCTTTGTAAGCCGTGAGGGTATGCTGTTTTCCTTTGTGAAGAACGTAAATTCAGGGAGAATAACGGAATATCCGGGAGCCTTTGAACAGACGGAATGCTCCGAAAGACTGCTTTTTGGCGAGGAAGGCTTTGATTTGTGTAAAAATGCAGAGCTTGTCAGCCTTTCGCCATGCCGTGCATTGTACAGAGGAGAATATAAGCAAAGGGAATATGAAGTGACGTGCTTTGCAATGTGGGGTAAGAGCGTAAAGCTTGTAGCGGTTGAAACCTGCAGCGACGAAAAAATATGCTTTTCGGTTACAAAGTCAAGGGAGCTTTCGGGAAAGAATGAAATAAGCTCGGGCTTTGTGTTTTTCTCGGATGATGAAAAGCACCCGTCATCAAGGTGCTTTGTTTACGGATATTGTGAGCAGGAAAACGGACAAAGGTGCGGCGCAAGATATGAATGTCGGGACAGAATAAATGCTTTCTTTGTGCCTTCGGACAATAACAGAAAGAAATATGTTTTTGCAGTGGGCGCGGCAGAGGATTACGATACTGCATATGAATATGAAGGGCTGATAAAACAAGACCTTTTTGTGCTTTATGAGCAAACACAAAGCCGTACAACGAGCCTTTTTGTCAATACCGCTCTTATGACACAATGTGAAAAACTGCTTTTGACGGATAAGCCTTTTCCTTTTTCCGATAATGCACTAAGGTGCCTTGTCGACACAGACTGCGCCATATTCTTTTTTGATGTTCTCCTTCTCAGCTATACAAGCAATACAGAGCTGCTGAGGGAAAAGCTTGAGTGCGGCATAGAAATGCTTGAATTGCAGAAAAGCGGAGTGTTTCTTGTCGCTGCATTCTGTAATTATATACTCAGAACAAAAGACTTTTCCTTTGCCGACAAAAAGCTCGGGAATCGGGGCATTTACGGCAGAGTGCTGTCCTTTGCCTCAGAGACGCTGTGCGCGGGGCTGCCTTCAATCAGCAAAGAGGAAAGAATGTTGTATGAGCTTTGCCTTGAAAAGCTGAGCAAAACCTGCGAGCTTCTGGGAGATGTCAGGATGGCGGCCATTATAAAAACACATCTTGAAAAAAAGACGAAAAACGGTGTTAATTGTTTGTAAATTTAGAATATGTACGGTTTACAGCAAAAGCAAAGAGAGTTATAATATAACGATAGAAAATGACTTTTTGTGCTGTTTTCAGCAGAGGGAAAGAAGGATAATATGCAGAGAATAGGAATTGCCGACGGCATAAATTTCGGTTATTTGCCGCAGACAAAATTCAAGACAAATTTCTTTGAGGTATGCTTTGTGCTTGACCTTGAAAAGGAATATACAACAAAGCTTTCGCTTTTGTCGGGGGTGCTTTTGCGTGCAAGTAAAAGGTATCCGGGTATTGCAGAGATTAATAACAGACTTGACTATCTTTATGATATGAATGTTTCCATGCGTACCTTTAAACGCGGCGAAAGACTCATTCTCTGCTATGAGTGTGATTATCTTAGGGACTCTTTCCTTCCGGATAAGGATGAAAAGCTTACCGATAAGGCAATAGAAATGTTTTATGAGCTTGTCTTTAATCCCTATATTGTTGACGGCGGCTTTGATAAAAAGATCCTTGACAGCGAAAAGACAGACCTTGAAAACACAATTAAATCCATTATTAACTATAAAAATTCCTACGCCAAGGAAAAATGCATAGAATCACTTTGTGAGGGTGAGAGATTCAGCATAAATGAGCAGGGCTGCCTTGAGGATATTCCGGCTGTCAGCGAAAAGAGCCTTTATGATTTTTATAAATTCGTGCTGTCCTCTGCAAGGGTTGAAATATTCTTTTGCGGTGAGACGGACACGGAAAAGGTTTGTTCGGGCTTTAAGGAAATATTCTCCTCAATAGAGAGAAAGCCGCTTTCGCTTTCAAAAACCTTCATTTCGGGAACGGCAAGGGATACTGTAAGACAGATTACCGAAAAAATGCCCGTAACCCAAGGAAAGCTCGCCCTCGGCTTTAAAACGGGGGTTGAAATAGGCGATGAGGACAGCGTTGCCATGAGCCTCCTTTGCGAAATATACGGCGGCTCTCCGATGAGTAAACTGTTTATGAATGTCAGAGAAAAGCTCAGCCTTTGCTATTTCTGCCGTGCTGTTGCAGATTCCTATAAGGGAATTATGCTTGTGCTCTCGGGCATACAGTCGGAGAATAAGGAAAAGGCACAGGCTGCAATACTCTCAGAGCTTTCGGATATTCAAAACGGTGTCGTGTCACAGGACGAATTTGAGGCGGCAAGACTTTCTCTGATAAACAGCTATAAGACTCTTGAGGACAGCCAGGCATCTCTTGCCACATGGTTCATGTCGAGAATAATTTGCGACAACTTTATGAGCCCCGACGCTGTTGTGGAAAAGCTGAAAAGCATAAGCTTTGATGAGGTGATAGCCGTTTCAAAGAAGATAAAGCTTGATACGGTGTACTTTCTTGAAGGCGTTGGTGAAGAGTGCAGTCAGGAGGAAGCGTGATGGGGTTTGAAATTAAAGAGAATAAAAGCATAGGCGAAAAATACTATTATAAAAAGCATAAAAGCGGTCTTGATGTTTATGTGTTCCCAAAGAAGATGAGCACGAGCTATGCGGCATTTGCGACAAAGTTCGGCTCGGTGGATTGCCGATTTGTGTCCGACGGCAGGGAGATTGCGCTTCCCGACGGCGTTGCCCATTTCCTTGAGCATAAGATGTTTGAAAACTCTGACGGAAGAGATACCTTTGAGCTGTATGCAAAGACGGGTGCAAGCGCCAATGCATATACCTCCAATAACAGAACGGTGTATCTGTTTTCTGCGGCGGATAATATTTACGCGTCCCTTGAAATACTTCTCGGCTTTGTCACCGATCCGTATTTTACCGAAAAGACCGTCTCAAAGGAGCAGGGTATAATCGGACAGGAAATAAAGATGTATGACGATAACCCCGACTGGCAGCTTTATTTCGGAATGCTTGAGGGGCTGTATCATAATAACCCTGTTAAAATTGATATTGCAGGAACGGTTGATACGATAGCACAAATTACACCTGAGATTCTTTTTGATGCATATAATACCTTTTATAACCTTGATAATATGGTGCTTGTTGTAAGCGGAGACGTAAATCCCGAAGAGATTGACCAAGTGTGCGACAGAATGCTTGAATATAAAAAAGCACCTGAAATAAAGCGTATTTATCCCGATGAGCCAAAGAGAGTCAATAAGGAGCTTGTTACAAAGAGCATGACTGTTTCCATGCCCATGTTCTCTGTGGGAATAAAGGATAATGACTGCCCATGCTTCGGAGCGGAGCTGGGCAAAAAGCGAGCACAATACGGCATAATCCTTGACCTTATGTTTTCAAAATCCGCCCCCTTCTATACAAGACTTATGGATGAAGGACTTATTGACTCGGGCTTTTCCTTTGCTTATGAGGCACATGAAAGCTTTGGCTATGCCGAGCTTTCGGGAAACTCCAATGACCCGAGAAGGGTTTTTGAGGAGATTAAGAAGGAGATTGCCTTCTATAAGGAAAACGGCTTTGACAGGGATGCCTTTGACAGAGTAAAAAGGGCAAACTACGCACATCTTCTCAGAATGTTCAACAGTACGGATGATATTGCAAATGAAATGGTATCTGCCATTTTTGACGGGCTTGATATTCTCGACTATCCCGCAATATGTGAGAGTGTAACCTTGGAGGATGTCACAAGGCTGCTTAGAGAAGAGTTCACCGAGCTTACCCTTTCGGAAATATATCCCATTTCTCAGGAGGCTTAATGTGAAAACCACCGTTATTTCCTTCCCGGGACTCGGAATCGGGGAGTTTGAAGTTACAAACGCCATAGATATAGGCTTTACAAAGATTCACTATTATGGAATAATTATCTGTATCGGGATACTTTTGGGCTTTGGCATGGCGTTCTTAAGAATGAAAAAGCTTGGTGTTACGGCAGACGATGTTGCGGATATGATACTTGTCTGCGTGCCGAGTGCAATAGTGGGAGCAAGACTCTATTATGTCCTGACAAGGCTTGAGGAGTATAAAACATTTTACGACGTAATTGCTGTGTGGAACGGCGGACTTGCAATATACGGCGGCGTGATTGCGGGAATTGTTTCCTTTACCCTTGTGTGCAGGTATAAGAAAAAGCCTCTTTTTAAGATGTATGACTGTGCAAGTGCAGGTCTTATACTCGGACAGATAATAGGCAGATGGGGAAACTTTTTCAATGCAGAAGCCTTTGGCGGCACAGAGCAGTATGAATTTTTGGGAAGGTTTTTCGATATTTCGCAAATGAGCAAGAATAACCCGCTCAGGATGACCATAAATTCCGAGGTTGTTCACCCGACCTTTTTGTATGAAAGCTCCTGGAATCTTCTGGGCTTTGTGCTTATTAATGCGTTTTTTAATAAAAAGGCATTCGACGGCGAGGTCTTTTTGTGGTATATAAGCTGGTACGGTCTTGGCAGATGCCTTATTGAGGGACTCAGAACCGATAGCCTGTATGTTGGAAATGTGCGTATATCACAGCTTGTTGCACTGATTTGCTTTGCGGCAGGACTTGTACTGATAATTACATTCAGAATAAAGAAAAAATTGAAAGGATAAAAAGAAAATGGCAACAATAATTGACGGAAAAGCAGTAAGCGGGGCTTTAAGAGAAAGTATCAGAAATGAAAGTGCCGAATTTGAAAGAAATACAGGCGTAAAGCCGGGACTTGCAGTAATTATAGTCGGCGATGACCCTGCCTCCCAGATTTATGTAAGAAATAAGGGTAAGGCTTGTGAAGAGGTGGGATTTTATTCCGAAATTCACAGACTTGACAAGGAAACAACCGAAGAAGAGCTTTTGGCACTTGTACATAGCCTTAATAAAAACGAAAAAATCCACGGTATACTTGTTCAGTCACCCCTGCCTTCACATCTTGATGAGGCACTCATTGTAAACAATATTGACTATAATAAAGACGTTGATGCCTTTCACCCGGTAAATGTCGGAAAAATCATGATAGGCGAATATAATTTCCTTCCATGTACACCTGCAGGCGTAATGGAGCTTCTCAAGGCGTATGAAATTGACGTTTGCGGCAAGGAATGTGTTGTTGTGGGCAGAAGCAATATAGTGGGTAAGCCTCAGGCTATGCTTCTTCTCCACGCAAACGGAACTGTTACTGTTTGCCATTCAAGAACAAAGAATCTTTCAGAGGTCACAAGAAGAGCTGATATTATTGTTATGGCAATCGGTAAGGCTAAGTTCTTAAAGGGTGACATGATAAAAGAGGGCGCGGTTGTAATAGATGTCGGAATGAACAGAGACGAGAACGGAAAGCTTTGCGGCGACGTTGATTTTGAAGAATGTGAAAAGAAGGCATCCTTCATAACCCCCGTTCCCGGCGGTGTAGGCCCCATGACAATTACAATGCTTATGAAGAATACGCTTACGGCAGCAAAGACAGCGGTAAAATAAGAACATGAAAAGTATAATTCTTATAGGTATGCCGGGCTGCGGAAAAAGCACCCTTGGCGTTCTTCTTGCCAAGGAGCTGGGGCTTGCTTTTGTGGATACTGATATTGTAATACAGAACCGAACGGGAGAGCTTTTGCAGAAAACTCTTGAGAGGGTAGGCGTTTCGGGATTGCTTGATGAGGAAGAAAAGGCAATATGCTCGCTGGATCTGTTAAAGCCCGCGGTTGTTTCCACGGGAGGAAGTGCAGTTCTCAGAGAAAACTCAATGAAGCACCTTCGTGAAAACGGAACCTGCGTATACCTTAAGCTTTCATATGAAAATATAGAAAAACGCATACATAACAGAGATACAAGGGGCATTGCGGCAGAAAAAAACGAAACGCTTCTTGATATATATAATTTCCGCACACCCTATTATGAAAAATATGCCGACATAACGGTTGACTGTGACGGCAGGGAGCCTTCGGACAATGTGCGCGAGATAGTAAAAAGACTCTGACGGCGGCGTTTTGTACGGTTTACATAAAAAACTGTTGCATTTGTAAAAAATGTGTGCTATAATCAGGTTGAAAAAATATATACTGTTATAGAGAGGGTAAAAAATGGAAAATAAGGAGATAACAATACTGGATCTTGTCAAAATCGCCATCAGATGGATATGGGTTTTGATTATCGGGGCAGTAATCTGCTCGGCAGTTGCGTTCTTTTACAGTACAAATCTTGTAACCCCAATGTATTCTGCAAAATCTGAATTTCTGATTCAGACAAAGGATCAGGGCATCGACAGCGACGTTCTGGAAAGCCAGAGAACGGTAGCCTATGCACAGCTTGTTGTGGGTACATATATAGATATTCTCGATACGCGTAATTTTGCGGAAGAGGTGTGCTTCTATATGAACGGATATGTTCGCTGGGGCGAGGATTCCGATGCCAAGGTTGCTTCCCTTAAAGAGCTTGGACTTGCAGGAGGAACGCCGCTTGGCGGAAAGGAATATAATGCCGACAGCGTAAACAGAATGCTCTCATACAGCACGGCAGAGGAAAGCACAACCTTCTCTGTTTCCGCAAACAGCAGCAGCTATAAAGAGGCTTTTGCAATTGTTCGCTGCGTTGAAATTGTTGTGGCTGACTATATTGAAGAAAAATTCCCGGGTGTCGGTGTTGTAACTGTAATTGATAAGGCGGTTGAAAAGCCGTCACCCATCAACAATAATACAACCCTTTTAACCCTTGTAGGCTTTGTGGCAGGCTTTGTTCTTGCATTTGTCGTCGTTTACGTTATTGAGCTTGCCGATAACAGAATCAAAAACGAGGATGAGCTTGCGGCAAAGACAGGTCTGTCGGTAGTGGGTATTATTCCCGATGCACAGTATGAGCGCGGATCAACCACAGCTTACGATAAACGCCTGCAATAAGTTTTTGTGAAAGGATAAGGGTTATGTTTAAGTTTAAAAAGAAAAAGTCTGTAAAGACATATTACACAATACTTAAAAGTCCTGTTTTCAGAATTGTTGAAGCATATAAGACGCTCAGAACCAATATTCTGTTTTCAATTCCCGCAGTTGAAAACCGTTCAAAGAGATTTATGTTCACAAGTGCCAATCCCGGTGAAGGTAAATCGACGGTTAGTGCAAACGTGGCAATAACCTTTGCACAGCAGACAGACGTAAAAGTGCTTCTTATAGATGCCGACCTCAGAAAAGCAACAGCCCATAGGTATTTCGGACTTTCCTCAAAGAAGGGACTTTCAAATTATCTTGCAGGTCAGAACGAGCTTGAGGAATGTATTCAGAAGGTGCAGGGCGTGGATAATCTGTATCTTCTTGCATCCGGAGTTCTTCCTCCTAACCCCGCAGAGCTTCTCGCGGGTAAGCAGGTTGATGTGCTGTTTGAAAAGCTTGACAGCACCTTTGACGTTGTTATTATTGACTCACCTCCCGTAAATGTTGTTGCCGATGCTCTTTCGCTGTGTAGATTTGCAGACGGCGTAACGCTTGTGGCAACAGATAATAAGACAAGCTATACGGAAGTTCAGGATGCGGTAAAGCAGCTCAAGTTTGCAAACGCAAAGATACTCGGCATTGTGCTTAACCGAGCACGTCAGAGCAATTACAGAAGCAGACAGAAGTACAGTAACTATTACAGAAGTACAGAAGAATAAAACAGAGAATCCTCTCCTTGCGGAGAGGATTTTTTTATGCATCAGCCGACATTTCTGATAAGCATTGAAGCACTTACATCAGAAAGTGTTGTTGCTTCTGTTGCACCGTCAGGCTCTGTTATTGTCACATTGAGGCTGAGGGTAGTGTCCGTAGGAAGATTAATTACAAAAGAGCCGGCAAGGTCAAAAATCTGATCTGCGGCGGTTGTCGTAAAGGAACGTGAATATTCGGGGTGAAGTGCTCCGAGATATTCGGGTGTTACGGTAATTGTAGCTCCTGCGAGGTCGGCTGAGGCACTGAGAGAATATTCAACCGAGTAAATGCCGCTGTCAAGGCTTACTGTTCCACCGGTGGTACCTCTTCCAAAATCACCCGAGCCGATTACAAATCTCAGGGGAATAATGGAACCGGTTGTCAGGGTACTGCCGGTTGAGTTAAAAAAAGCGTAGCCTCCGCCGCCATTGTTGCCGCCGCCGTTGTTGCCGCCGCCGTTATCGCCGCAGCCGCAGTTGTTGCCGCAGTTGTTGCCGCAGCCGCAACCGTTATGACAGCCTATGCAGGGATTGCAATTACAGCCGTTAATACCGCAGTAATTGCCGCAAAGATTGCAGGGACGTGTTCCGGGAGGGCAGGTGCCGCACACAGAATGCATGGGAGGGAAGGGGAAACGGTGAGAGCCGCAGCCGCCGCAGTTGCTCTGGCAACCGTTGTAATTGCGTGTGCCGAGTATATTTGAACAAGAATTGCAGCCGCAGCCGTTTCTTGTGTTGCAGGTGTTGTTGCTCATAAAAAGCCACATCCTTAAGCGTTTATTTGACAAATTGCTTTGTCAATATATACTATGACCGAAATAGCCTAATTGACAGAAAACGGAACTTTGCAACTTGCCGAATTACGATAAAAACATTGGGAAAACTATTGCAAAGAAGAAAAAAGTGTATTATACTTTATGTATAATCATTATTGAAAAGAGGTATCTGAATGTTTAATAAGCTCGGATTTCAGCTTTATACAATAAGAGAGTATATAAAGGATCTTGATGTTGCGGATGCGGCCCTTAAAAAGCTGAATAAGCTCGGTTATACTGAGTGCCACGGTGCTTGTGTTGAAGACAATGCGGCTCTCGGCGACCTTGTTGTCAAGAACGGCATTGATATGATAGGAACAAATTACAGCTGGTGGCATATTAAGAATAAGCCGGAGGAAACCATGGAAATGCACGAGAGATGGAACTGTAAGCTTCTCGGCCCCGGTGCTATCGGCGGTGAAGAAATGAAGAATATTGATTCTCTTAATGCTTTTATTTATGATTTCAATAAAACGGCAGAAGCTTATGCAAAGCATGGCTTTAAGCTTACATATCATAACCATTCCTTTGAATTTATGAGAATTGACGGCTATAAGACAATTATGGATGTGTTTATTGAAAAGATGGATAAGGACATCACAAGCTTTGTGCTTGACACAGGCTGGGCGGCAGTGGCAGGAGTTGACGTGCCTGAGCTTATTGAAAAACTGGAGGGCAGAATTGATATTCTTCACCTTAAGGATTTCACCATCAAAAATATGGGCGCATGGGATTTCCGCCCCGATACAGCCGAGGTCGGCTACGGTAATGTGAACTGGGACAGAATTATAGCTGCCGCAGAAAAAATCGGAGTAAAGCATTATAGCGTTGAACAGGACTATTGCTCATACGACTCAATTAAGAGCCTTTCCATGAGTGCAGAGTTCCTTAAGAAATATATGGCGTAAAACACGGAGAATATAATGGACATCAGAGAAGAATCACTAAAAAAACACTACGAATGGAAGGGCAAAATCTCCATCAAAGCAAATGTTAAGGCTGATACAGCAGAAGCTCTTGCTCTTGCTTATACCCCCGGCGTTGCCGAGCCCTGCCTTGCAATAAAAGAAGACGTAAATAAATCCTTTGACCTTACAAGACGCTGGAATACCGTTGCTGTTATCACAGACGGCACTGCGGTTCTGGGGCTTGGCGATATAGGACCTGAGGCAGGTATGCCGGTAATGGAGGGTAAATGCCTGCTGTTTAAGGAATATGGCGATATTGATGCAATTCCCCTTTGTATAAGAAGTAAGGATGTTGATGAAATTGTCAGAACCGTAGAGCTGCTTTGCGGCTCTTTCGGAGGAATAAACCTTGAGGATATCGGAGCACCAAGATGCTTTGAAATTGAAAGAAAGCTTAAGGAACGATGTGATATCCCCATATTCCATGATGACCAGCACGGAACGGCTGTTATTGCAGTTGCGGCACTTATAAACTCCCTTCGCCTGACAGGTAAAAAGCCGGAACAAATAAAGGTTGTAATAAACGGCGCAGGCGCCGCAGGCTGTGCTATTGGCAGACTTATGCTTAAAGTAGGCGTTAAAAACCTTGTTATGTGCGATATCAACGGCGCAATATGCGAGGGAGATGAGCAAATGAACTTTGAACATGAGGCACTGTCAAAAATTACAAACCCTAATCACGAAAAAGGAAGCCTTAAGGAAGTTATTAAGGGAGCAGATGTGTTCTTCGGTCTTTCCAAACCAAAGCTCGTGACACCCGAAATGGTAGCAAGCATGAATAAGGACGCCGTTGTTTTTGCTATGGCAAATCCTACGCCCGAAATAATGCCCGATGAGGCAAAAAAGGCGGGCGCAAGAATCGTCGGAACCGGTAGAAGTGACTTCCCGAATCAGATTAATAATGTTCTTGCTTTTCCGGGTATCTTCAGGGGTGCTCTCGACGTGAGAGCAAAGGCAATTACCGAGGAAATGAAAATTGCCGCATCCTATGCCCTTGCAAATCTGATATCTGATGAAGAACTTAATGAGGACTATATCCTTCCCAAAGCCTTTGACCCGAGAGTTTGCAAAACGGTCGCTAAAGCCGTAGCTGAGGCATATAATTAGAATCGGTATCCCCCCTACTTTTCTTTTGAAAAAAAGAAAAGTAGGCAAAAGAAAATTGTAATATCAACTATTCTTTGAAATATAAAAAGAAAATCCTTTATGCTCGATTAAAACGATTCCCTTCCGTCATAAGTCAGACGGAAGGGAATTAATACTTTATAAAAAAGGCTAAAATCGAGAAAAAAACTTAAGACCTGCACCGAAAAATAATCGGTGCTGTGCGCGAGTTCTTTTGGTTACTTTTCTGCGAAAGAAAAGTAACAAGAAAAGTAACAAGAAAAGTGACGGGAAAACTAATCCTCAAGTCTCAGAGAGATACCCTCAAAGGCATTATCTGTGATTGCCGCATCGGGCTTTTTGGTAAAGAGGCTAACGACGGGAACAAGAATAAGACCTGCAAGCATTGCGAAAGCACCGCAGTTAATGGGAGACTGGAGAAGTACGGGGAAGGAGCTTCTGAAAAGAAGGTTTACAATCATGATACCTGCACCGAAAATCATGGAAACCCAGCAAGCCGCCTTTGTAACCCACTTTGCATAGAGACCGTAGAGGAAGGGAGCAAGGAAAGCACCTGCAAGAGCACCCCACGATACGCCCATGAGCTGTGCGATGAAAGCAACTGCACCGCCTTCTGCTTTATGCTGGAAGATAGCGATAACAGCAGAGATTACGATGAATACAACGATAAACACTCTCATTACCGAAACCTGCTTCTTTTCGCTCATATTCTTTGAAATATTGCCCTTGACAAAGTCAAGAGTAAGAGTAGAACTGGATGCGAGAACGAGAGAGGAAAGTGTAGACATTGATGCTGAAAGAACAAGCACTATAACGACTGCCATAAGAAGATCGGGGAGACCTTCAAGCATCTTGGGAATAACAGTATCAAAACCGCCTACGGGAACACCGTCAACAGCATCAACGCCGGAGATTCTTGCAAACCCGCCGAGGAAGTAGCAACCGCCTGCGACGACTGTTGCAAAAAATGTAGAGATGATAGTGCCGCGGCTTATGGACTTTTCGCTCTTGATGGCATAGAATTTTTGAACCATCTGAGGAAGACCCCAGGTACCGAGGGAAGTAAGGATAACAACACCGAGAAGGTTTAAGGGATCAGGGCCGAACATTGAAGCAAAAGCACCTTGAGCAGCAGCGGGACCTGCAGCTTCGGGAACGGGAACAGCAGCAAGCTCTTTAAGAGAGCTGATAAAACCGCCGTGGTTTGAAAGAACAGCGCCGATAACTGCTACAATGCCTATGAGCATGATAATGCCCTGAATAAAATCGCTGATAGCCGTTGCCATGTAGCCGCCTGCAATAACATAGATGCCTGTGAGAATAGACATGCCGATTACGCACCACATGTAGTCAATGCCGAATGCCATCTCAAACAGTCTTGACAAACCGTTGTAGAGGGAGGCTGTATAGGGAATAAGGAAAATAAACGTAATTGCGGAAGCGACAATTTTGAGAGACTTTGAACCGTATCTTTTTTCAAAAAACTCAGGCATTGTTGAGCTTTTGAGGGTTTGAGTCATAATTCTTGTTCTTCTGCCGAGCACAACCCATGCGAGCAGCGAACCGAGTATTGCATTGCCGATACCAATCCAAGTGGAGGCGATTCCGTATTTCCAACCGAACTGACCTGCATATCCGATGAAGATAACAGCTGAAAAGTAGCTTGTACCGTAAGCAAAAGCAGTAAGCCACGGACCTACACTTCTTCCGCCGAGAACAAAGCCGTTTACGTCGGTTGCCGATTTTCTGCAGTAGATTCCTATGCCTACCATTAACGCGAAGAAAACTACCAGCAATGTGATTTTGATTACCATTAATACCACCCTTTCGTTTTTTGTTTGCAGAGGACATATGGTAATAAAAAAGCCCTCTGCTTTTCAGCAGAGGACGATTAGTATCGCGGTACCACCTCAGTTTGCATTTATCTCACGGTAAATGCCTTACAAGGTTATAAAAATATATGCCGGTAATAATTTTTTATCAGCTACAAATCTATAACCTCACCGCTGTAACGTGCGGACACGGCACTGCCTACCAACATCCTTTATAAAGCTGCCTTCGGAGTACGGCTCTCGAAATGTATTCACTAATCAATGCAACCACTGTCTCGCACCACCCGACAGCTCTCTGGAGCTTGCCCTTTTGAAAAGCTACTTGTTTTCGGTCATTGCCTTTAATTGATGTAAAGATTTTAGCACACTAAAACACTAAATTCTACATGATATTGTGAACAATTGTTGTATGATTTGTTATCAGATGAGTCCGTGTTTGTCGAAATATGCGTAAGTTTTTGTGATAGCCTTCTCAAAATCGCTGTTGTCAACACCTACGATAATATTCAGCTCGCTTGAACCCTGGTCAATCATCTTGATGTTAATGTCTGCCTCTGCAAGTGAAGCAAAAAGTGAAGCAGCAGTACCCTTGGCATTCTTCATGCCGCGTCCTACAACAGCAATAAGGGCGATGTTCTTTTCAACGCCGATTGTGTCGGGAGAGCAGGCTTCAATAAGGTCTGCGATGATGTCGTCTTCCTTGCCCGAAAGCTCGTGGTCGTTGATAACAACGCTCATTGTATCAATACCGGAGGGAAGATGCTCAAAGGATAGGTCATGACGCTCAAGAACCTGTAACAGACGTCTGCCGAAGCCCTTTTCCTCGTTCATCATGTCCTTTTCAAGAGTGAGAACGGTAAAGTCCTTTTTGCCGGCAATACCTGTAATTACGGTCGAATCGTTTTCGGGCTTTGTGTGTGTAACAATCATCGTACCCTCGTCGTCAGGCGCATTTGTGTTCTTAATGTGAATCGGTATTCCTGCTGCCTTAACGGGGAAAATGGAATCTGCATGCAGAACTCCCGCACCCATGTAGGAAAGCTCGCGAAGCTCCTTGTAGGTAATAACAGAGATGTACTTGGGATTTTCAACAATTCTCGGATCGGCAATCATAAAGCCGGAAACGTCTGTCCAGTTTTCGTACTCGTCAGCGTGCGCAGCTCTTGCAACAATTGCACCCGTGATGTCAGAGCCTCCTCTTGAGAAGGTCTTGATTGTGTCGTTGGGCATTTTGCCGTAGAAGCCGGGAATTACGGCATATTCGCACTTTGCGAGTCTTTCGGACATAATGTCGTTTGTTTTTTCCGAGTCAAATGTGCCGTCATTCTTGAAGAATATAACGTCGGCTGCATCTATAAATTCAAAGCCGAGGAACTTTGCAAGAATAATACCGTTGAGATATTCTCCGCGGCTTGCAGCATAGTCACGGCCTGCTCTGCCGATAAAGCTTAGACGAAGCAGCTCAAATTCACGCTCTAAGGAAAGGTCAAGTCCGAGACCTTCAATGATGAGGTTGTATCTTTCCTTAATCTGTTCAAAAGCCTGAGATTCCGCACCCTTGGAAAATTCCTCGTAGCACTGATAAAGAAGGTCTGTGACCTTTGTATCTTCAGAAAAACGCTTGCCGGGGGCAGAGGGAACAACATATTTTCTGTCGCGGTCGCTGAGAACAATGTCAGCAACCTTTCTGAACTGCTCGGCGCTGGCAAGAGAACTGCCGCCGAATTTTGTAACCTTGATGCTCATTTTATTGAAACCTCGTTTCGTATATATAGAATTACTTTAAAACATAGAGATAAATTGCAAAGAACTGGGTAATACTGCCTGCAAGCACAAACAGGTGCCAGACAGAATGCATATATTTGTGTTTTTTCATTGCATAGAAGATAATACCGCCGGTGTAGCAAATGCCGCCTATGAGAAGAAACATAAGCCCGCCCTTTGGAAGCATGGAAATTACACCCTTGCCGCCGAGAACAACCGCCCAGCCCATTATAATGTAGCTGACAATGGAAAACTTCTTGAATTTTTCAATGCTTATGGAATTGAGAACAATACCGAGAACGGCAATTCCCCAAACAATCCCGAAAAGCACCCAGCCTATTGCACCGCGAAGGGTAACAAGGGTAATGGGAGTGTAGGTTCCTGCAATAAGAAGGTAAATCGAGGTGTGGTCAAATACTCTGAACACACGTCTTGCCGTCTGGTTGGTTATTGCATGATAAAGGGTTGACATACAGTAGAGAATAACAAGGGTAGCACCGTATATTGCCGCACCAACTACGCCGGCTGCTTTTACTGTTTCAATGTTTATTGCTGCACGTACAACACATAAAACAAGAGCCGCAACAGAAAGCCCTGCACCGATGCCGTGGCTTATAGAGTTCACAAGTTCTTCGCCGAGAGTGTACTTCGGAAGCGCAAGCTTTGTCATATCGTTACCTCCACAATTTTATTATATTAAATCATACCTTTGCCTGATAAAAGACAAATTAACCATTTTATACCCAATTATTATATCCTCAAAGCACCCTCGTGTCAATAATATTTGTCGATTGTTTACAAAATAAAGACTTCTTTTTTGCGTAATATTTTAAATTGTTAAGAAAATCGAAAAAAACTATTGACAAATGTGATGAGGGGTGGTATAACATAATTGTAAACAAAAAATGATTATTTATGGTGTTTTTTGTTTTTGGTTTGTAAAGGAATGATTGATAAATGAAAAAGAAATTTACAATCGAATTTAAGCTGATATTGCTTGCGACCGTTGTTTTGCTTGCAATTGCAACGGCATCGGTGCTGTCTCGGGTGTTTCCGAGACCACGCGAAAACGTAAC
This sequence comes from Eubacteriales bacterium, assembly GCA_045541355.1. Classification (GTDB taxonomy): domain Bacteria; phylum Bacillota; class Clostridia; order Oscillospirales; family CAG-382; genus UMGS1387. The sequence continues at coordinate 3,180 of JAZQIW010000013.1, read as the reverse complement.
CTTTGTTTACAATTCGGTTACGGAAGCATTTGTGCCGCAAGTTAATATTTCAGACATTTTGTTGTTTGGTGAGGTGTAACCATGAAGAGCTTCAAGGTTGCACTTCTTCAGATTTTGCCCGAAAAAAACCGAGAAGATAACTTGAATAAGGGCAAAGCATACTGCAGAAGTGCAAAAAAGATGGGTGCCGATGTTGCCCTGTTTCCGGAAATGTTTAATTGCGGATATGAAATACCCGAGGATTTAACAGAGCTTTGTGAAAACGCTGTTTTGCCCGACGGAGAATTTGTCTCAAGCTTTGGAGCTCTTGCAAAGGAGCTTGATATGGCTATATGTATAACCTTTCTTGAAAGGACAGACTCGTTTCCCAAGAATTCCCTTTGCCTGTTTGACAGACACGGAAATCTTGCCCTGAAGTATTCCAAGGTGCACACCTGCGATTTCGGTGATGAGGCAAGACTTGGTGCGGGAGAAGATTTTTACGTGTGTGAGCTTGATATCAAGGATACAAGCGTAAAAGTAGGTACCATGATTTGCTATGACAGAGAGTTCCCCGAAAGCGCAAGAATATTGATGCTAAAGGGCGCGGAAATTATCCTTGTTCCCAATGCCTGTCCCATGGAAATAAACAGAATATCACAGCTGAGAGGCAGGGCATATGAAAACATGGTAGGAATTGCCACCTGTAATTACCCTGAGGGTAAACCCGACTGTAACGGCCATTCAAATGCCTTTGACGGAGTTGCGTATGTAGAGGAGCTTGAAGGCTCAAGGGATACAAAAATCCTTGAGGCTGACGGCAGCGAGGGGATATTTGTTGCCGACTTTGATTTGGAGCTTATTCGTGAGTATAGAAAAAATGAAGTTCACGGCAATGCCTATCGCAGACCGTGGAAGTATTCTCTTTTAGTCTCGGAAGAGAAAAATGAGCCGTTTATCAGGGAGGATTTTAAAAAATAGTATGTCACGGGCACAGGATATATGTTCTGTGCCTTTTTTATTGACAAAATATGTAAAGTGTTGTATTATAATACTGTAATATAGGAAAAATCTGTGAAAGGATGTTTTTTATGAAAAATAGCTTGAAAATTGCAGCCATATTTGCACTTTTGCTTTGCACACTTGTTTTTTCCGTGTCGGCATTACCGACAGATGTCGAAGTCAACCTTGAAGATCTTTTTGATGTTGTTGATGACACATCACCGAGCATTTGTGTCGAGGATGTTACGGGATACACAGGAAAGACGGTTGATGTAAACATAGGCTTTGCCAACAACCCCGGCTTTGCGGGTCTTACATATTCAATCGAATATGATGAGGATGTCATGTCGCTTGAAAGCTACTCACTCGGTCTCGGCGCAAGCATGTGCGTTACGTCGCCCGAAGGCACAAATCCCATGAAGTTTGTCTACGCAGGTATGCGAAATGCGACAGGTGACGGTATTCTTGCAAGACTCACCTTTGAGATATTTGAAGACGCGCCCGAGGGAGAGTATCCTATAACCATTTATTATGAAGAAGGCTCATGCTTCCGTTTGCAGGGCTATGAAGAAATAGATTATACTCCCGATATCTATGAGGGTTCTGTAGAAATCAGAGAATATGCCGAGTATGACATTACATATGATGCCAACGGTGGCAGCGGCGCACCGAGTGATGATATAAAGGTGATTGACGAGGACTATTATATTTCCGATGTAATTCCTGAGAGAGAGGGTTATAATTTTCTCGGCTGGTCAACATATCCCGGCGGCTACGCCGAGTTTGAAAGCGGAGACCTTTATGATGCAAACGATGACATTGACCTTTATGCCGTGTGGGAAATAAAGGTATATGAAATAGTATATATTACAAATGAAGGCTGGGGCGAGCTTGCTCAGGAAAAGATATACGGCGAGGCATTTGAAATATACCTCGATGAAATTTGGAAAGAGGGATATATTTTCCAAGGCTGGGCAACAGAGCCTGATGGAGAGGTTGTCTATGAAAACGGCGACATCTATTACGGAAATGAAGACCTCACGCTTTACGGCATTTGGATGCCCGAAACTGTTACCGTTTCCTATGATGCCAACGGCGGCTCTTATGCTCCCGAGGATGAAGAGTTCAGCATACTTGACGGAATAACCGTTACATATGATGAGCCTTCAAAAACAGGTTATAGATTTGCAGGCTGGGCATTTGACCCTGATGCTGACGAAGTTGATGTTCGCAGAGGTGACAGCTTTGAAAGCAGTGAAGATGTTACTCTTTATGCCGTATGGAGAAAGAACATAGCAGACGAGGACGAGTTCAGAATCTATGTTCAGGACAGAATTGCACTTCCCGGTGAAGAAATCACAGTCTATATATCAATTGACAACAACATCGGCTTTGCAGGAATGGAATACGATGTCATTTATGATACCTCTGTTCTCGAGGTTGTTTCCTATGAAAAGCAAATCGGCTCTGCCGTTTGCGTAGGCTCTGCAATTGATACCTTCTATGACAGACTCAGATTTGTTTATGCGGGAACAGGCAATATTACCGAAAACGGTGTCCTTGTTGCAATTACATTCAAAGTGAGCGAAGATGCAGTTCCCGGTGATGTGGCAGAGATTGAAATTGTTCCTGCCAATGGCTCATTCTTTAACTACGAGGGTACTCAGGAGGTTGATATTGATATCGGCGTAAACGACGGTACAGTATCTGTGGTTGACCATATACCCGGTGATATCGACAATGACGGCGCTGTTTCTAACCGCGATGCTCTCAGAATCCTTCAGTACCTCGCAGGCTGGGATGTTTATGTTATGGAAACCGCCCTTGATGCTAACGGCGACGGCTATGTTAACGCACGCGACGCCGCAAGAGTCCTCCAGTACCTCGCAGGCTGGAATGTGGAATTGCATTAATTAGTAACAAATTGCCGAGTTTTTTCCGCTTTCTTGAAAGAAAGCTCGCAAAGAACTTTCATAACGGGAACATTTCTTTGAACTATTAAATAAAAACGTAATATTCTCGATTAAAACGATGCCCGACCGCCATAAATCGAAGCGGTCGGGCATTCAATTATCCAAATCAGCACCCACCCAAACGGAAGGAGTTAAGCCACCACGGCGAAAGAGGGAGAATCAGCGGAGTGTCGGGGAGATGTAGCCCATAGTTACACCCATCCCTGATTTTGACGAACCGAAGATA
>JAZQIW010000012.1:0-23500 GCA_045541355.1 Eubacteriales bacterium | reverse complement strand
TACAGATTTTATTGAACTTATGAATACCTGCGGTGTAATCTGCTGGGACGGATTTCACGGCAAGCACCCGAAAAATGTGAAGGACGGGATAATGTTTGACTTCAGGGCTACCGTAAATGACGGACAGGAAATACACGCCGAAGGCTCTGAAAATTTTCCCAAAGGTTACCATGATTTTGTGCGTGAGCTCAATAAAATACTTACAGAGCATGAAGATGACTGATTGATAAATTCCAATTTGTAAATCTCTTAAACAGACTCCGCCTGAAAAGACGGGGTCCGTTTTCTTTTTTAAGTTACTTTGTGTTTTTTTTAGTTTCTTTTTGTCTGACAGGAAGTATCTTTAAAAATTATCTTAAAAAAAGTAACTGAAGAAGAAAAAACCCGACAGTCAAAAGCTGTCAGGCTTTGCGGGTTTATACACGCTTTGGTAGTAAATCGGGTTCGTGCTCGACCTCCTCCGAAGGACAGTACCCGAAATATTTTTTGTAGTCGCGGTAGAAGGTGGAGTAATCAGAGAAACCGCTTTGCATACATGCCTCAATGGGCTTTTGCCCTGCACGTATTGCCTTTCGGGCAAGATTCAAACGCTTTGAAAGGATGTATTTTTTTGGGCTTATTTGCAGATGGTTGATAAAAAGATGGTGTAGATGGCTTTTTGTGATAAACAGCTCGCTGCAAATAGTATCAATGCTTATGTTGGAGGTCAGATTTTCTTCAATGTAGCAGAGTGCTGCGGTGATAAAGGGATTTGCAGATGCAGAGCTGTGGTCGCCTACACCGTTTTCATCAATGGCAATCGAAATGTTGAAAAAAAGCTCCTCAACAAGACCGCGCATAAGACGTCCTAATTTTTCTCCTTCAAAATGGTCACAGTAGTAGTCGGCTTTCTTGAAAAGGTCGCAGACGGTGCTGTTGCCGTCAAAGTTTATGATATCAAGCTTGGGCGGGATTTTTGTATATAAATCAAAGGGAAGCTTTTTTTCGTCATAAAGAATGTTGTATCTTTCATACACGCCCGATTCTTCAAAGTAAATCTTGTGTCTGTCGCCTGCGCGTGAAATAATAAGGGTGTTCTTGTTGAGCTTGTAGCTCTTGCCCTCTACAAAATACCTGGGCGAACCCTTTTTCAAAAACAACAACTCACAAACATCATGCGTGTGCGGATCGTCGGAATAAGCTTCAAGGTCAATTTCTTCTATATGTAAATGATTAAAGTATATATTTTCATCGACAAAAACGCTGTCGGAAATAATTTTCATCAATCTTTCACCTTCCTTTTTACCATTATAACACTAATAAGCACTTTTTGCAATACTAAAATGCATCTTTTTCATTTACATGGCAAAAAATATTTGTTAATATGAATTTGCAGATTAATGTTTTTAAAATAAAAACAGAAAGGATGGGCAAACCATGAAAAAATTAAGAGTTGCCATTATCGGTCAGGGCCGTAGCGGAAGAGACATTCACGGTCAGTATTTCAGATGCACCGCAAATAAGCAGTATGAGGTTGCGGTTGTAATTGACAAGGATGAATTCAGAAGAGAGAGAGCTTTGAAGGAATATCCCGGCTGTGAAGTCTTTGCGGATTATACAGCTCTTTATGATAGAAAGGACATTGACCTTGTTGTCAACGCTTCCTATTCCGAGATGCACTATCCCATTACAAAGGACCTTCTCCAGCATAAGCTCAACGTTCTCGTTGAAAAGCCCATGGGTAAGACATATTATGAATGTCTTGACCTTATTAAGACAGCGAAGGATAACGGTGTTACCGTTGCTGCATTCCAGCAGACATTTGTAAATCCCTTCCACCTCGGCGTGAAGAACCTTGTAGCATCAGGTAAAATCGGCACACCCCTTCAGTATTCCATTCAGTTTAACGGCTTTGGCCGCCGTTGGGACTGGCAGACAGTACAGGTAAAGGCTGCCGGCGGTATTTACAATACAGGTCCTCACCCCATTGGCCTTGCACTTGACTATATCGACTTTGACGAAAACGCAACAGTTGCGTTCTCAAAGCTTGCACTCGGTTTAACCTCCGGTGACTCCGATGACTATGCAAAGGTTATCATCACAGCACCCGGAAAAGCGGTTGTTGACGTTGAAGTTTCTTCAATGGACGCATTCCCCGAGCCTTACGTTGTAAAGGTTATGGGTACAAAAGGTACAATTTCCGCAACAAGAACAAGCTACAAGATGAAGTATGTTGTTGACGGCGAGAACCCCGAAAAGCCTGTTATTTTTGAATCCCTTGAGGACGAAAACAGAAATCCCGCATACTGCAGCGAAAACCTCAAGACACATAATGAAGAGGGAGACTTCGGCTTTGACTTCTTCTTTGACACAACAGCTCACACAAAGAAGGAAGAAAATGTTCTTGACAAGTATGACCAGGCATCAAAGAACTTCTACGACGCTCTTTATGAATCCCTTGTCAACGGCGCACCCCTTCCCGTTGCGGCAGAAAAGAGTGCAAAGGTTATCGGCATTATTGAGGCTGTTCACTCTCAGAATCCCCTTCCCGTAAAGTTTTAATTAAATCAGGAGAAACAGATATGTACAGAATAGCAATTCTCGGCAGCGAAAACTCTCATGCCGACATATTTTTAAAATACATTTACGGCGAAAAGAAAACAGAAGAAGGCAACTATGTGACAGTTTCCGAAAGAGCTGTTGATGATGTGGAAGTAGTAGGTGTTTACAGCGACGAAAAGGACGCCATGCAGAGACAGCACGATGCATTCGGCGTTCCCATGATGAATTCCTACGATGAGCTTTGCGGCAAGGTTGACGGCATTGTTATAACAGCGCGCCACGGTGACAACCACTTTAAATATGCAAAGCCCTACATTGCATCGGGTATTCCCATGTTCGTTGATAAGCCGGTTACAATTTCCGAAAAGGAAGCCGTTGAATTTATGGCTCTTTTAAAGGAAAACAAGGTAAAGGTATCGGGCGGCTCGGTTTGCGGCCTTATGGATACGGTAAAGAGATATAAGGGCATTGTAGAGAAAAAAGAGCTTGGAGCTGTTCTCGGAGGCTCTGTACGTGCACCCATGGATTCCCTTGCCGTTTACGGCGGCTTCTTCTTTTACAGCCAGCACCTTGTACAGATGATGTGCGAGATTTTCGGCTACTATCCAAAGTCGGTTACTGCCGTAAAGCATGACAAGCATTATAACTGCTTCTTCAATTACGACGGCTTTGATGTCAGCGGAACATACGTAAACAACAATTACCGTTATTATGCAGGCATTGACTGCGAAAACGGCAGTGAGCATGCAGTATGTGACCTTACAGGCGACAACTTCCTTGAGGAATTTATGACATACTGTAACATTCTTAGAGGCGGAGAGATGCAGCAGAGCTACGAGGATTTCTTTGCACCCGTGTTTATTCTTAATGCGGTTGTTCGTTCCATAGAAAGCGGCAAGTGCGAAAGAGTTCTTTCGGCACAGGAAATTAAATAGAGAACAGGAGATACTTCAAATGAAAACAATGAAGGTAGATAATCTTGATGTCAAGATTTTTCCCACAAGAAGTGAGATGGGACTTGCTGCGGCAAAGGACATTCACGATAAAATAGTTGAGCTCCTTTCCGAAAAGGAAGAAATCAACATGATTTTCGCCGCAGCTCCCAGTCAGAACGATGTTCTTGAATCCCTTGTAAATTCAGACATTGAATGGAATAGGATAAACGCATACCATATGGATGAATACATAGGTCTTTCGAAGGATGCACCCCAGGGCTTCGGCAATTTCCTTGTTGAGCACATTTTCGGCAAGGTGCCCTTCAAGAGTGTAAACCTTATTGACTGTACGGCAACCGACCCCGAGGCCGAGTGTGAAAGATACGGCGCACTTCTTGCGGCAAATCCCACAGACATTGTTGTTATGGGTATCGGTGAGAACGGTCATATTGCATTCAACGACCCGCCTGTTGCAGATTTCAATGACACAAAGATTGCAAAGCCCGTAAAGCTTGACGAGATTTGCAGAAATCAGCAGGTTAACGATGGCTGCTTTGCATCTATTGACCTTGTTCCCACCCATGCAATAACACTTACCTGTCCCACTCTTATGAAGGCACCCTATGCCTTCTGCATAGTTCCCGCAAAGACAAAGGCAAATGCTGTAAAGAGAACGCTTGAGGGTGAAATTTCCACCGAGTGTCCTGCAACAGCGCTCAGAAATCATCCCGAGGCAATTCTCTATCTTGACGGCGATTCCTCGGCACTTCTTTAATGGCTATGATAAGAATAAAGAGTGACAGAATTGTCCTTACAGACAGTCTTTTTGACGGATATATCTATGTTGAAAACGGAAAAATCCTTGAGGTTTCAAACGAGGAGAAAAAGGCATCTGAGACCTATGATTTTTCGGGAAAGTACGTAGCCCCCGGCTTTATTGATATCCATACCCACGGGGCAGGCGGACATGAATTTGCAGGCAGCGCCGAGGATATAGTAATGGCGGCAAACTTCCACTTTGAGCATGGCACAACAAGCATCTGCCCCACAATTTCGGCAGCACCCTTCAGTGTTATGAAGAATGCCGTTTACGAAATGGAAAAGGCACTTGAAAGCCCGTCTCTCAAGGGAACGCTTCTCGGCGTTCACATGGAAGGCCCGTATCTTTCGGCAAAGCAGGTCGGCGGGCAGTGTCCCGATGCCATTACGCCTCCCGTAAGGCAGGACTATGAGCCGCTTCTTAAGGAAAAGGCGGCATATATTGCAAGATGGTCATATGCACCCGAGAACGATGTTGACGGCTCCTTCGCGAAGGCTCTGAGAGAGGCGGGGGTAGTACCGTCAGCAGGTCATACGGATGCCGTATATTCAGATATGCAGCGTGCCTTTGAAAACGGCTGCAGGCTGGTAACACACCTCTATTCCTGCACCTCCACCATCACGCGTGACCATGGCTTCAGAAGGCTTGGTGTAATTGAGTCGGCGTACCTCAATGACGATATGTACGTTGAGATTATTGCCGACGGAAAGCATCTTCCGCCGGAGCTTATAAGGCTTATACTCAAGATTAAGGGAAGAGACAGAGTATGTCTTATCACAGACAGCCTTGCAATTGCAGGCTTGGATGTTGAAAGAGGCGAAACTCTCGGCACACGCTTTATCATAGAAGACGGCGTATGCAAGCTTGAGGACAGAAGTGCCTTTGCAGGCTCAATTGCGACGGCAGACAGGCTTATCCGTGTTCTCACAAAGGATGTGGGTGTTTCGGTTGTGGATGCTGTTTACATGATGACAAAGGTACCCGCCGAGGTTATCGGTGCAAAGAACAAGGGACTGTTAAAGGTAGGCTTTGATGCAGACATTGTAGTGTTTGATGACGACATAAACATTCTCAAGGTTTTTGCAAAGTAATGAATATTGATAAAAGAAACCCTGCCGAGGCAGGGTTTCTGTGTTTTATGGGAAAGAAAAGCACCCTTTTGGGTGCTTTCAGACTGTCGATAAAGTTTTTCTATCTTTTCAGGAAAACCCCCGGCGAGGGTTTTCCTCTTTTTTGCCCTTTGAGGGGGAAAAAATTCACCTTTCCTGCGCTGTTGGAAGCACAGGGGATTTCGCTGTCTGCGGACAGCGACCAAAGGCTTCTCGCCTTTGGAAACTCGGTCGCTTTCTTATAAGAAAGCAACGCAAAGAATTTTTGTAATGGGGTTTTGTTACAGACTAAAAGCACTATTTCGGGTGCTTTTCTTGTGATTTAAAGCTTGCACACATCGGCATCGGAGATGAGATGGAAGCCTGCATCCTCGAGTGCTCTTTCCGCATGGGCGTTGTCTGCAACTCTGAGTACCACATATGCGTGCTTTTCTGTTCTTGACATGAATGCATAGAGATATTCCATGTTTATGTCAGCCTTGTCAAGAACGTCAAGTGCCGTGGAAAGCTTGCCCGGTGCATCGCCTATCTTTACACCCACTACCTCTGTACACTTAACAAGGAAGCCTGCGTCCATGAGGGTTTTTTCCGCCTTTTCATAGTCTGTTACAATAAGGCGCAAGATTCCGAAATCCTGTGTGTCGGCGATTGAAAGCGCGCGGATATTTACATCATTCTTTGCAAGGGCATCTGTAATTTTTACAAGGGTGCCCTGCTTGTTTTCAACGAATATTGTTAACTGCTTAAGAGACATTTCTATTCCTCCTTATACAAGCTTTCTCTTGTCGATAACTCTTACTGCCTTGCCTTCGCTTCTTGCGATGCTCTTGGGGGGTACGAGATGAACGGAAGGATTGATACCGAGCATTGTCTTGAGGGCATTTGCAAGACTCTTTTCAAGAGCCGTTACGCCGCCGACGGTATCTGTAAACTGGTCGGGATTCATTTCAACATTAACGTCAAAGGTGTCGGTGTTGTTCTTTCTGTCAACGATAATCTGGTAGTTGGGCTGATAGCCTTCCTGAAGAAGAACCGTTTCAATCTGGCTGGGGAATACGTTGACACCGCGGATTATCATCATGTCGTCACTTCTGCCCATGGGCTTTGACATCTTGATGTGTGTTCTGCCGCAGGAGCAGGGCTTTCTGGAAAGCACGCAGATGTCGCGTGTTCTGTATCTGAGAAGCGGGAAGGCTTCCTTGTCGAGAGCCGTGAATACAAGCTCACCCTTTTCTCCCTCGGGAAGAACCTCGCCTGTGTCAGGGTCGATGATTTCTGCAAGGAAGTGGTCTTCATTAATGTGCATACCTGTTTGTTCTTCACATTCAAAGGATACGCCGGGGCCGCTTGTTTCTGTAAGGCCGTAGATGTCATATGCCTTAATGCCGAGGGTTTCCTGAATATTCTGTCTCATTTCCTCGGTCCATGCCTCAGCTCCGAAGATACCTGCCTTTAGGGGTATCTGGTCGGGGGTATAGCCTTGCTCCTTGAGAGTTTCGCCGATGTATGCAGCATATGAAGGAGTACAGCAGATGATTGTTGCCGAAAGGTCCATCATAAACTGAATTTGTCTTTCCGTGTTACCTGATGACATGGGAAGAGTAAGACAGCCTACCTTGTGAGAGCCGCCGTTAAGACCCGGGCCGCCCGTGAAAAGGCCGTAGCCGTATGCTACCTGACAAACGTCTTTTTCACTGCCGCCTACTGCAACGATTGCTCTTGCGCAGCAGTCCTCCCAAAGGTCAATATCATGCTGTGTATAGAATGCAATAACTCTTCTTCCCGTTGTACCCGAGGTGGACTGGATTCTTACGCACTCACTGAGAGGCTTTGCAAGAAGTCCGTAGGGGTAAGCATCACGAAGGTCAGCCTTTGTGAGAAAAGGAAGCTTGTGCAAATCTTCAATTCCCTTGATGTCCTCGGGCTTTACGCCCTTTTCGTCCATGAGGTTGCGGTAATATTCAACGTTTTCGTAAACGTGCTTTACCTGCTTTACCAGCTTTTCGCTTTGGAGCTTTTTAATCTCCTCAACGGGCATGGTTTCAATTTCTTTTTGGTAATAACGCTTTTCCATTGTTTTATTCGCCTTCTTTTCTGAGAGTTTCATTTTTATTGAATACATTTTACCAAAATAAAGTGCTGAAGTCAACGATTTTGAACAAGGTTTGATGTTTTTTAACGAATTGTATCTAAAACTGAGCTCAAAAGGCGGTTTGTTTAAAGTTTGGAAATATTTTTGAAGGTGATACGGATTAAAAGCTTATGCAATTTTACAAAAAACTCCGCCAAATTATTCATCAGCAAAGCGATTTCATTATTCATTGAAAAGCCTGTCAAAGGAATGATGAATATTGAATAACGAAAAACGAATAATACAAAAAAATCCCATCGACAAAAGTCGACAGGATATTTTCTTTGGTGCGGGCGAGAGGCCTCGAACCCCCACGTCGTAGACACCAGATCCTAAGTCTGGCGCGTCTGCCAATTCCGCCACGCCCGCAAATGCTTATACAGGTCAGGATATTGACCTGACCTGTTGGTCGAAGTGGTGGGACTCGAACCCACGGCCTCTTGCACCCGAAACAAGCACGCTACCAACTGCGCTACACCTCGATATTAAATTGTTTGTTGAAAAAGGTTTCGTTTGCCCTGACAAAAATATAGTCGCCGCTTCGGCTTGAACAAGTCTACGCCTTTCGGCTCGTTATTTTTGCCCTACTGCGCCTCGCTTTATTCTGCCCTACTCGGCAGAAGCTCGTCTTCGTAGCCCGAAACAAGCACGCTATGGGCTGCGCTACACCTCGATATTAAATTGTTTATTGAAAAAGGTTTCGTTTGCCCTGACAAAAATATAGTCGCCACTTTTTTACAACGGTGTTATTATATCAAAGTTTATTCTATTTGTCAATATCAAAAACACAGAAATCAATCTGTTCCGAATTTATATACGTGGGGTTTTCACCCCAAAAAACCAAAAAAATGACAGTTCAGGCATCCAAAATGACAGTTCGCGCAAATCCCATTGAATAATTTCTGCCCATGCTCTATAATCGCCTTGTAAACAAAACGTAGCAAGACTACGACACAGAAAGGATGTATTAAACATGAAAAGAAAAACAATCACATTTATCGCAGTAGCTGCAATTCTCGTGGCAATTTTAAGCGTTGCCGCAGCGGCAGCAAGCTTCCCGAATCTCTCAAGCTCCTCTTATTGCGAATTTTCAGCCGCAGGTCAGATTAACGTATACAAGAACTCCTCCTGCACAACAAGAGGCACCAGCAACCCCTCAAGCTCATACAACGCATACATTGCAAAGAACGATGTCTGCCATATCTACAAAATCAACTCAAGCTACGCACAGGTAAGCTATCCCACCTCCTCTGGCAGAAAGACAGGATACATCAAGACAGCAGACCTGCTCGGCGCAAGCGTAAATCCCAACAATGCATTAATTGCAGGTGGCAAGGTCACAACCTACAAATACAAGGGCGGCTCGACAACAGGATATTATGAATCCGGAGACACAGTTTATAACATAGGCGGCAAGAACTACAATGTAATGTATACCGCAAAGTCCGGCAAGAGAGCATATAAGCTGGCGTATGCAACAAATGGCACACAGAAACCCACCCCCGTTTCTTCAACCCTCAGATTTCCTCTTAAAGGCAGTATTACAAGAAGCAGTTCTGTCAAGACAAACGGTATATACTGCGATTATAGGACAGGCGGAAGCGTCGGTGTATACGCACCTGCAAACGGAACGGTAGTATACAAGCAGGCATATAGAAACAGAAGCGGCGGAAGGATGCTTTCCAGCTACGGCAACTATATTGAATTTACTTCAAGTGATGGTGTTTACAAAATTAAGTGCTGTCACCTAAGCAGCTTCAACGGTGTTGGCACAAGCGTTAAAACATCCCTTTCATATCCTTGCTCGGGAAGTGACGGAACAGTTACTCTTGCTACAAGGACAGTAAAGCAGGGTGAACTGCTCGGTTACAGCGGTATGACTGGAAATGCTTCGGGACATCATTTACACCTTGAGGTGTATAAAAACGGAAAGGCGGTAAATCCTGCAACCGTATTTACAACATGGTAAAATTATCAAAAGGACACGGAAAACCGTGTCCTTTGTTATAGAAAACCCCTTTCCCGTAAGAAAAGCTCAACCGATATTGAACAAACAAAAAAGAAATGCCCGACCGTTTTTGTTGGTGGTCGGGCACGCTTGTTATCGCGGGCAATATCGAATGGGGTTGATGTACATAAGTGCGAAATTGGCGGCGGGGACTCCCCGTGGCGGTCGGGCATCGCTTAACCCGAGAATAATACGTTTTGGCTTAATATTTCAAATAAATGTTCTCATCACGGTTTCTTTTTGCGAGCTTTTTCTTTTTCTAAAGAAAAAGCGAAAAACCCGACACATTTGTAACTATACTTTACCCCTGAAAAACCTTGTAAACATCGCCTGCGCCCATGGTAATAATAAGGTCGCCCTTTTCCGAAAGCTCCTCTGCTCTTGCACGAAGCTCCTCAAAGGAATGAAGACATTCGGCGTTTTCTATCTTTTTTGCCACTTGGTCTGAGGAAACACCGAGGGTATCCGTCTCTCTTGCGGCATATATCGGTGCAAGCAGCACCTTGTCGGCAATGGAAAGAGAGGAAACAAAATCCTCAAAGAGTGCCTTTGTTCTTGAATATGTGTGAGGCTGGAATATACAGATAACCTTGCCCTTTGCCACACGCTTTGCACTGTTTAAGGTCACCCTTATTTCGTCGGGATGATGGGCATAGTCGTCAATGACAAGCGCGCCGTTTTCAAGACACGCCACTCTTTCAAATCTTCTCTTTACGCCGCCAAAAGCCTCAAGTCCTGCCTTTATATTCTCAGAAGAAATACCGCAAAGACTTGCTGCTGCCGACGCCGCCACGGCATTTGAAACATTGTGAATGCCGGGAACACCGAGAGAAACACGGCATAGCTGTTTTTCGCCCTTCATTAATGTAAAGCTTCCGAAGCCGCTTGTTAAATCTATGTCCTTTGCGTAAAAATCGGCTTTGCCGTTGACGGAAAAGGTGAAAATTTCAGCACCCGTCTTTTCTGCCGCCTTCATGGCGTTATGGCAGTCGAGATTAATTACGGCAAGGTTTTCGCCGTTCTTGCCGGGAGTGTCTATGTACTGTCTAAAGGACTGTATCACGTTTTCGAGGCTGCCGAAAAAGTCCACATGGTCAAGCTCAACATTAAGCACTACCTTGATTGTGGGGCGCATGGAATGGTAAGAGTTTTTGTATTCGCAGGCTTCAAATACGGCACATTCGCCGTTTCCCACCCTGTATGTGGAATTGATGCAGGGGATGTGTGCTCCGCCAAGGATGGTGCTGTCATTTTGGGCACACATCATAATCTGTGTGAGCATTCCCGTGGTGCTGGATTTGCCGTGGGTGCCTGAAATTCCGACAGAGTGCTTGAAATCACCGGTTATGGCACCAAGAAGCTCGGCACGTGTAAAGATATCAAGCTTCATTTCCCTTGCTTTGCAGAGAATGGGATCATCCTGTCCCAGGGCGGCGGTATAAACAACCGTATCAAATCCGCAAAGACATACCTTGTCATATGAATAGTCTATTTCAATGCCTGCTTTCTCAAGCATTCTCGTAGTCTCGGATGCCTTGAAGTCATAGCCCGAAACGCCGATTCCCTTGTTTTTAAGTATGAGAGCAAGCGAGGACATACTTACGCCCCCGATTCCCGCAAAGTATACTTTTTTCATTTTAGACAAATCACATGCTGTCTGCATTCTTCTTGCCTCTTTTCAAATTATTTTTAAGAAACCGCATAAAATCCTGACCTTTCGGGTATGCTTATGATACCAAGAAAGACAACGCAAGGAGTAGTTTTTATGCAGATTACGGATATTAAAATTCGCAAAACCTTTGAGAACGGCCCTCTCAAAGCAATACTATCGGTAACCTTTGATGACAGTCTTGCCCTGCATGACGTGAAAATCATAAACGCCGACAACCGCTTTTTTGTTGTTATGCCCAGCCGCAAGAATGCCGACGGCACCTACAAGGACATTGTTCACCCCATAAATTCCGAGTTCAGACACTTGCTGGAGGAAAAGCTTCTTGCTGCCTACAACACTTACCTTGTAAATGAACCCGAGGGCATTGATATTGAATTTCAGCTGACATAAGGGAAAACAAATAAATGAATAATGAATAATGAAAGATGAATAATTAATAATTGAGGATAAAAATTATCATCATATTCAAATTATATGCCGCAGGAAAGACCGTTGCCTTTTCTTGCGGCGTTTATTTTTGCCCTTCAGACAAAAACACCTGCAATACAAAGCAAGATCACACACCGGTAAATCGAATCAGTGCCCGGGCACGTCCTTTGACGAAACTGCTCAGCCCAGGTTTGCTTGCGGCACATTACCCGTATCACTTAATGCTGCTCGGTTCCCCGCCTGACATGGTTCATGAGGGATAATTGCGCAAGGCCCGATGCCTCAACACAGAATCGCCATGACAGCTGCAAAAGCGCTGACCCTCAAAACCGGAATCCATCTCTGCTACAGCGGATTTCAGATATAGGGCGCCGCTACTGCCCCGACTGGTGTGACCTTGCTTCAAACTGCAAGTGTCTGTTTGGTATTTTGCTCTGCCGACACAAAAATTATTCCTTTTTCATGCCGGCGACAAACAGTATATCACAACAAACACAAAAAATCAATAGGAAAGAGCTACTTTTAACAATTTGGACTATTTTTCCCTTTCCGAAAAAGGTACATACCGCCTAAAGCTCTGCCGTGTGTTCAAACACTACCGTCTCTTTACTTGTCGGGTGCGTAAACTCGAGACTTTTGCAAACAAGGGCAATGTTTTTTTCGTTGTCCTTTGCCCCGTATTTTCCGTCACCCACAAGGGGATGCTTTCTTGAAGAAAACTGCACCCTTATCTGATGGCTTCTTCCCGTATACAGAAGAATTTCCACAAGGCTTGTAGGCTTTTCGCAAAGCTCCGAGACCGAGAGCACCTTATAGGAGAGCTTTGCATATTTTGTTCCCTTTCTCTCTTTGTCAACAACAAAGCTTTTGTTTTTTCTCGAATCCTTGAACAAAAGGTCCTCCATGACCCCCTCGTTTTCAGAGAAGGTTCCGTACACCCTTGCAAGATACCTTTTGTAAAACCGCCCCTCTGCGATTTCCTTTGACAGAAAGGCTGCGCTTTTCTTGTTCAGGGCATATGCCATAACACCCGACACTCCAACATCAAGGCGGTGAAGGGCGGCAACATATTTTTCACCAAGCTGCTTTGAAAGCTTGTCGCAAAGACCGTCGCCTTCTTCTGTGCTCTCGCTTGATATGCCTACGGGCTTTATGCATATGACTATATCTCTGTCGCGGTGAAGAATCTGAATGTCCATTTTGTCTCCGTTTTGTATTTCCAAAGCCTCATCAAAAGAGGGACTTTGGATTTGTTTAATCACTTTTTCTTATATGCCACAAGGTCATAGCCTCTGATGTCAAAGGTGCAATTGAAATTTCCGTGGATTTCAAAGCCGAGATTGTTGCCTCTGAAATAGAAGTCGGACCTTGTCATCTGTCTGCCGAAGGTGTTGTCCTTGTTGGCAAGCTCGATTGCCCTTTCAATGTGAGGTGTAAGGTCACATTCTATGTGCTTCCACTCGCTTGAGGGGGTGACCCTTAGGTTGTTTTTTGTATCGTAAAAGGAATTTTCAAGACCGCCGTAGGTGTCTTCGCAGGACAGACAGTAAATCATTTCTGTGCCTACGAGGTCTATGTTCCAATAGGTTTGGGCAGGATATCTTGAGTCAAGGAAGTTTACGCCGAACCAGATTTTTCTCTTTGGCATATCCATGGGAGTAAGGTAGAAATACGCCATGAACTGGCAGGCATTTATGCCCTCGGGATTTGTGGTGTCCTCAAAGAGGGGCATTCTGATATCAAGCTCAAGAAAAATCTTGTCGCAGTCTGCACGATAGAAAGCCTTGTCGGACTCCGAAAGTGCGGCATAGTCGCATATGGGCACCTGCTCTATAAGAAGATGAGGCCAGAGCATTGCAGGGTCTGTATGAGCCTTGCCCTCGTAGACCTTCTTTGCATTAAGATTCAGGGAAAGAGAGGCGTCATCGGGGTTATATATAACCGTCTTTGAGCCGTGATTGTCTGATATTTCATAGGGGCTGCTGCTTTGCTTTCTGTCGCCGAGAAAACAGTACTTTGAATACCACTGAATGAGAATCCAGTCGGGAGACCCCTCGGATTCGGGGAAGGTCCACTGTCCTATCGGAATATAGCCGTTCTCGCCGTTAAGCAGTCTGTTTACGTTAAAGCCGTTTTTAAAGCAAATGTCCTTGAAAAGACCTTTGCGTATGTATTGTGTTTTGTCAAACATGTTAAAGCTTCTCCTTTAGTCGGTAGGTTACAAGGTTGTAGTTTTTGATTTCCATGGTACAGGAAATGTTTCCGTGAATTTCAAAGCCTACATTTGTTCCGCTGAAATAAAATTCGTCACGGGAAACCTTGCGCCCGAAGATAAGGTCGCGGTTGGCGGTATCTACAACCCTTTGAATATGGCTTGTCAGGTCAACCTCAATATGCTTCCACTCATCTGAAGCATTAACCGTGCCGCCTGCGTTGAAGGAATTTTCAATGCTGCCGAAGGTAATTTCTGTGGGAAGGCTGTAAATCATGTTGGGGCCGCCTGTCTCTTTCTTCCAGAGAAATTCGATGGGGCCTCTGTCATCAAAGGGGTTAAAGCCGAGATATATAAAGTTGCCGTCAACAAACTGAAGATATACGTAGGCTACAAACTGGCAGGCGTTTATGCCCTCGGGGTTGGTTGTGGGAAGATATTCGGTAAGTCTTATGTCCATTTCCGCCACAATCCTGTCGCACTCGGCACTGTAAAACCGTCTCTCCTCTTGACTCTTGTTTTTGTAATCGGGGCAGATGTGTCGCTGCTCTATAAGCAGGTGAGGCCACATTCCCGAAAGACGGGGCTCTCCCTTGTATACGTTTCTTGCGTTGAGTGTCATGGAGAGTGACTTTTCAAGGGGGTTGTACACCACCTTTTTTGTGTCTGAGGTGTCGGCGATTATGTATGGCTCGGTTTGTTTTCTCTCATTGATAAAGCAGTGCTTTGAATACCACTGAATAAGAATCCACGATGGCTCATGCCTGCTCTCGGGAAATGTCCATTTGCCTATGGGAATATAGCCGTCGGGACCGTTCATTATTCTGTTTACATTAAAGCCGTTTTCAAAGCCCTCGTCTTTGAAAAGACGAAAAGACTCGTATTTTGTCTTGTCAAACATAAATTTTGCCCCCTTTTTGATTAGTATAGCATACCGCGAGAGGTAATTCAACACTTTTTTAAGCAAGCTGCAAGAAAAAACCGCCCATCGGGCGGTTTTCAAATCAGACAATCATAAAAAATATAAATCCGTGCCTCTTAAAGCTGTCTTGCAGACAGATACTCCTTGATTTTCTCAACGCTTGTGTCGCTTATGTGATGCTCTATTCTGCAGCTGTCGTTGTAAGCCGTTTCTTCGTCAACACCCAAAAGCATGAGAGCCTTTGCAATAATTTCGTGTCTTTCATAAACCCTCTCGGCTATTTCAAGTCCCTTTTCGGTAAGATTGATAGAGCCGTCCTCGCCCATGACAATATAACCCTCCTCGCGGAAGTTCTTCATGGCAACCGAGATACTTGCCTTTGTAAAGCCAAGCTCGTTTGCAACATCAATGCTCCTGACATTTCCGTTCTTCTGCTTGAGCACAAGTATGGTTTCGAGATAATTCTCGGCAGACTCCTGAATTTTCATTGCGGCACCTCTGATATTTTTAATTATTATTAGTATATCATGTTTTACTTCTTTTGTCAAACAAACTGCGTAAACATTTTAAAAACCCGCCTCAGACTGCGCTCTTTAAAAAACGGTGCTCTAACGGGGCGATATCGGCATATGCAAAGGCAACGTATAATAATAACGAGGGCAGAATAAGCCCTCGGAAAAATGTATTTTGGAGTTTGTTATACTATGTCACAAAGTATTTTGTCGGGCATACTTCTGCCCCTTGCGGGAACATCGTTAGGTGCTTCTTTTGTGTTTTTTTCGCGAAGGGGAAAGAATGTGTCCGAAAGCTTTCCAAGGGCACTTTCGGCGTTCTGCGCGGGAGTTATGCTTGCTTCAAGCGTTTGGAGTCTTATAATTCCGTCGGTGGAAATGTCCGAAGGGCTTGGCTTTTTTTCCTTTGTACCTGCGGTAATCGGATTATTTGCCGGCACTGTGTTTATAATGACGTGCGAAGGACTGCTTTCGGATGTACCGAGCCGTCATGTGCTTGGCATACCGAGGTCAAGGCTTGTCTATTTTTTTGCCGTAGTGCTTCATAACATCCCCGAGGGCATGGCGGTGGGTGCGGCACTCGGCGCAGCACTGGGAGCATCGGGCAGAGAGCCTTCCCGCGGTGCACTTGCAGCAGCCCTTGTGCTGTCGGCGGGAATTGCAATTCAGAACATCCCCGAGGGCACAATTATTTCAATGCCGCTCAGACACTCGGGCATGGGCAGAATAAAAGCCTTTCTGTACGGTGCGGCATCGGGTGCCGTTGAGCCTGTTGCGGCGGTAATTACAATGATATTTGCAAGTCGTGCTGTCGGTGTTCTTGCATATCTTCTGAGCTTTGCAGCAGGTGCCATGATATATGTCACGGCATCAGACCTTTTGGTGACGGCGTTTTCGGGCAAAAAAACAAAATCCGTTCCCATGCTGTTGTTTGTTCTCGGATTTTGTATTATGATGACGCTTGATATTGTCGCATAAAGCGTATTTGTGAAAGCCGCCTTTACAGAGGCCGTATTTTTTCAAACCGCGTCTTCCAGTCAACGGGAAGAAGCCCCAGCCGGTATATGTCAAGCGGAGTTTTTGAAATAAGGCTGTCGATGTCTGCCGATAAACGAAAGGACATTTCCTCGGGAAGAATTTTCTTCAGGGCATAAAGGCGCGAGAAAAGGTCGGTGTCGGAAACAAGAAGCGCGCCTTCGCCGAATTCCGTCAGGATAACGCAGGAGTGCTTGCCTGCCAGCATATTGTGATGGGCGCAGGAGTTGCGAAGGGTTCTTACGGCATCAAGCCAGGTGTCAAACTGCTTTGTGGTTTCTTTGCCGTAATTCTTTCGGGTGTAGCTGTATCTCAGCACCTGCTTTCTCAGGTCACCTCTAAGGTAGGAATATATGCGGCACAGGTCTCCCATGTCAAGGTATGAAAAGACAACCCCTGCGGGAAGACGGTCTTTTTTGCTTTTGCCGACGGGTCTCATGTCCCGTATTTCGGGATATTTTGAGGTGTCGGTGCGTATCTTGCTTTCCAGGATGGAAAGCTCCCTTAAAAAGCCGTCGAACATTTTGATGTTGCGGTGCTTTGTAAGCTTGTCATTGTTGCTCTTTGAGGGGGTGTAGCTGCTTTCGGAAAGATAGAAAAAGGGCGAGCCCTCGTATTCGGTGCAGGCACCCGAGATGTTTGTTTTAAGCTGTATCTCTGCTTTTTTGCAGTAAACAAACAGCAAAATTCTCATTTGCTCGTCAAAATCGTAAAGGGAGAACAGCATTTCCTGAGACGGCTTTTTTCTCAGTATGCTTGATTTTGAAAGCAGAAACCTTGCATAAAGGCGCAGTCTGAAAAAGCCTGTATATGACAGCCTTTTCTTTATCAATGAATCCTCGCCGAAGGTGACATATTTGTGCATAAGCTGAAGCTGCTTTTCAATGTCGCCCAAGGAAGAAGAGTTTCTTTTGCCGTTTCTCATAAGCATTTCCTTCTCTGCTCTCATTTTTGCCTTTAAAAGAAAAAAGAATGGTGTTACCATTCTTCATCCCGCAAATGGGATATTTGGTAACAGGCATTACCCGAGCCTCCCAACGGTTGATATAATTATAGCATATAGTTTTCAAAAAGTCAATGGGTCTTTTTTGGATTTTGGGCAAACCGGGAGCAAAAGGCATGAAATTCCTTTGAATGGTTTTTGTATTTTATGTGTGACAGCTCATGGACTACCACATAGTTTATAAACTCATCGCTTTCCAGCATAAGATAAAGCGAAAAGCAAAGGGAGTTTTTTGCACTGCAGCTGCCGTATCGGCTTTTTGCCGAGGTGATTTTAATGCCTGTGGGATAAAGCCCCATAAGGCTTGAATAGTACTCGACTTTTTTGGGGATTATGCTTTTTGCCCTTTGGCGAAGAAGCTCTGTTTCTTGCTTCGACAGAGTTTTCTTTTGTGATTCTGCTTTGGCTTTTTCAAGATGCTTTTCTATCCATGACGAATGGTTTTCGACAAAGAGCTGTATTTTGGATAACGGACATTTAAGGGGCGCACGAACAACAACTCGTGCGTCTCTTGTTATTTCAATTGCAAGGGTTTTGCGTGCGGAACGTATAATTTCGTAGTCCATTTTACTCATCCTCGCCGAGATTTCTGAGAAGTACCCCTTTTCCTCTCCAGGAATAGGCACGATGGGAAAACTCCTCGTCGCTCATGTCTTGTATGAGGCGAAAATCTATTCTGAAAAGCCTGTCCTTTCTGAAAAATTCAATGGGCGTTTCGGGAATGTCTCTGTTATGAGGACAGACCTGCTGACACATATCACAGCCCCAGATTACGGGCTGAGAGCGTATTACCTTAAGCTCCTCGTCGGTAACTCGTTTTCTCTGGTTAAGCTCCGAAAGGCAGTAGCTCTGTCTTCCGAAAAGAAATCCGCACTCTCTTTTGCAAAGACCGCAGCCAAGGCACTTTTTTGTGTTTTCGCCCGTCACATATTCGTCATCGTCAAAGAGCGCATCCGTAAGTATTGTTCCGATAAAGACATAAGAGCCGTATTTTTCGTTGATGACAAGCCGGTTTTGTCCGACAAAGCCAAGGTGGGCATCTATCGCCGCACTTCTTTCGTCAATGGGAGAGGTGTCGGCAAAAAATTTGAAAAAGTGCCCGTCGCAAGAGGGAAAGTTCCCCTCAAGCTCCTTTATGAAAAGGTGATAGTCGCGGCTGACGGCATAGAGAGATATGTTTCTGCTTTCGGGTGTTTTCACATAGTAGGGCATGAGAAACATTACGGCACTCTGAGTAAGCTCCGGCATGAGACGCTTGTTTATTATGTTAAGCTTTTCTGCCCTTAAAGCCCCGAAAACCTCAATGCTGTTTTTTTGGAGAAAAGCTTTTACGGTTTTGTATGTCTCAGACATTTTCTTCACCCGTAATTTTCTTATATGCCCGTCTTATATCTCCCGAAAAATACAGTGAGCCGAGACAGGCGACGATGCCCTCTTTTCCCTCATACGTCAGCGCCGATTTTACTGCCGCCTCAATGCTGTCACAGGACTCGGCACAGCCGCCGAGCTCTTGTATAAGCGCACAAAGCTCATCCTTGTCCATCGCCCGCACATTGTCAGGTCTTACCGTTATAAAACGCTTTGCAAGCGGGATTAGCATTGCCATCATTCCCTTTACGTCTTTATCTGCCATGGCACCCACCACAAAGCATATTTTTCTGTCGATGAAATGCGACTTTAAGCTTTCGACTGCCGCCTTCATGCCGTGGGGATTGTGTGCGCCGTCAAGGATGAACACGGGATTTCTACCGAGTATTTCAAATCTTCCCGGCCAGCGTACCCTTTCAAGTCCTGCGTAAAGTGCCTTGTCCGAAATGTTGTAGCCCCTTTTTCTGAGAAGCTCGATTGCCGTAATTGCAACGGCGGCGTTTTTGGGTTGATATGAGCCTGCAAGACCCAGCCTTATGCTTTTATAATTTCCAAAGTCAAACAATGTACCCGCAGGGGTAAAGGACACGTTTTCTATCCTGTCAAAACCGGCCATGTGAAGAGATGCGCCGACGTTTTGGCACTTTTCTTTCATTACCCGAAGAACATCCTCCGAAACTGTGTCGTACATGGCAACACACGCACCCTTCTTTATAATTCCTGCCTTTGCCGAGGCAACGGAAGCAAGGGTGTTTCCGAGAAAGCCCGTGTGGTCAAGGTCGATGGCGCAGATAACCGCCGCCTCGGGACAGGGGATTACGTTTGTCGAGTCAAGCTCTCCTCCCATTCCCACCTCAAGCACAACTATATCAACGCCTTTTCTGTGGAAGTATTCCATGGCAAGCGCCGTAATAAGCTCAAATTCCGTGGGAGGGTCCTCTGTCATGCTGTCGGAAAAGGGCTTTATGTATTCGCAAAGCTCACAAAGCTCATCATCGCTTATCATTCTGCCGTCTACCATCATTCTCTCGTTGAAGACGTTGATGTAGGGGGAGGTATATAGACCTGTCTTATAGCCGGCACTCTCAAGCACCGAGGCAATACACGCACTTGTTGAGCCCTTGCCGTTTGTGCCTGCAACATGGACAAACTTCAGCTTTTTATGGGGATTTCCCATAAGCGAGAGAAGCTGTTCTGTTCGTGAAAGTCCCGGCTTTGAGCCGAGCCATACTGTTTTATGAATAAAGGACATAGCCTCGTTAATGTTCAATTTTGCCATTCCTTTCGTTTTTAAGTATACGCGACAGCACGCCGCTTTTCAGAATAAGATAAAGACAGGCGGCATCCACGGCAATACCGAGGGTTATTGTCGCAAGCCTCGGAACAAGAACAACAAGAAAAGGGTTGCCGTAGAGAAGGCTGAGACCAAGGGTTGTTACAAGTGCGCCCGAGATTATATTTGTAAATGCTACGGTCAGGGCTATCGACAAAGGGTGAGGCATATCCTTATGCAGAACACCCGACAAGAGCCTTAATGCATAGTAAGGCAGAATACCCGTAAGAACGGGTGCAAGCATGAGAAAGGGATTGGGTGCATAGCCCTTTATAAGACATCCGACAAAATCCGCCGCAAAGCCGCACACTGCCCCGTATACGGGAGAAACGGCAATGCTTGTGAGAAAAATGGGTACATTGCCGAGGCTCAGTCTCATTTCCGGTGCATCAATAAGCGGCAAAAGCCTTTCAAAAACCACCGAAAGCGCAATCATCATTGCCGTGATTGTAAGACGGCGTGTGTCGGTTTTTCTTTTTCTTTGCATAAAAAATACCTCCGTGTATGCTGAAAACATACAGGAGGATTTTGTCTTTATACATCATCTTTCGTATGTCAGCCAGCGGGATGCGACTGCCTGACCGCAAGGGTTTTCCCTTTTCGTTTGGCAAGCAACTCCCCGTCTTACCAACACTTGACGCACAGGCACTCTACTCTAACCTGAAAATAAACCACGCTATTATATTATCACCGACACGTGTCCGTGTCAAGAGGAACAAGGCTTTTTTCTGTCTTAAAATATACTTTGTCACCTTTTTACCTTGAATATGAGTGAGCACACAACCCCCGAAATTACTGCAACCGTAATTCCTCCCGACGTTGCCGTCAGCCCGCCTGTTACAGCACCGAAAAGTCCCCTCTCGGCAACCGCCTTCTTTACCCCCTCGGCAAGCGAATACCCAAAGCCGGTAAGGGGGACCGTGGCACCTGCTCCCGCAAAATCCACCAGAGGCTTATAAACTCCCGCAAAGGTGAGAATTGCACCCGACACCACATAGAGAACAAGTATTCTTGCCGGTGTCAGCTTTGTCTTGTCTATCAGCACCTGTGCAATGCCGCAAAGCGCCCCGCCCACAAGAAATGCCTTTAAATACATCATACTCTTTCCTCCAAAAGCCCTGATTCAAATTCCACAAGATGCGCCACGGCAGGTATTGAAAGTCCCTGCATCAGCGACTGGGGACTCATCATAGCACCCGTACCGATAAGCAGCACCCTTTTATAGTGCTTTTTTATCAGCCTGTCATAAATGTATGAGCAAAAGGTAACGGCGCTGCAGCCGCAGCCCGAGCCTCCGCAGGACACCTCCTGCTCATTAAGGTCATATATCATGCAGCCGCAGTCGGACATAACGCCGCATTCATCCGTAAAGCCGTGGCTTTTCATAATGTCCTTTGCCATTTCAAGCCCTATGCTTCCAAGGTCCCCCGTTGCCACAAGGTCGTAGTCGCAAAGACGGGTGTGTGTATGAATGAGATATCTCATTATGGTATCTGCGGCGGCACTTGCCATGGCGGCACCCATGTTTGAGGCGTTGGTTATGCCTCGGTTTATGACAATGCCCGGAAGTGCTGCGCTTACATATACACCGCCCGACTTGTCCTCGGCTTTTTCAAGAAATGCCGCACCGCAGCCTGTCACGGTGTGCTGGCTCGTGCCCTGAGGGAAGGCACCGTAGCTGAGGGGAAAGCGGTACTGCCTTTCGGCTGTGCAGAAATGGGAGCTGGCGCAGGCTATGGCGTTGCTGCAGAAGCCCGATTCGATGTAGGCACTTGCTGTCATTACGCCCAGAGCAAAGGTTGAGCAGGCGCCGTAAAGCCCGAGATACGGTATGTCAAAGCCCTCAAGACCGTAGGCGCAGGAGGTGCATTGATTCATGAGGTCGCCTCCTAAAAGAAGCTCTGTTTCCCTGTCACTTCTGCCGCACTTTTCAAGCAAACGGCCGACAGTTCTTGAAATCATGCTGCTTTCTGCCTTTTCCCATGTTTCGCCGTCGTCGGGAGTGTCCTTCACCGTTCCGTCAAGCAATTTCCCGCAAGGCCCTTCGCTTTCCATGACTGAGCCGAAGGCACAGACGGATGAAATCCGAATACCTGAATTGAATCTTTTCGGCTTTCTTGTATCGGTCATAAAATACCTCCTTTTTACGGGTAGGTTTCCCGTTTTTTGAGGTAATTATTCTTGACTTTTGTACCTGCGGCTGTTATACTTTAATTGTATAATTTTGTGCATATCCAAGGAGGAAAAATTATGTTAAAAGAACTTCTTAAGGACTATAATCTGCCTGAATTTCCAAAGGAAAACACAAGGGAAGAATGTTTAAAGCTTGTTCAGGAGCATATTTACGGATATCTGCCCAATAAGCCTGTCAGCCTTGCCTGGGAGGATGAATGGAAGCCTAACTACTGCTTCTGCGCGGGAAATGCTTCTCTCAAAAGGGTAAAGCTTACGGCAGAGCTTGATAACGGTAAGAGCTTCTCCTTTCCCGTAAGCGTGTCTCTTCCCGAAGGAGAAAAGGGCAAGAAATACCCCTTCTTTGTAATGATAAACTTCAGAGGTGATGTCCCCGACAGATATCTTCCCATTGAAGAAATTATTGATAATGGCTTTGCTGTTCTTTCCTTTTGCTATAACGATGTGACAATGGATGACGGCGACTTTACTAACGGACTTGCGGGACTTCTTTATGAAAACGGCGAGAGAACGTCTGAAACCGACCCGGGAAAGCTTATGATGTGGGCGTGGGCAGCAATGAGAGTTATGGATTATGCACACGCGGCTTTGTCCGATGTTCTTGACCTTAAGAATGCTGCAGTTACCGGACATTCAAGACTCGGCAAAACAAGTATCATCACCGCTGCGTTTGATGAAAGATTCGCTTTCTGCTTTTCAAATGATGCAGGCTGCGCAGGCGATGCCCTCGAAAGAAATCATCAGAATTATAAAGGCTGCAGCACCCGCTCGGTGGATAGACCCGAAACTATCGCCGATATTACTAAGAATTTCCCATATTGGTTCTGTAAAAATTACTATCAGTATGTAAATAATGAAACTTCTATGCCCTGTGACCAACACTTCCTTACAGTAGGCGTTTATCCCAGACATATCTATCATGGCTCGGCTCAGGAGGATTACTGGGCAGACCAGATTAATCAGTATATGTGCGCTTATGTCACAGGTAAGTACTATGAAGAAAACGGTAAGGTCGGCTTCGTCTGCCCCGATAGACTCCCCCTCGTCGGTGAACGCTTCGCAAGCGGTAATGTCGCTTATCACCTTAGACCCGGTATGCACTACTTCTCAAGAACAGACTGGCTCTATTATATGGATTACTTCAAGTCTCACTTACTTTCTCTTTGATAATAAAGAGAGTTACAAACAACAGTTTTTTTCGCTTTCTTGAAAGAAAGCTCGCAAAGAACTTTCAACTTGTGAACTTTTCTTTCGAGGTTTAAATAAAAACGCAATAT
>JAZQIW010000011.1:0-6804 GCA_045541355.1 Eubacteriales bacterium | reverse complement strand
GTCCCGAATCATTTTCTCTTTGCTTACTTTCTCTTTTTATCAAAGAGAAAGTAAGTTATGCTTCAGCAATAACCTCAACCTCGCAAAGAACATTTTTGGGAAGTGTCTTTACAGCAACGCAGCTTCTTGCAGGCTTTGAAGTAAAGTACTTGCCGTAAACCTCGTTGAATGCGGCAAAATCGCCCATGTCAGCAAGGAAGCAGGTTGTCTTTACTGCCTTTTCGATACTTGTGCCTGCCGCTTCAAGAACAGCCGAGAGGTTTTTGCAAACCTGTTCTGTCTGCGAAGCAATATCCGTCGCTTCAACAGCGTTTGTTTCGGGGTTAATTGCAATCTGTCCCGATGTGAACACAAGTCCGCCTACCTTCATAGCCTGAGTATAGGGACCGAGTGCCTCGGGTGCGTTTTTTGTATAAATCTTTTCCATAACTCTCACCTTTTATTTATTAATAATGTTCTATAATCTTAAAGCCGTAATCTTTGAGAGCCTTTACAATCTCTTCGATGTGCTGTTGGTGCTTTGTTTCAAGAGAAACCCTGAGGAAGCAGCCGTTAATATCGGTTGTTTCACTTGCTCTTTCGTGGTGAACGCCGGTGACATTTCCGCCGCATTCGGCAATAATTCTCGAAACATTCTGGAGCTGACCGGGCTTGTCCATAAGCTCGATAACAAGGTTACAAAGTCTTCCCGACTTCATAAGACCGCGCTTTATTACACGGGAAAGAATTGTAACGTCGATATTACCGCCTGATACTACGCAGACAACTCTCTTGCCCTTAACGGGAACTTTATTATGCATTACCGCCGCAACGGATACTGCGCCTGCGCCTTCGGCAACCATCTTATGCTGTTCGATAAGCGCAAGAATTGCAGAAGAAATCTCATCCTCACTAACGGTTACGATATCATCAACATATTCCGATACCAGCTTAAAGGTGTTCTCGCCCGGCTGCTTTACTGCAATACCGTCGGCGATTGTGGAAACCTTATCTAATTTTTCAATCTTTCCCGACTTTATCGAGTTGAACATACTGGGTGCGCCCTGTGCCTGAACACCGTAAACCTTTATGTCGGGCTTCAATTTCTTTGCCGCAAAGGCAATACCCGAAATAAGTCCGCCGCCGCCGATGGGAACAACAATTGCATCAACATCGTCGAGTTCGTTGAGTATTTCAAGTCCGATTGTGCCCTGACCTGCAATAACGTCGATATTATCAAAGGGATGTACAAAAGTATAGCCTTCTTTATCCCGAAGCTCTATTGCCTTATTATATGCATCGTCATATACACCCGGCACCATGCAAACCTCGGCACCGTAATTCTTGGTTGCTTCAACCTTGGAAATGGGTGCGCCGTCGGGAAGGCAAATAAGGCTCTTAATGCCGTATTTTGTCGCCGCAAGAGCAACGCCCTGTGCATGGTTACCTGCGGAGCAAGCGATAACGCCATGGCTCTTTTCTTCGTCACTGAGCTGGGAAATCATATAACCCGAGCCTCTGAGCTTAAAAGAACCTGTAAGCTGAAGGTTTTCCGGCTTTAACCATACATCAGCCTCGGGATTGAGTTTTTCCGAGTGTACAAGGTCGGTGTGTCTGATTACGTCCTTTAAAACAAAGGAGGCGTGATAGATTTTATCAAGTGTCAGCATTATTATTTTTCCTTTACTTTTACTAAAAGATTAGTTCTTATTATTATACGACCATAAAATGAACAGTGGAAAAACAAATTGTAATTTAGTTTAGTAAATCGTTAAAATTTGGTTCAAGATTTTTTCTTTTTGATGGTGTTTGTTAAAACGGGGTTAAAAAACAAGCAAGTAACTTAAAAAACAAAAATTCGCTGATGCCTTTTTGGCATCAGCGAATCGTTTTAATCGAGAATAATACGTGTTGTTCAAATCCAAAAAAGAAATGTTCCTTTTGCGGTTTCTTTTGGCGAACCTTTTCTTTTTCTAAAGAAAAGGTGGAAAAACCCAATATTTGTAACTTCAATCTAATCCTCGTCTTTCAGATTTTCCTCAGACATTCTCTTGATTTTCCGAGTTGTGGTTTTGTCGAATTCGGTATGTCTGATTGTCACCTTGTGAACAGCCTTGTAGCCGGGGAGGTTTTTGTTCACCTTTTCCTTGATAAACTTAAGGAAATACTCCTGCATTTTCTCTTCAAAATCGGGAAGCGTCTTTTCTATTCCCACGTTTTCAAGCTCATCAAAATCAGGGAAAATCTTAACCGTCACCACCGTCTCGCCCATATCATTTTCTGAGCCGTAAGCCATACATTCCTTGATGCAAGGGCATTTTTCAAGAAGTACCTCTATTTCCTCGGGGAAAATTTTCTTTCCGTTAGCCGTGACAATCATATTCTTGAGTCTGCCGACTATCTTATAATGTCCCGAGTCGCCGTCAATGCACACAAGGTCGCCCGTGAGGAAATATCCCTCCTCGTCAAATGCCGCCTTTGTAGCCTCCTCGTCATTATAATAGCCAAGCATGACGTTGGGGCCCTTTATGGCAAGCTCGCCGATACCGTCGGAATTGGGGTTTACAATCTTTGCTTTATCTCCCGCAAGAGGAAGTCCTATTGTATCTGCCTTGCGGTCGCGGTCGTTGTGCATTACACAAAGGGGTGCGGTTTCGGTAAGACCGTAGCCCGTATATACGGCAAAGCCGAATTTTTCGAGATCCTGAAACACCTCTTTTTCAACGCTTGCCGCACCCACAAGAATCATTCTAAGCCTTCCGCCAAACGCCTCATGCACAGATTTAAAGAGCATGGGAGCGATTTCGGGATTGAATTTGTTTGTAAGTGTTGTAATTCTCTTGCCGACCGAGATAAAAGCTTTACCTCCCTTGACAGAGCTTACCTTCTTCATAATTCCCGTATGGAACGCCTTTAACAATTGGGGTACACCCATAAATATTGTAGGCTTATATTCCTTAAATTCACCCAGTAGTCTGAGCAGGCTTGATGCATAGCAGATGCTCGCACCTGCATAGAGAATGGCACAGAGTCCGAGGGTACATTCATAGGTGTGATGAAGCGGAAGCACGCTCAGTGTTCTGTCGGAGGGGGTTACCTTTACAACCTTAAGAGTGCCCACAACATCTGAGGCAATATTATACTGGCTGAGCATTACTCCCTTTGCAACTCCCGTTGTTCCCGAGGTATAGATAATTGCCCCAAGACCGTAAACATCTACCTTATGCTTTGAATAAGCTTCGTCGCCCTCTTGCATAAGCCTCTTTCCTTCTTCAATAGCTGCGGCAATTTCGGTTTTGCACATTTTAAAGCCTCCGAAATTGCAAGCCTCTATCTTCTCCTGCATCTCGGGTGCATATATTACGGCGTCTGCCCCCGAAAGCTCGAGTATATTCTTAACCTCAGGCGCCTTAAGCTCCTTGTCAACAGGCACCACAACTCCCGTTCCGCAGGTAACCG
The DNA here is from genome assembly GCA_045541355.1 of Eubacteriales bacterium. Classification (GTDB taxonomy): domain Bacteria; phylum Bacillota; class Clostridia; order Oscillospirales; family CAG-382; genus UMGS1387. Next base: position 3,366 of record JAZQIW010000011.1, on the reverse strand, counting down.
CCATGTAGCTGAGTGCCCATTCATAGCTGTTTCTGCCGATTACGGCGATTTTCTTATATTCGAGACCCTTTGAGCAAAGATATGTGGAAAGTGCCTTTATTTCTTCAAAGAACCTTGCATAGCTTACATTATACAGTTCTCCGTTCTTATCCTTTAACACAAAGGCTGTGTTTGCCGCAAATTCGTCTGCACTCGTTTCGATTATCTCTCTTATCGAGCAGACATTTCTCACATTATAGCAAAATGATGTCATAACCGTCTCCCTTTATTCCTTTATTTTTTTCTGACCGTCTTGACTATATCAAGCGTCACATAAACCGCAACGCCCACAAGAAGAAGAGATGCAATAATTGCGTGTCTTATTCTGCGTGCCTTTAGCTTTCTTGAAAGAAAAGCAAACTGCTGGTCTATGCCGCCTATTTCCGAGCCGTTGTTCTTGAAGGTGTTATGCACCTTTTCTTTATAGCCTTCAAACTCCCTCTCTCTCTTTTCAAGACGGCGGCATTCCTTATAATACTCTCTGCAACAGGGACATACGGCTATATGCTTTTTTACGAGTGTGCTTGTCTGTGCCGACGCCGTTCTGTCGGCATACATGGGGATTAAATCCTTTATTACATCACAGGTCATTTTTATCAAACAACTCCTCACTTAAAATTTTCTTTGCTCTATGGAAAATAACCTTTGCAGACGAGGTGCTTATTCCCAGCACGCCCGCAATATCGGGAAAGGTAAGGTCGGCATACACCCTTAGAATTACCACATCTCTGTAATTCTGCGGCAGCTTGTTTATTACCCTTCGGATTTTCTCGGACTTAAAGCTTCTCAAACACGCCTCCTCGGGTGTGTCGTTTAAATCCTGAAGCTCTCTTACGGATTCTATGTCTATGAACTCAATCTTCTTTTTTCGTATGTATTTATAGTATACGTTCTTTGCAATGCTTGCAATAAACGTAAAAAGCTTACAGCTTCCATTATATTTATGAAGGCTTTTATACAGCTCATAGAAGGTATCCTGAGTCATTTCCTCAGTCATTTCCCTGTCATGGCAGAGCTTAAAAAGAAAGGCATAAACTCTGGGATAATACTCTTTATAGAGTCGTTCAAATTGCTCCACAGGTCATGCCTCCTTTTCTATTTACTTTTATTCCATTCTTTGCCTTTTTACAGTTAATACCCAAAAAAGCCTTTTCGGTTACACATTCTGGGAAATTCTTGTGTCCTTCGGAAGGGTGATTTTTACGGTTGTTCCCTTGCCGTATTCGCTGTTTATCGTGATGTCTCCTCCGTGGGCATCAATGATATCCTTTGCTATCGAAAGACCGAGTCCCGTACCTCCCGCGTCTGTCGAACGGGATTTATCAACTCTGTAAAAACGCTCGAAAATATGCTCTACGTCCTCGCTCGGAATACCAACACCCGTATCCTTTACCGACACGGAATAGGTGTTGTCATTATTGTTTTCAACAAAAACATCTATGCTTCCGCCGTCGGGGGTATACTTTACGGCATTGCCGATGATGTTTGAAATAACCTGCTCGATTCTTTCCTTGTCGGCAAAAATCGGCATGGGCTCACTTTGGGAAGGATAAATTGTAAGGGTATGTCCGTGAACCCTTGCTTCCCCTGCAAGTGCCATGCACATTCCCGAGGCTGCCGCATACAAATCAAACTTTGACGGTCTCCAGGACATTCGTCTGTTATCAAGGCGTGACAGCACCAGAAGGTCCTGAACAATTCTCGTCATTCTGTCCGATTCGTTTATTACCATCTGCAAGAAGTGCTGCTTTATTTCCTCCGGCATCTCGGGGTCCTCAATAATGGTCTCGGTAGCTCCCTTTACGCTTGTGAGAGGAGTTCTCAGCTCATGCGAGACGTTTGCAATAAACTCGCGTCTGTTCTTTTCAAGCAGTGCACTTTCGGTTATGTTCTGGAACACCACAATATAGCCCGACTTTGCCTTGCCGTCATAGCCGAAAACACCTATGTCGATTGTTACAACCAGCTCTCTTGTCTTTACATCCGAAAGCGGCTTTTCATCAACATGAATGCCTCCGTGCTTTTTGAGATAGTCCATTGTTATTTCCGACATACCGAGAGCACACGTCAGCTCATCAAACGACGGCTTATCACTCTCGGGAAGAGCCAGCATTGAAAGCGCCGAGGGGTTTATATGTATAAGCTCGCCGTTTTCCTCAAACGCCGCAACCCCGGCATCAAGTCTGTCAAACACGTTTTTAAGCTTTTCCCTCTCGCCCGAAACCTCCTCAAGGGTATTTTCAATAACCTGTGCCATTGAATTGAAGTTTTTGGCAAGAGTACCTATCTCGTCTTTTGTTCTGATTCTGAGTCTATGGGAATATTCGCCCGATGAAATCTGTCTTGTACCGCCGGTTATGGTCTGAATGGGTCTTGTTATAGCTTTTGCAAGGAAAAACGCCATGACAAGTGCAATTACAAGTCCTACAATCAGCGCACGTATAATAATCGAAAAGAGCATAAAGGAAAGCTGTCTTGTTTCGGAAAGATTATCCACAACATAGATTATACAGTCCTTTTGTCCGTTTTTCACGTAAAGAGCATAGTCAAGAAACTCGTTTCCGCCCAAGGTTTTTGTTCCGTCTCCCCCGTTCATCGCTGCCATGAGGTTTGGCGTAAGGGTAAGCTCTGTTACATCGTCATCCGAGCTGTCAAGTATCTTTGCATTTCTGTCAAGAATATAAAACTGTCTGTTACTGTCAAAGCCGAAGGTGCTTGAATATGCGGCAAGTATCTGCTTTTGGGTGCTTGCAAAGTTTTCATATTCCAATGCCTCGGAAAGACGGGTTTTTGTTGAACTGTTAAAACCCTCCTCCATCTGCGTGGAGAAGTCATTGGCATAGAAATCAAAAACGCTGTTCATGAGAAAAATCCCCACCGTCGCCATGACTGCTATTATGAATACTATAAATATCAGCACAAGCTTTGAATTCAGGCTTCTATACAAGGTTTTTTCTCCTTTCGTTTTCTTTTTTTAGATACAAGGTAACGGTTTTCCGCTTTCTTGAAAGAAAGCTCGCAAAGAACTGTCGAGAGGCTCGACACCCAATTTCGCGGTCATGTACATCAACCCCATTTGATATCGCCCGCGATAGAAAGCGTCGCTTGGTCGGCATAAACGCAACCGACCAACCGATACAAACCCAATTAGCACCGCAGTGCCGAAACACTCCTGTCAGGCAAAATTGTAACTAAAAAAGTAACTTAAAAACTAAAATCACTCTTCAATGTAGTAGCCCATGCCTCTTTTGTTTTTAATAAACTTGGGTTCGGATGGGTTATCCTCGATTTGCTTTCTGAGTCTTGCAACCGTAACGTCGACGGTTC
>JAZQIW010000010.1:0-11721 GCA_045541355.1 Eubacteriales bacterium | reverse complement strand
GGTGTATTATCAGTTAATCAGCTGATTATACACCAGCCTAACGAAAAACATTCACTGAAAGGCGTCGGAGATACCGCCCCGAACATAATCATCATCGGTTTTGAATGTAATTGTGCCGAGCTTATTGAATTTTCTAAAACACCGATAACACTTTCCACCGAACACAAAAGAATTTTATCGAAAATTATGCAGGAAGGTATGAGCATCTATGAACCGCCATATGACATCCCAAAGACAACCTTTATGAAAAAGCGTAAAGAATATCCCTTTGGTGCCGACCAGATGATAAAAAATACTCTTGAAGCTTTTCTTATAATGCTTGTACGTGATTTTTTGTACAATGAAAACAACATGAATGAATCGGGTAACGAAATTGAAAACAACATGAAAAATGTGTTTCAATATATTGGAGAGCATTATACCGAAAACATAACTCTTGATAATCTTTGTTTTATTTTTGGAACTAACAAAACAAGCCTTTGCAAGGATTTTAAAAAGAATTACGGTCAGACCGTTCTTGAACTCGTTCATGGTCTGAGAATCGACAAAGCGAAAAAGCTGCTGAGGCAAAATGACTTATCCGTTACAGAAATCTCTGACATGCTTGGGTTTGTTTCTGTACACTATTTCTGCAGACTTTTCAAAAAAAGAACAGGTCTTTCCCCTACCAAGTATCAAAAGAGTGTAAAAGCAAAATTAAGTTTATAATATCAAAAAGGACAAGCATTACGGCTTGTCCCTTTATTTTAGTAATTCTTTTTCTCCACCTCAAAATAATTCTGCGAGTGATAGCAAACAGGGCACATTTCGGGTGCAGATTTTCCTATCTCTATATGTCCGCAGACACGGCAAATCCACATTGTCTCCTCACACTTTGAGAATACCTGATTTGTTTCTACATTCTTTAGAAGAGCAAGAAATCTTTCTTCATGACTTCTTTCTACGCTTGCAACACGTCTAAACTTTTCCGCAAGCTTTGTAAAGCCCTCCTCCTCTGCCGTCTTTGCAAAATCCTCATACATTTCTGCCCATTCCCAATGCTCTCCCTCTGCCGCAGCTTTAAGGTTATTGGTAGTTCCGCCGATTTTTCCAAGCTCTGCCGCCCAAAGCTTTGCGTGCATCTTTTCGTTTTCTGCCGTTACTCTGAAAATCTCGGCAATCTGATGATAACCTTCACTTTCTGCAACCTCTGCAAAGTAAGTATACTTATTTCTCGCCTGTGATTCACCGCCAAAGGCTTTTTCCAAATTTTCGCGTGTTTTTGATTTTGTAATATCCATTTACATACCTCTCCTTGGATTTATATAAGAATAGTATGTACAAAAGTATATAAAAAATTCCCCGACGACAAAGCCGTTGGGGAAAATTTACTATGGCAATTATTCAAATGTAACACAATTATCCTTTGAAAGTGTCCACCTGCAAAGCATTGAGGCGGGAACACCCGAAAGCTCTGCCGAATCCTTAATTCCGTCATTTAGCAGCTTTACAAGCTCCTCAGAATGAATCATCTGTTCAGTAAGCTCCGATACATCTTTACTTCTGTAAAGCTCTTCGCCGACACAGAAGGCATTGAAAATCGTAGAACCGTCATCATCGTCGGCAGCATTACCGATTTTATACTTGGCTTCGGATTCAAGATTACCGTTATAATACACGTTAGCCGCAACATGATATATCGAACGTGCAATACCCGCAGCTTCGGTTCCTCCCTGAATATCAACAGTAGAATAGCAGTTTACAAGCACACCCTTATCTCTTACAGCCCTGCATATGCCGGCAGGTCTTGTTGCACCCTTTACGGTACCTGTCGTTGCAACATTCATAATTACGCCTCTGCTTGAGCCAAACAAGCTATTATCACCATCTGAGTCAATGCTAAGGTTTATTGTATGACCTGCACCGTCATATATACCGCCAAAGGAGGTAGAACTTGGAAGACCATTATATCCTTCAAAGCCTGCCATATCAATGTCGGCAGTCTGTACAAAGTAGAGTCCGTTCTTGCCGTCGCCCGAAAGAATATCACTTGTGAGCTTTGCAAAATCCTCTTCATTTGAAATTACAAAAGGTCTTGCTCTCGAGCCGTCTGCAGAAGTTTCAACTGCATCTGTAACCATTACCTTACACATACCTGTTACACTTCCGTCAATTGCAGACTTTGCAAGCACTGTAAAGCCCGAGACATTTTCTTCACCCGACACAACAAGAAAGCCGTCATCATGTATAATGCTCAAAGCTTCGCCCTCGGAAGACTCTATTGACCAGACAACCTTCTGAGAAGGATTATATTCTCCCACAACAGATGCTGAAAGCTGATAACCGTCATTCTTTGAAACCGAAATCTCAGCAGGAGTTACAACAACACCCGTAACAACAGGCGCGGGCATATAAAGCTCGGGACATCCATCCTGCTTTGAGCTATGCCAATAAAAATAGCTCTCATCGGCTCTTGCACTATTCAGCTTATCAATCAGTTCACCCTCCGCTTGCTCATCTGTAACATACACGGCATTTAATTCACTCTCATATTCAACATTTGAATAGTAGCAATTCTCAAACACCGCACTATCATTCATAACATTCGCAACAGGTGAAAGCTTTGATTCTCCCGAAAGAGTTCCTGCAAAATAGCAGTTAGATATTCTTCCGAGGCTTATGCCTGCAATTCCGCCTACATTGAACGCACCCTCACTTGATACATCTGCAAAGCAAGCGCAGTTTTCTATGCTTCCCGTTCCGCCAACGCTTCTTGCTATACCTCCTGCAACAGATGCACATTTAATGCTACCCTTGACAGTTACATTCTTGACATTTCCAACCACATAACCGAACAAGGTTCTGTCAGCATCACTGTCAATATTTACGTCAATTATATAGCCCTTGCCATCATAGTTTCCCTTGAAGGTGTGGTTTCCGCCAAGTCCCTTATAGTCTTCCATATTTGCAAGATTAAGGTTACTTGCCTGAACAACATACATTCCTTCATAGTTATCTTTGCCAAGCTCAATATTAGACGAAAACTCAATAAAATCCCACTCATCGTCAATCACATAAGGATCATTTTCAGTACCGCTGCCTGTTATACCTTCATCTCCTGTATTTACAAATTCAAAATCCTTTTCATCAACAACTTCCTTCGGAACATAGAATCTGTCTTCAAGCATAAAGGCAACCTTTCCGTCAAGGTCTTTTACTTCACCGTTAACATAGTAAACAGACTGATTCTTAAAAATATGCTTATTTCCGCTATTGAAAGCAAACTTACCTGACATTTCAATAAACTTACCATAGTCCGTTACATCAACAAACAGCTCCTCTGTCAGCTTATCAAGGTCAACGCCGAGAAGATTTGCAAGATAAGGGGTAAGTGCTGTATTATCAACCACGTAGTTTTCTCTGTTTTCGGGTGTGTCACCAAGAACGGGATTTAACCCCTCAATAACATCAACACCTTCGGGCACATACATCCAAACTCCGACATTCTGGGTGGAATGACCGGTCGTTCCCCATCCAATCGCGTCATCATCCTTGCCGCTCATAATCATGGAAACAGACTTTTCAAGATCCTCTATTCCTGCATAATCCATTGCACCGGTATCATGGTCGGGAGCCGCAATAACAACGGTATCTGTTCTTCCCTTCGCAAAATCAAGTGCAACCTTAAATGCAGCATCAAATGCAAGATATTCGCTTGTAGAAACAAGTGCATCGTTTGCATGTCCGCCCGTGTCAACCTTAGAGCCTTCAACCATCAGGAAAAAGCCGTCATCATCACCGCTGAGTGCTTTAATTGCAGCAGCAGTCATTTCAGCAAGGGTAGCCTGTCCCTGTTCAAGGTTTATATCATAGGGCGAAGAGGGATTTGACATATCTCCCCAAAGCTTATCGCCCTCTTTGACAAAATCAAGTGCCTTTTTATTGGTAACTATTTTATATCCGCGTTCTCTCGCCTCTTCGATATCAGAATACTGTGCAACAGCACCGTAACCCGATCCGAGAACGACATCAATTTTTTGGTTCTGAATCTGCTCATAAAGATTATCATACTCAGACCTGTTCATTGTGTGGGCAGAAAAAGAAGCAGGGGTTGCGTGCATCCATTCGTATGTAGAAACAAGACCCGTTGCCATACCGATTGACTGTGCAGCCTCAAGAATAGTTGCTCTCGGTCTTTTAAGATGGTCAACACCTATTCTGCCGTTTTCGGTTTTTTTGCCTGTCGCCATTGCTGTACCGGCAGCAGCCGAGTCAGTAAGAGCTTGCTGGTAGTTAAGGGTAATCATGCTACCTGCGTGCTGTGCCCTCATAGACATGGGAGCTTCATCGGTAGGTGTTTTATTCGGATAAAGTGTCTCGCTGAGACCACCGCTTATCTTTACGTCATTTGCAAAATCATAAAGTGCGTACCCGCCGCCATCGGGTATCAGAAAGATTATATTCTTAACCTTTCTTTCGTTTACCGAGTCATTTTCTGAAGCCTTTAATGTATCTTCGCTCTTACACATTGTAAGGCTGAGAATACACATAAAGCAAAGAATCACACAAAGAATTGTTGACAGTGCTCTTTTCATAAAACATCTTTCCTTTCCTACTTTATAGCACAACAAATCATATATAAACTGCTCATTACTGAAGATAATGGACGAATCACCATAATCCGTCCACATCAAATCTTAATTATCCGAGCTTTCAAGGCAAATATCGGCTCCCACTCCGCGAAGCTTTCCGACAATATCCTCATATCCTCTTTGAATATGCTTGATATTATCAATTCTTGTCTCTCCGTTAGCCGCAAGTCCCGCTATAATCATTGCCGCACCTGCACGTAAATCACAGGCTGTAACATCTGCACCTGTAAGCTTTGCTCCGCCGAGAAATTCCGCCATTTTTCCATCCGAAACCTTAATTGCCGCGCCCATTTTATAAAGCTCATCACAATACTTGAATCTATTATCCCAAACGCCTTCTCTCATTACAGACTTTCCGTCTGCCATACACATAAGAACGCCCATCTGGGGATTCATGTCCGTCGGGAAACCGGGATACGGCAAGGTTTTGACGTTAATTCCCTTTAATTCACCTGTATACTTGACTCTGACTGCATCGTCAAACTCTTCAACCTCAACCCCCATATCAGTAAGCTTTGCGGTAAGGGATTCAAGGTGCTTTGGAATAACGTTTGTAATCATAAGCTCCCCGCCTGTTGCAGCCGCCGCAATCATAAAGGTGCCCGCCTCTATCATGTCGGGTATTATATCATAATTTACACCGTGAAGGCTCTCAACGCCGCGTATTTTAATAGTATCTGTACCTGCACCCGAAACATCAGCACCTGCGGTATTAAGGAAGTTTGCAAGGTCAACAACATGAGGCTCACGCGCCGCATTATCAATAACGGTTGTACCGGGAACCTTAACTGCAGCGAGAATTGCGTTGATGGTTGCACCAACAGACACAATATCCATAAATACGCTATCACCATAAAGCCCATTTTCACCCGTTGTAATGGTGACCGATTTCATATCATCATCACATTCAACACGAGCACCCAACGCTTCAAATGCCTTAATATGCTGGTCAATAGGTCTTGCTCCGATTTCACAGCCACCGGGATATGCTGCCTTTGCTCTGCCGAATCTTCCGAGCTCAGAGCCGAGTATGTAATAGGATGCACGCATTTTTCTTACAAGCTCAAAAGGAGCAGCGCCCTGATTTATTACTCTTGTATCTATTTCAAAGGTTGTCTTATCAATCTGTGTTATCTCTGCACCCATGGATTTCAAAATATCAAAGGATGCCTGAACGTCGCTTATCATGGGTATATTATGAAGAACACACACGTCTTCACAAAGTATTGTGCCAAATATTATGGCAACAGCAGAGTTTTTCATTCCGCTGACTTCAATACTTCCGTTTAACGGCGTGTTGCCCTTAATGACAATTTTATCCATTAAAGCCTTGCCTCCGAACAAATTTAATTATAGAAAGGACATTAAAATCCAGAAATTGCAAGTTTATGTGTATATTGTACCATAAACAATTATAAAATGGAATAGTTTTTTTACATTTTCATATATTCTTTTTATTTTTCCAATGCGTCGAAATATGCCTTCCTCGCATTATCATTCTTATCCGTATAGCTGATTTCCCACGCAGGCACAAGATAACAGTTATTATCGGTTGACTTTTTCAAGCGATAAACCGTTCTCTCTCCATCAACAGACTTAATATCGGCAAGATTAAGCTTATAAAGCACATTTACGCCATCAGTAAGACTTTCGTGATATTTCGCCTTTGGTGTGTAGGTAAACCAACTTCCGGTTGCAGCAACAAGCGTTCCGTTTTCAAAAACAAAATTAAGATAAACATCTGTTATATCTTTTTTCTCTATTGTTTTGAACGCAGTTACTATTTTATAATTTTCATCACCGCCGACACCCGATATACGGTAAGAATTATGTTCCTTTTCCGCAAGGGCACGGCAAATTCTGTCAACAACATTCTGCTCCTCTGCCGAAGCAGTTTCCTCATCAAAGCCGAAAACAGGAAGGTCTGCCCCCGACACACTGACACCTTTTTTTGAATACCTGAAGGAAAAATCATTATCGGAAAAGACAATTCTTCCAAGCTCGGCAGAATCATCATCACCCGAATAAATACCCACCGACACGCCTGCGGGAGTATCAAAACGCGTTGTTGTCACATTTTCATTCTCATATACTGTATCAATTACAGCTTTTATTATTCTTTCGTTATTTCCCTCTGTATCACTATTATCAAAATAGTAAATATCATCGTCGGGAATATCTCTGACTATTACAGATTCTTCTATTCTGATGTCTGATGAAGAAAGGTTTTCCACAGCACCCTCAATAAAGTCATCGGACAAGGTTGTTTTACTGATTTCTTCGCTTCGGTACAAAGAAAGAAAGAGCACCGAAAGCACAAGAAAGACTGCAATTAAAAAGCCTACTACCTTCTTTTGCTCCATTATTCTTCCTCCCCTGCTCGTTTTGCGTTTTTAGACCACTCAACACGCCTTGCATATCCATATTCGGCAAGCGGTGCTGAAAGGGATGAAAAATATACGGGAGAGCTATCAGTATCTCCGCTGAAAAGGGAGGCTGCGAGTGACTGAGGAATACAAAGTGACTTTGCTTGAGTCTCGGCACAGACAACGCTCACAAAGCTTGCGTACACAAGATTATTTCCTGCTATTTCAAAAGCAGCATCGTATGCATCTCTGCTGTATGCCGCACCGTCTACAAAATACTTCAAATACACCCCCATTGTATTACTGTGCTCATCATATTCTATACCTACAATGGAGTATTCTCCGAGTGAAGATGCGGGAGACAGTCTATTGACAAGCGTTCTCACCGCAAACAGCTTATCGGAAAACGAAAATCCATTTGAACGGTCGGGAACAAAGCCGAGAAATTCCTCAAGACCCACTCCCTCGCCTTCAGACGTTCGGAAAACTACTTTTCCTGAATCGTCAATATAAACCTCATGCAGTTCATCAACATAATTAATCTCTGTATAATTCTTTGACGAATAGCTCTTTACGAGGTTTATATTTATAGAAAAAGTACCAAGAAGTTCAGCTACCCATTCGGAATTCTTATCTTTACCGTAAAGCAATGCCATGGGAGATGTTTTATACATAGGGGCATTAAAGGATGTGCTGATTACGGGTGAAATAAGCTCCCCGTCGAGATATTCAAAATTAGAATAACCCTCATTTATATCATATGAAGTGCCGGGGATTCTGTTAAAGGATATGTCACTGTCGGGATAGAGGAGATTAATATCATTATCCGAGGACACACACACTCCAAACACATTTTCATCCTCATCAGGAAGAATAAACAGGTGCTTTACATCAAAAAGCATTGAGCTTGACAGGGTCTGCTCATACTCCTTTGAAAGGCACGGCAGAAATGCCGCAGCAGGTATGTCGTCAAAAAAGCTGACAAGCATATACCTTCTGCTGTTTTTCAATGCCTGTATGTAGTCGGTATGGGAGCCTGAAAGCTCATGTGAAGTGCCCGAGAACAGTGAATACATGATATCATGTGTTGCATTTTCAAAGCTTTTTCTTGCTTTTCTGTCTATGTTTGCACAAACCATCTGTTCATCGTTCTTTATTCCCACGAAAACCGGCTCCAACAGGTCATCCTTATAGGATACGCTTATGGAGGAATCGGAACGCAAAAGTATTCTCTTTTCATTCTCGGACATTGAAGGAAGTGACGAGGTTTTACCGTTCATCTTCATATCAATATAAAGTCCGCAGGATACAAGCATGACAAAAAACAGTATTCCGGCAACCAGTATTTCTGCCTTTTCAAGTATACGCCAAAGTCTATCCCTTGTACTCATTTGCTTCCTCCATATATTTTTTTAAAACAAAGCGGTGGGAAAAGCCTTATAATTCTCTTCTTCACCGCTTTTTTCTCAACAGCGTTTATTCTCCGATTGTTTTAAGAATTTCCGCTATCTTTGCACCGTGCTCCATTCCTTCGTCATAGACAAAGTTAAGCTCGGGTGTGTTGCGAAGACTGAGTCTTGATGAAAGCTCGCGTCTTATATATCCAAGCGCAGATTTAAGTCCCGCCTTTACCTCTTTCGGATCGCCGTTCATAACACTGTAATGAATCTTACAATACTTTTGATCGGCTGTTGTCTCGGTTCTTGTAATGCTTATAAAGCACTTTGAAACTCTGGGATCCTTGACATCCTTTAGGATATACATAAGCTCTCTTGCTATCTCTTCGTTCACCCTGTCTGTATGGTGCACAACCTTTTTCTTTAAAGGCATTTATTATACCTCCGTATTAATTAGCCTCTCTTAACTTCCTCCATAATGAAAGCCTCGAGAATATCGTTTTCCTTAATATCGTTGAAGCGTTCAAGACCGATACCGCATTCATAGCCTGTGGCTACTTCCTTAACGTCATCCTTGAATCTTCTGAGGGATGCAATCTTATCTTCAAAAATAATAGCACCGTCTCTTACTACTCTTATCTGACAAGCACGTGTTATCTTACCATCCTGAACGTATGAGCCTGCGATAAAGCCGATGCCCGGAACCTTAATAGTCTGACGAACCTGAGCTCTACCCATAACAACCTCTCTGTATTCGGGAGCAAGCATACCGTTAATAGCCGCAGTAATTTCTTCAATACACTCATAAATAACTCTATAAGTTCTTACATCAACCTTATGATTTTCAGCAGAGTCAACAGCCGCCTTATCCGGTCTTACATTAAAGCCAACGACAATAGCATTTGATGCAGAAGCGAGCGTAACATCGTTTTCGGTAATACCGCCGGCAGCCGAGTGAATGACCTTAACCTTAACCTCTTCATTGCTCAGCTTTTCAAGGCTGGATTTAACTGCTTCTGCGGAGCCCTGAACGTCAGCCTTTACAATGATGGCAAGCTCTTTTGTACCTTCCTTGAGCTGGTCAAAGAGTGTATCAAGAGAAACCTTGGCATTAGCCTTGAATATTTCTTCCTTAGCCTTTGTCTTTCTTTCATCAACAAGCGCCTTTGCCATTCTTTCATCAGCAACAACTCTGAATTCATCGCCGCCCTCAGGTGCTTCCGAAAGACCTGTGATTTCAACAGGCACGGAGGGACCGGCTTCCTTAACCGTCATACCCTTATAGTCTGTCATGGCTCTGACGTGACCTATTGCAGTACCTGCAATTACAACGTCACCGCGTCTTAAAGTACCGTGCTGAACGAGCACAGTCGCAACAGGGCCTCTTCCCTTATCAAGCTTTGCTTCAATAACAATACCCTTTGCATCGCAGTTGGGATTAGCTTTCAGCTCCTTCATGTCTGCAACAAGCAGTACCATTTCAAGAAGCTCATCAATACCCTTATGCTGAAGAGCAGACACAGGTACGCAAATTGTATCTCCGCCCCACTCTTCGGGAATAAGCTCATAGTTTGCAAGCGCCTGCTTTACGTTATCAATATTTGCACTGGGTTTATCAATCTTGTTGATAGCAACGATAATGGAAACGCCTGCCGCCTTTGCGTGATTAATGGCTTCAACCGTCTGAGGCATGATACCATCATCTGCTGCAACAACAAGGATTGCAATATCAGTAGCCTGTGCGCCTCTTGCTCTCATGGCTGTAAATGCTTCATGGCCGGGAGTGTCAAGGAAGGTAATATCCCTGTCATTAAGTCTTACTCTGTATGCACCGATGTGCTGAGTAATACCACCCGCCTCACCTGCAGTTACGTTTGCGTTTCTGATTGCGTCAAGGAGTGATGTCTTACCGTGGTCAACGTGACCCATTACACATACAACAGGGCTTCTTTCAACAAGATTATCTTCGTTTACTGCCTGCTGCTGTTCTTCTGTACCGAAGAGTTTTTCCTCGATTGAAAGAACAACCTCTCTTTCGCAGGCAATGCCCATTTCATCAGCAAGAAGATATGCCGTATCAAAATCAACTATCTTATTTGCACCAACCGCATCCATGGGAAGTCCCATCATGAGAAGCTTCTTGATTACCTCACCTGTTGTAATCATAAGCTTTGTTGCAAGGTCGGAAATCATAATATCCTCACCCACGGTTATGGGGCCTGTAAACTTAACTGTCGGTGCGGGCTGTGACTGAATCTTATTCTTGCCCTTTTTGCCCTTACCCGAGAAGGAGGGAGCAAAATCACGAGCAGCAGCTTCATTTCTGTTGATTCTGCCGCCGACACCCTTCTGGATGCCGCCCTGTGCCTTTTTCTTACCGCCTTTTGGTGCTCTGTCATTATCAAGTGCATCAGGAACGAGGCTGTCAAGTCTTTCGTCATACTTTGAAAGGTCAACCTCGCTTGTTCTGATATCAACTACTACCTTTCCTTCGCTGTCAAGCTCGTGCTGAGCACCTTCAATTCTCTCGCCTGCATATCTGCTTCTTATTCTTCCGTCTTTATCGTAAACCGGCTTTAAGCTGGGCTGGCGAACCGACTGGGAATCCTCATCCTTATCCATAGAACGATTCTGGTTAAAGGAGCTCTTCTGGAACTTAGGCTTTTGGGGTGCACTCTTGGGGGTATCAACATTTACAAAGCCGTCCTTTGTAAACTTAACGTTTGCATACTTATCAAAACGCTCGTTCTTATCAAACTTGGGATAAGGCTCAACGCTTCTTCCCTCCTGCTTTGCAAGTGCAGCGCCCTCTTTTGCAATCTTACCGATTTGCTTTTCAAGCTGTCTTTCGCTATAACTCATGCCGCCCTGTCCGTTATTATTTCCAAAGGGCTTCTTATCACCAAAGCTTCTGGGTGCGTTATTATTCTTATCAAATGTACCCTTTCTATTCGGGTCAAAAGGCTTCTTTACACCGTCCTTCTGGTTAAAGGAGGGCTTGTTTTCCCTATTGTCATTTCCGGGAGCAAAATTCTGAGTCCCGTTCTGACGTGCGGCGGGAGCTTTTCTATCATCATTTTCTGTCTTAACAGGAGCTTTCTGTTCAGTCTTAGGTTCTGTCTTGGGTTCTGCTTTTTTCTCAGGTTTACCTTCGGCAGCGGGCTTTGTCTCGGGTTTTACGTCAGGTTCTGTCTTTGTCTCTGCCCCTACTTCTTCCTTCTTTGCCTCGGGCTGCTTTTCTTCCTTTGCCGCAGGCTCCTGCTTCTTAGAAGAAAGGTATTCTCCTATATCAGCCACAGTACTGTTCATTGTATAGTGCTGAAGTAT
>JAZQIW010000009.1:0-45692 GCA_045541355.1 Eubacteriales bacterium | reverse complement strand
ACCCTCTTTAGCGTAAACCCACGCAAGTGCCATCTGTGCAAGGGTTTGTCCCCTATCCTTTGCCATATCATTGAGCTTTCCGATTTTTTCAAGCATCTCGGGTGAAACGTTTGCTTCCTTCAAAAATCTGCCATCGGTTTTAATCCTGCTGTCCACAGGAATTCCTTTAAGATATCTATCCGAAAGAAGACCTTGAGCAAGGGGGCTGAAAACAATCATTCCCTTTTTGAATTTTCTTGCGCTGTCAAGTATACCGTTCTTTTCCACGGTTCTATCAAAAATAGAATATCTATTCTGATTGATAACAAAGGGACAATGAAGCTCATCAAGAATTTTTGCTGCCTTCTCCATTGTTTCTCCGTCATAATTTGAAAGTCCTGCGTACAGTGCCTTTCCGCTTTTGACAATATCATTAAGTGCCCACATTGTTTCATAAAGAGGTGTGTCGGGATCCATTCTATGATGATAAAAGATATCAACATAGTCAAGTCCCAATCTTTTAAGGCTGGCATCAAGGCTTGCCATAAGATATTTTCTGCTGCCAAAGTCGCCGTAAGGGCCTTCCCACATTGTATATCCTGCCTTGGTGCTTACTATAATCTCATCCCGATAAGCACTCATATGCTCCTTCACAATCCTACCGAAGTTTCTTTCAGCACTTCCCGGCTGCGGACCGTAGTTATTTGCTATATCAAAATGTGTAATTCCGTTATCAAATGCCGCAAAACACATTCTACACATATTATCAAAGTCTGCGCCATCGCCGAAATTATGCCACAGTCCAAGAGAAACAGCCGGAAGTTTAAGACCGCTTTCGCCGCATTTTCTAAACTCTGCTTTTTCGTACCTTATTTTACTTGGGGTGTATGTCATAAGCATTCTCCTTTCAGTTTGTCTTTAGTATACCACAACTTGATAAATAATACAATGGGTCAAGAAAGAACCCGATTATAACAATAATTGCAAATTTCTCTCCGTAAAATAGACAAAACACAGAAGTTTTCCTGCTGTGTTTTATCATATAAATTATTCTTTCTTCCGTGAAGATTAAAAAATACATGTAGACCCATGAGAAGCAGAATACACATTTGCCGCTCTGTCAAAGCCAAACTTATCATAGTATTTTTCATTCAATGCAGCAATAACATCATCCGCTTTTGACTTTTCTACAAGTGCAATTACACAACCTCCAAGACCTGCGCCGACAAGTTCACTGCCAAGAACTCCATCCGTAGCATTAAGAGTATCACACAGGTAATCAATCTTTTCGGTGGAACAGTCATATGCGCCGTACTGAAACGAAATATCTGCATTTTGTTCAGCAAGCTCATCAAGCATTTTGTCCGACACTCTAAGCCCTGTAAGTCTGTCTCCGTTATGGCTTATTTTCATCATTTCGCCAAGTTCTGCATATTTGCCTTCATTCAGAAGCTGCATACACTTTTCGGATCTTACACATTCAGAAAAACCGTAAAGTGCAACTCCTCGAAGCTCATACACTCCCGGGTCTGCATGGCTTTGGAATATCTGGTTTATTCTATCTCTATATTCCGGAAGCAATGCTTTAATACCACCGCGAGTCATTGTTTCCGGAACAGCTTTCAATATCTTATATATTTCACTGTACGGCCGTACCTTTGCAACATCCCTGAACTCCACAAACCCGTATTCAGGGAAAAGGCGTTTTATAAGCATAAACGAAAACTCATACGCTGCGACCTTTGCGTTAAATTTATCCTTACTTCCCTCGGATTTCTTTGCCTTAATCATACTGTTTGCAACAATAACCGCATATTTTTCGGAAAATGCCGCATTGTCACCGACTTCAAATGGTTTGAATTTAAGATGAACTATTCTGTCAGCCTTTCCGCATTTCATTGCTGCGTGGTCTCCGGCACCGCCTCTTGAGCCGACAAACCACTCACCTTCTCCGCAAAGGTTTATAAATTCCTTATCTGAAATATTAAGAGAATTAAGAGCTACCACAGCCTCCATTGTGGAAACAACAATGCTTGAAGAAGATGACAAACCTGCCGCCACAGGAATTGTTCCGCCGGCCACCATATCCATGCCGCACAGCGGAGTTTCATTATCAAACTGAACTCTGATTACAGCGCTCTTAACATAATTAGACCAGCAACCACCGCTTTCATTAAGCTCCTTTACAACTCTTTCATCATCAAGGTAATCCAACCATTTATCATATTTTTTCTCTCCAAGCACCTTGCTTATTGAGAAGGTCCTATCCGGAAACGCAGGATCAATATTTGAAATGTTTATTAAATCATCATCTCGAACCGATGAAACAAATACTATATCCTTATCGGTTGCCATTACATTTATACCGCCGCCTCTGTGGTCAATATGACGTCCCATAAGATTTACTCTGCCCGGAGAACGGGTGATTACAACCTTTTTGTCGCCGTACTTTTCAATAAACAGATTCAGCAAATCAATATAACGTTTTTTCTGACTATCTGCCTTATCTCTATAAAGCAAATCAAACTTATCATCAAGCTGCCCGTTATTAATATCTTTTATAAACTGACCGGCTGTTCTCATAAAATAAAGGCTGATTTCGCGAAGCTCCTGCTTTGTGCTGTACGTAAGCATATCCTCTGCGTTTTCAACTTCATATATTTCAGCATCGTTATTCTCCGAAAACTTTTCAAGGGCATCTGTGATATAAACTTCACCCTGTGCATTATTCGAACCAATATTTTCAATTATTCTGACAGCCTCGTTAACATCAAAACAATAAAGACCTGCATTGGCGTATTTTGAGTTAATAACTTCATCGGCACCAAATGTCTTACCGCACAATGTTACCGTTCCGCAAGGTTTCTTTTGCAACGCTTTTTTAAGCACCTTATCTGCCTTTTTCCGGTTCAGCCTTGTTGCTTTCAAAACCTCCGAATAATCCTTTTCATCAACATCTGCAAGCTTCATAAGAGCAGCATCTGCAAATTCAACAATACCATATGGTTTTTCGCCAACAGTCACAACCCTGCCGCCGTTGAAATTCGCCTCAAGAGGCTGAACGCCCCATACAGCCTTTGCATTTTCGGATTTTTTAAGAAGGTCTGCAATTACTTTCGTTGCAATTATTTTATCGCCCATTGAAACTATTACAGGCCCCGTATATCCTACCGTTTGGAGAGCCTTAAGACCGCACATTGCCGCGTGTCCCGTTCCCTTCTGCTCCTTTTGATATGCATATATAATCCCTTCTTCACCGTCAAGGCAGTCCATAACACTATATGCGTTATAGCCTATTACAATAACAAACTTAGAAACGCCGGCATCTCTCATATTGCCAACTATTCTTTTAATTGTGGGAATGCCTGCACAGTCAAAACATACCTTGTTTTTTGAGTCATCACCCATTCTTGTGCCTTTTCCTGCACAAAGAATAATTGCTGCTGCGTTCATCTTTTTTCCTCCCATCAAAACATTTGATTTTCAATCAGGGTTCGGGCATAATCTGTCATTTAAAAAAAAGCTTCTGCTTTTGTTTTTTTATCTTAACAACCTTCTTACTCTTCCTGAAAAAGCTTGCAAAAGCGCAAAACCTTCCGGTTTCACGCTTTTAATCAATACAACCCCAACTCTTTTAAAAGGTCGATTTTTTCTCCTATCTGCTCCTTTGACAAAGAGTTTGAAGAATTAATATAGGTCACAACACGTTTTCTTCTGTCGGTCGACAGAATATCATACCATCTCTTAATCTGATAAAAAGGTACAAGCCAATTATGTTTCTTTAAAATCGGATAGTTTTCCTTTAAAACATTACTCGATTGAAAAACACGCGACAGCATATAGTTAAACCGTCCGCCGTGCTTTTTTTGTTTTATTGCAGACGAGGCCTCTTTATCACCATACAATCCCCCTGAAATCACATATGATTCCAGCGTCTCATCAAGAGAATTCTTCTTATGATTTTCCATCCAGACCCTCGAGAGATTTTCAACCGCAAGTCTGAGCTTTTCGATGTTGCATTCCTTACACATTTCGGAAAGCTTATCATTATCATACGAAAGATTCTTTTCAAGAAGATACAAATCAACAAACGAACGTATCCCACAGCCGCCATTTAACAAGTGGTACGACATATGGGCTATAATATGGAACAGTGTAAACTCGTCTGAAAACTTATATCTGTATTTACCGCCGTCTTCCGGTTCGGCAAAATCCCATGCTTTGGCAAGAAGCCTATCTATGTTTTCCATATTTTCCAGCACATTAAAATGCAATTCAAGATGAGTATTACTTTCGGAAAACAAGGAAACATCATGGTATTCTCTCTGTCCGTTCCAACTGAATGACAGTTTTTCAACAAGAGCCTTCACTGCTCTATCAAGATCTTGTTCCTTCACAAGAATATCAATATCACAGCTTGTCCTCATCCATGGCTCGGGATAAAGCCTCCTTATTACCGACCCTTTAAGCGGAATATAGGCAATCTCTTCATCCTCAAACACACGGCATATACGCTCATAGTCATAATTCATTGTTTCATATCTGTATACAGACAGTCCAAGCTGTTTTTTGAAGTGTTTCAAAGCGTCACCCGGCTCTTTCAACTCAAGTTTTGAAAGAGCCGATGCAACAATTTGTGACAAATCATGTTTTTTGGACAAAACATACAGCTTTGAGAGCATTTCCGCACAAAGGCTGTCTATTATATGACTTGAAAGCTCGTCGTCAAACAGTTCAGTTCGAATTAATTCAAACAAAACATCTGTTAATGTCATGCTTTTCTCCAAAATCAAAACTTTCTCCAAACCATTTTATTAACAACGCCCGTATAAGACTGAATAATCTTAACCACCTTTGTGGAAACATTTTCTTCGACATAGTCAGGTACGGGAATACCGTCGTCGCTGTTTTCTGTCATTGACACTGCCGTTCCAACTGCCTGTACGAGGCTGTTTTCATCAATTCCCGCAAGAATAAAGCAAGCCTTATCCAACGCCTCGGGACGTTCTGTCGAAGTTCTTATACATACTGCCGGGAAAGGATTTCCTATACTTGTAAAGAAGCTTGATTCTTCGGGAAGTGTTCCGCTATCCGAAACCACCGCAAATGCGTTCATCTGAAGATGATTATAGTCATGGAAGCCGAGAGGCTCATGCTGAATAACACGCTTATCAAGCACAAATCCGCTCTCCGCGAGTCTCTTTTTACTTCTGGGATGGCAGGAATAGAGAATGGGCATATCGTACTTTTCAGCAATCTTATTAATTGCCGTGAAAAGAGAAAGGAAGTTCTTTTCAGTGTCGATATTTTCCTCTCTATGTGCAGAAAGAAGTATATATTTCTTTTTTTCAAGCCCGAGTCTTGAAAGAATATCACTCTTTTGAATATCCTCAAGATTATTATGAAGCACCTCTGCCATGGGAGATCCTGTAACATAAACTCTTTCCTTGGGAAGTCCGCATTCGTGAAGATACTTTCTTGCATGCTCGGAGTACGCAAGATTTACGTCTGAAATAATATCAACAATTCTTCTGTTAGTTTCTTCAGGCAGGCACTCATCCTTACATCTATTACCCGCTTCCATATGGAAAATGGGTATATGGAGTCTTTTTGCCGCTATTGCAGAAAGGCAAGAGTTTGTATCGCCCAAAATCAAAAGTGCATCGGGCTTAATCTGATTCATGAGCTTATATGAACAGTTAATTATATTTCCGACAGTAGCACCGAGGTCATCCCCTACTGCATCCATATAAACCTCGGGATTTTCAAGCTTTAAATCCTTGAAGAACACACCGTTAAGGTTATAATCATAGTTCTGTCCCGTGTGTGCAAGCACGGTATCAAAATACTTTCTGCACTTATCGATAACGGCTGCAAGTCTTATGATTTCAGGTCTTGTTCCAACAATGATAAGGAGCTTAAGTCTGCCGTCATTTTTGAATGTTACGTTTGAATAATCGAGTTTGATTTCCATTTCTATTCTCCCTTAAAGTTTATAGGTTCTGTTTTCTACAATCTGCCCTGCTTCCACTTTCATAAAGGCAGGAATTCTGTTTTCCGCTTTCACAATGGCACCAAGGCACACATGTACGCCTTTTTCGACAACACAACCATGGTCAACAATCGCCCCGCAATTGATTATACATCCCTCTTTCACGGCAGTATCCGTATTCACAACCGCCTTTGGAAGTATAACACAGCCCTTTGAAATTTCTGCTCTCGGGCTAACATACGCAGAGCCATGAACAATGGTGGGTATTTTGGCTCCTGCTTCCTCGAGTTTTTCGATAAAAGCAATTCTTGCTTCATTATTGCCGAATGCGGGATATATTACAGTATCATTATCAATGAACTTTTCAAAATCACAGCATTTGCCGACAATGTCCGAATCGCTTTTATTATCATCAAGAAAAACAATCGTTTCATACAAGCCCGACTGCTCTGCGACATCCTTTACCGTCTGTCCGTAGCCGCCTGCGCCAATTATTACAAGCCTCATTCCACTACCTCAAAAAATGTGTCGGGTTTACCCGGGTCAAAGCATTCATTCGCCCACATAACTGTTACCAAATCCTCGGTATCTGACAGGTTTATAATATTATGTGTATATCCCGGAAGCATATGAACAGCTTCAATTTTTTCGCCGCTTACGTTGAAATTTAGAACCTCATCCGAGCCAATTTTTCTTTGCTGAATAAGTCCTCTACCCGAGACAACAATAAAAAATTCCCATTTCGTATTATGCCAATGCTGTCCCTTTGTGATGCCGGGCTTTGAAATATTGACGGAGAACTGACCGCACTTTTCTGTACGAAGAAGCTCTGTAAAGCTACCCCTGTCATCAACATTCATCTTAAGTTCAAAGCTTGCCTTTTCTTTAGGCAAATAAGAAAGATAAGTACTGTAAAGCTTCTTTGCAAAGCTATTATAGGGAATTTCAGGCATGAGAAGAGTAGACGGCTGGTCGCGGAAGGCTTCAAGCAGCTTTACAATTTCTCCCAGCGTTACTCTATGCGTTACGGGGGCAGCGTAATACATGCCGTCCTCGCAAAGCACCGTTTTTATTCCGTCAAACGTACATTTATGAGCCTTACCTTCAAGTGCACAGAACATCTCATCAACAAGATCATCAATATAAAGAAGTTCAAGCTCTACGGCAGGGTCATTAACCGTAATTTCCAAATCATTTGCGATATTATTACAGAAGGTTGCTACTGCGCTGTTATAATTAGGTCTGCACCACTTACCGAAAAGGTTAGGAAATCTATAAACAAGCACTTTTGCACCCGTTTCCTTCTCGTAATCAAAGAACAGCTCCTCTCCCGCCTTCTTACTTCTTCCGTAATCGCTATCATATCTTCCGATAAGAGTTGCCTGAATCGATGAAGAAAGAACAATCGGGCACTTATTATTATACTTTTTTAATGTTCCCAAAAGGGTCGAGGCAAAGCCGAAGTTTCCCTGCATAAACTCCTCGGGATTCTGAGGTCTGTTTACACCTGCAAGGTTGAATACAAAGTCAGCCTTTTCACACGCTTCTTCAAGAAGCTCTCCGGGTGAATCAATATCATACAGATAAAGCTCACCTATTTCAAGACCGGGATGGGTTTTATCTTTTCCGCTTTTTACGTTCTGAAGTGCTGCCGTAAGGTTCTTACCTACAAAACCTGCAGCTCCTGTAATAAGTATGTTCATATTATCTCCTTAATACTTAATGCCCATGGCATCAAGTTCATCTCTTATATACTGAAGTGTAAGAAGCTTTTCCTTAACCTGTTCAACACTGAGAAGCTCTGTATTATGTGAATTGAATTCTGTAAGTGTATTTCTTTCCTTATCTCCATCCTTGAAATACTTATCGTAGTTAAGACCGCGCTTATCGGAAGGAACCCTGTAAAAGTTACCCATATCTACTGCGTTTGCACACTCTTCATTGGTCAGAAGTGTCTCATACATTTTTTCGCCGTGTCTGATACCAATCACCTTGATTGCATTTTTATCTCCTCCAAAGAGTTCGCAAACAGCCTCTGCCTGAGTCTGAATTGTACAAGCAGGAGCTTTCTGTACGAGAATATCACCTGTTACACCGTTTTCGAAAGCAAACAGTACAAGGTCAACTGCCTCATCAAGGCTCATGATAAATCTTGTCATTGTACCATCTGTAATTGTAATAGGATTACCTGCTTTTATCTGTTCAATCCAAAGCGGAATAACCGAACCGCGTGAACACATAACATTGCCGTATCTTGTGCAGCAAATCTTTGTCTGCTCCTGAGCAACTGTTCTTGATTTTGCAACGATTACTTTTTCCATCATTGCCTTACTTGTACCCATTGCATTTACAGGGTATGCTGCCTTATCAGTTGAAAGGCATACAACATTTTTAACACCTGCTTCAATAGCTGCCGTAAGAACATTTTCTGTACCTATTACGTTTGTCTTTACTGCTTCAATCGGGAAAAACTCGCAGGAAGGAACCTGTTTTAACGCTGCTGCATGGAAAATGTAGTCCACACCATGCATGGCGTTTTTGATAGATGCAAGATCTCTTACGTCGCCTATATAGAACTTAATCTTATCTGCAACCTCAGGCATCTTTGCCTGAAATTCATGACGCATATCATCCTGCTTTTTTTCATCTCTTGAGAAAACTCTGATTTCTCCGATATCTGTGCGCAAAAATCTGTTAAGCACAGCATTACCGAAGGAGCCTGTACCACCGGTGATAAGTAGGGTTTTGTTTGTGAAAAGTGACATCTTTATTCCTCCAACATTGTTATGATTATTATTTCATTTTAAATGAATTGATTTCTTTTAATACTGCCGCTATTTTTTTAAAATGCACAAAAAGCAACGTAAATCCAAACACAGCCATGCTTATTATCATTGATACATATTTGTGAATTCCAAACATCTCTAACGCATTATACAACAAAGATGATATTGACCACACTATCAATATACTGATTATCAAAAACAGCATTTCTTTTATATCAAATACATGTTTCCACTTTGTGTCAAGTATCTTTATACTATTATGCAAAATTATAAACGTATAAACAAACGATGTTACAAGCGTTGCAACAGCAGGACCAATCAAACCGAAAAGGCTGTAGAAAGCAATATTCAGTACAACACTTACAAGCAGACATCCTGTTGAATAAACCATTAGTCTCTTCGCCTTATTCGCAGCAGTTAAAATCAAATGCATACTTGCGAATTTAAGCATACTGTCAAATGTATACAAAACAAATATTCCGTATCCGGCAACATACTCATCAGAATACAAGAACGAAATTATTGTTTTTGGTGCAATAAGAACCATAGCGCCAAGTATCCACACGCTGTAATATCCAACCTTCAAATATGATGAAAACAGCGCAACACTTTGTTCCTTATTTTTCTCGGTAACATACTTTACAATATACGGAATAAGTACAACAGCAAAAGATGTAACCAAAAAATCAAATGGCAAAATTTTGGAACAGTTTGTATATATGGCAAGTCCTTCGGTATCTGCCATTCTGCCTACAACAAGTTTTGATATTTCTCTTGTAAATGCACTTGTAACAGCATACACTCCCATTGGCAGGCTATAGGCAAGAACAGGCTTTATTTTTTTTAATGAAATTTTGAAAGGGTTTATATATACCCCCTTCTTTGCCATCATGTTATAGAACACTAACAGCTGCATTAATTCGAGAAGAGCAAGAACTACATATATCCATACAAGATTATGAACAACATATACTGCAACATATATAAAGAAAATTTTAATTATTGTGGTTATGATGTTCAGGCTCGACATTTTCTTCGCCTGTCCTACCGACACACACAAAACATGGAAGAAATATATGAGGTTTGTCAGTACGGGTAATACTGCTACAATCGGCAAAAGCGTTTTTATTGCATCATTGCTGAAATAATCCGCTATTAAATTCGAGCCGAATACAACTGCCGCATAATAAACCGCACCAATGACAATTTCAATGAAAAAAACTGTGTTTATGGTTCTTTTCCTTGCATTTTCATCATTATCTTCATTAATTTTATTATAGAAGAAATTCAATGCATCTCCAAGACCTAAAAGTATTGCCGATGTTCCGACAGAATTGACAATGTTAGCCTGAGAATACGTACCGTATTCTGTCAGGCTAAGACCCGTCGACAGTATCTTTGCCGAAAGAATTGAAAACAACAGTGTCAGTATTTTTGTACCTGCCAAGAACACTGAGTCCCAGGTTGCCCCCTTTATGCTAAACTTTTTCATTCTGCTTCTGTCTCCTCACTTGAAAGTGTTTTCAAAACCTTGGCAGGATTTCCGCCTACGACGCTGTATGCAGGAACGCTTTTGGTAACAACAGCCCCCATTGCAACAATGGAACCTTTTCCAACAGTCACGCCTTTAAGAATACGCACATCTCTGCCGATCCACACATTATCCTCTATTACGATAGGTGCACTTTCGGCATACTTCCAAGACCACAGCTCATCATGAAGAAAATCATCACACAAACTCATTTTCAATCGTTCTGCAGGACTTGTCGGGTGATTATTATTATCCAACAGCAACGAATTATTGGCGATAATCACATTGTTGCCTATGACAATGGACTCCTTTGCCTGAATACTTGTGGACTGTCCTATGTAAGTATTTTCGCCTACGCTTATTTTCCCGCCGAAAAGAGCAATCATTGACGCACCGACAGTACAATGCTTTTCGATTTTTACATTTTCACGTGCTCCTTCATTTCTGCATGAAGCACCGGTCATCAAAACTATATCATCTGACACTACCGCATTTTTTGTAAATGCATCCTTCTGCTTCTTCTTTTTAATTCTATTCTTAATTCTATTCAGTATCATCAGAACACCTTACTTTTTATAATTTTCATCCAACAATCGCTTATGCTCTTCAAGTAGTTCTCCCTCAAAACGATAACCAAGAACCTTTGCAGGTATTCCTCCAACTATCGCGTATTCGGGAACATCCTTTGTTACAATTGCTCCGGCTGCAACAACCGCGCCTTCTCCAACCGTAACGCCTTTGAGTATTGTGCAGTTTGTTCCAAGCCAATTATCGCCCTTCAAATAAACAGGCTTATCATTTTCCGGAAGCTTGTCCTTCTTTTTAACGTCTATCATATATTTCCCAATACAATCAAGCCTATGGTCTCCCGTGATTATGGACACGCCATCTCCAAACATAACATTATCACCGATATATATCGGTGCATCGGTTGACATAAAAGTTGCACGAGGTCCGATATACACATTATTTCCTATATGAACATCATATCCGTGAAAGATTGTGTCCGGGAAAAAGGTCACCTTTTCTCCGCATTCCGCAATCATTTTCTTTAAAAGCTTTAGTTTAACCTTCCAGAAAACGCGATGAAAGATATGAATTGCATTATAAATTTTTTGCGGCTTCAAATAACTCACACTCCTTTAAAAGAAGAATAAAAACGAAAATCTGTAATCGCCGAACATCGTAAGTGTTGCGGCGTATATCAGCCATATACATTTTACCATAATAGTAAAAACAAATTGTTCATTTTTTGTACTTACATATTTGGAAAATGCACTAATTATCTGCCGCAAAATTACAACTATCCAAATTATCGCACCTATTATTCCGACATTAAGCAATAAGTCAACATATTCGTTATGGGCAGCAGCATGAAAGCCGTCAAGGTCTGTTTTCAACAAGCTTGCCGCATTAAAGCCAACCAGCATTTTGAAGAGTGACTGCCCTTTGAAATACTCCATATGGTATTCGGACAAATTTGTTCTGTTCGTAGTAACGTCATTATAGTTGCCCTCATCAAGAGCCGTAATCTTTTCACTTATTCTGTATGAAAACATTCCCAAAACCGGGTCTTTGGGGTTCTCAATGCCGTAATTATATAAACCAAGCAAAACTGCAACAACAAGAACAATAACAATCGCAGATTTTGCATTCATTTTTTTTGTTATAAGCAAATACAAAAACCACAGAATAACATTTGCCAATATCGCCGTTACACTCATGGTTGAAAGCATTATAGCATACAGTGCAACAATTATTACCATCCGAACCATGGGCTTAAATAGCTTTAATGAAACTAAAGCAAAAATCGCAACGGTATAAAAACAGCCTGCGTAATTAGGGTCCTCAAAGGTTGCACAGTTTCTGACCAATTCTACGACCTTCTTACCCATCATTATGTCAGTACTTGCTACTCGCGGTACTTTCTGACCCGTAACATATGCTACCAAAGCCGTAAACGCATACACTACAAAGAACTTTTTCAAATTATCGCTATCATCTAAGTAATGATTTATCAAAATCAGAATACAAAGCAAATCGACAACAGCAAATATTGCCGTCTGGATATTATAAGGAGTAATTACAATTAAACAATAAAACAAGAACAGTATAAACGGGGTTACCTGTATTGTCTTTAACTTCAAATTTTTAAATTTAAAGAATGTACCTGCAAGCAACAGGAAAGAAAAATACCTGTAAACAGCCATTCCCATTACTATACCAAAATGCACATTGTAAAAAAGCATAACGGGAAATGCAAGATATATATCTCCCGAGGCCATTAGTACCACACACATTGCAAGAACAACGAACGACAGCAGCACTTGCGGCAAATACCCTGTCAGCAAAGCACACAAAAGTATTACCGCTATACAAATGGTTGACAAGGTTATTGACCGACCTTTATTATTCTGTTCTTCTAAAATCGGGGTAATTTGCATATATTCACCAACTACTTCAAATAACTGTTTTCTATTTCTCTCATATATTCGGGGTTTCCGTATTCGCGGTCAAGTAAATAATCTTTCATTTTACGAACGGCTTCGGGATTATCGATACAGTTGCACAACACATCAAAGGCACTCTCATCGCTGTTTTCCACGATTATTCCGTCTATACCGTTATTTATCTGCTCATTTGCGGAATTATAGCGTGTCACAACCGGCGGAACGCCCAAAATCATACTTTCCGTAACGGACATCGGCATTCCTTCATATCTTGAAAGCATACAGAACACGTCCGCTTCTTTAACAAAAGGACAGGGATTTATTCTCTTGCCTATTGCTTTTACGCAATCGCCGAGGTCTTCATCCTGTATCATTCGCTTGAATTTGTTCAAATCCGGTCCGTCACCAATGACTGTCCAAAGGAAGTCTCTTCCCGACTCTTTCATTTTTTTTGCACATTTAATAGTGCGGTCAAGTCCTTTTATGGATATTTCAATTCTCGCAACCGTAATAATCTTAAAGCAGGCTGCATTCTTGAACCGCAGATATTCCTCGTCAAGCTCATCAGAATGCTCTGCTCTTTTACGAATAATACTGCTGTCGGTAATATTCCGAACCGTAATTGCCTTATCTGCATATTGCGGCATCATCTTGCAAAACTCTTCTTTACAATTATCTGCAACAAATACCACTTTATCTGCCTTTTTTATCCAAGGAATTTCATAGGCAGGTATCGGTGCCATTTTTGAAAATGTCGAATGAAGCCAGCAATACTTCACATCTGCATCTATACAATAAGCAATATACTTATCCGGCCATCCTTCAAGATAACCTATTGCATAGTCATAATGACCTTTGTTTTTTCTTGAAAAAAACTTTGCCTGATATTCTATAAGAGCACGGCCAAACAAGAGATTAGTCTTATATTGCTTGTTATGCAGCATCACCTTGAATACAGCACCCGAAAAAATGAGCTTTGCAAGTTTTATTATCTTTCCGAGTCTGCCGTTATACATTTCCGCCTCAGGCAAAAGCCTGACACCCTTCGGAATATCATCCATCAACGGCCCTTTATTTCTGTATAACTGAAGCTCCACGTCGTATTTTTCTTTATCAATACAATTGAGAAATGCCAGAAGGCTTGTGGTGCTTCCGCCGACAATCATTTCATCGTATGTAACCAATACTTTTTTCTTTTTCATATACTCCTCAAAAACGCATTTTAACGCTTCATGTCCGACACCATATCAATAAGTCTTTTCGCTTGGACAACGTTATTCTTTTCTTTAAGTATAAATTCCTTAGCCTTTTTTCCCTTTTCGAAAAGCACTTCTTTAGGCTGTGAAAAAATCTCTTTGAGTTTTTTACTCACACCATCTTGTGTTTCTTCGTCAAGAAGGTAAACATATTCATTATACTCTTTTGGCATTCCGGGAAGTCTGGTCGTAAGCACAGGAGTTCCCGATGCCATGTATTCCATGTTTTTTGAAGGAAAAGAATACTTTGTATAATCCGCATCGGTAGGACGCGGGTTTACGAGAAGAGAACATTTAAGCTCGTTTTCAACGATTACCTTGTTTGGTGCTATGCCCATATATTTTACATTTTCATACTCTTCCGCAAGCTTTTCAAGCTCTTCTTTGAAATCGCCTTCTCCATAAACATGGAGCTCTGCGTTCGGAATATCTGCCTTGATAAAGCCTCTTACAAGGTTTTCAATTCCGTAAACCCTTCTCAGCGTTCCGGCATAAAGGCATACATTTTTTTCATATTTGTTCTCAAGGCTGTTTTCAACCGATGCCATGGCAATGTCCGAATGTCCCTCAAGAACAACATATGGCCGCCTCTTCGGATTTACAATCCCATTCATCTGCTCTGTAAGAAGAAGATAGCTATCAAACTTCTTCATCAGGTAAAGATTGATTTTTTCATGCAACGGGATTTTAGCATTATTTGGTCTGTGACACGGAACGTCGGTAACTATCCCGACTGTTTTTATTCCGCGCAATTTACAAGCAAACAATGCGGCAAAAGATGGTGCTATTGCCAAAGCATCGCAAACCATCACCCGTTCCTTATGCATTTTCATAAACAATAGCTTAAAGAACACACCCGAAAATATGCTCAAATTTCTTAGCACCGGGTAATTGACAAATGCAGGATAGTGGTAAGAAATACCGTTTTCGGTGTCAGATTCGCCGCGAAAAAGGAATGTTTTATCAACATTACGGTTTATAGGTCTACTTGATATCGCATCAACCGTCACGCCGTTCCCGACAAGTCCCTCCATGAGAAGCTGATTATACTTTTGTGCCTGCTGTTGAACACGCATCCCTTTACTCTCAACGTATTCCTTATACTTTCTTGGCGAACAACCGCTGTAAACATATATGTATTGCATTATTCTACCTTTTTTTCCTTTTATTGATATAGTTCTTTAATTTGGCAACAGGGTTCTTGGCTATCTGTCTGATTCGAATAAGCTTATCAATAAAATGCGTTTTATTAACATCATATTCAAGTGCTTCCGGCTCAAGCAATTTCATTGTTTGGTACGAAAGCGAAAGTTCTTTTCTTTCTTGCTCATTACAGCAAAGCAAAACAGACAAAAGCTCTTTACAGTTTGCAATCTGAATTGACATAAAATCGTTCATATCAAGCGACTGTTCAATTGCCGATACCCAACAACCTGCTCTCTGCTCAATATAAAGCCTGTCTCTGAAATCAATACCTTCTATGGGATTATTTTTTAAATAATCGATCCATTTCTCAAAAGATTCTTTTTGAGAGCCATTCTCATTTAAATCGGAATAATACCGCGTCAAGCCATTGTACAAGCTTTCCAAAGAATTTTCGCACAAGCTTCTTGAATATGTCTGTCCCGCTTCGTACAAACCGCTTCTTATAACAACAGCATCCGAAGGAATCTGTGAAAACTGATTACAGGCATAAAAATGAGCATCTGCACCGTTACTGTTTCCTTTGGTAAAAAGCTTATAATCTTCAAATTTTTCGGTACTTAGTTTATTCTTTTTGATATACTTGTGTTCAATTCCAAAGCGTTTGGAAAGCTTTAAAGGAATAGTCCTGTCAGAAGAACTGATATTCTGATGCTGTGCAGTATATGTGCTGAAAGGAACACCTGATTTTACAAGGGCACAAAAAGTAACCCTTGAATCCTTCCCGCCCGTTAACGCAAGAACAATCCTTCTCTTTGAAAAAGCACTAATATTCTTAGCTGAATTCACAAGCATGCTTGCAACTTTTTCACATTTTTCCTCGGTAGAAAGCTTTTTATTGCTTACATTTATCCAATCTAAGAACTCAGCTTCACAATAATCATCAAACAAGTTCAATCTTTGTGTACAGATAAGTGCTTTTACGTCATCAAGAATCGTATCCGGAGCAAAGTGCCAAGTGAGACCAAATTCTTTAGCACTTGAATTACTATGTATCCCAAGCACATTGGAAAGCAATGCAAGAGAGGAAGAAACATAAAAGTTTCCGTCTTTATTTATATAGTATGCCCCCATCAGAGTACACGCATCGCAAAACAAACAGGATGAGGTCACAACTACCCATCTTCCGGTCCAAAAACGAGTCACATTTTCAAGCTGATCTTCGGTACAGCTTTCAACATCCTCAAGAGCGTTCTTTTCTGCTTGATCTGCACAAAAAGCATTTCCAAGCAACAAAACCTCTTTACCGTCAGATGTCCTGCACTTATTAACGGCAAGATCATTGCCAAAGTATAAGTACATTCTCCCAAAACTATACTCCTGCATTCCTTCTCTTTCAAGTCTGCACGATGACAACAAATACTGCTTCTTTGAAATATCCGTCATTCTTATACTTAACCTTCTTTTTTCAGCAAATTACAGACGCCAGTACTTCATTTCGGATTCTTCAAGTGCTTTTACTGTATACAGACCCTTGACGTCTACAAGCACCTTTTCACAATCCGGCACATTCTTAAAGAGTCCTTTAATCTTATCAAGTCCAAGTTCCTTGAATTCATTATGAGCAACTGCAACAATTACACAGTCTGCATCCTTTACATCTTCAAGCTTTGTAAGGGTTACACCGTACTCGTGCATTGCATCTCTTTCGCTTGCCCAGGGGTCAACGACAATTGGTGTGATATCATATTCATTAAGGCGCTTTATTATATCATCAACCTTGCTGTTTCTTGTATCGGGGCAATTTTCCTTAAATGTAAGACCAAGAATAACAACCTTTGACTTTTTAGGAGCCTGTCCGACAGCAATCATATTTTTAATTGCAGCATCTGCTACGAACTTGCCCATGCCGTCATTCACGATTCTACCGTTGAGAATAATCTGGCTATGATATCCGAGCTTTTCTGCTTCGTATGTGAAGTAGTAGGGGTCGACGCCGATACAGTGACCGCCGACAAGACCCGGTCTGAAGCCAAGAGCATTCCACTTTGTATTCATACCGTCTACAACTTCGTTTGTATCAATACCCATTCTGTCGAACACCATTGCAAGTTCATTCATAAACGCAATATTGATATCTCGCTGACTATTCTCAACAACCTTTACAGCTTCAGCGGTTTTAATTGTGGAAACAGGATATGTACCAACCTCAATTACAATATCATAAACATTCTTAATCTCTTCAAGTGATTCTTTGTCCATACCCGAAACAATCTTTTTAATGTTTTCGAGTCTATGAACCTTATCGCCGGGATTGATTCTTTCGGGGCTGTATCCAACCTTAAAATCAACGCCGCACTTGAGTCCCGATTCCTTTTCAAGAATAGGAATACAAACATCCTCTGTTACACCGGGATAAACGGTGGATTCATAAACAACAATAGAACCTTTTACAAGGTTTCTTCCAACGATTTCACTCGCACCGATAACGGGAGTAAGATCAGGGGTATGGTCTGTATTTACGGGGGTAGGAACTGCAACAACATGAAATTTTGCTTCGCGAAGTCTTGTTTCATCGGATGTAAAGTCAACGGTTGTATTCTTTATTACCTCATCACCGACCTCATTTGTGGGGTCAACACCCGATTTATAAAGTTCAATTTTTGCTTTATTGAGATCAAAGCCGATAACATTAACGCCCTTTGCCGCAAATGCAACAGCAATAGGCATACCAACATATCCAAGACCTACTAAGGACAAGTTTTCTTCCTTTTTTAAAATCTTTTCATAAAGACTCATTTTAATTTCCTCCAATACTTCTCTTTGCTATTTTATCATATGAAAACATTTCCAGACCTTTATTCTGTGCCGATTCTTTAAGATTGTCAACGTTAGAAATTGCATTCTTAATGACCTTACAATAGGATTCTGCTGTGTGATCTTCAAAAAACATACAGTTTCCTCCCAAATCAACGTGAGTAAAGCCCTCTATCCTTCTGAAAATACACGGTTTTCCCATTCCAACCGCCTGTTCCCAAAGAACCGAATGCAAGCCGGGAAAGGCAACAACATCTGCCACGGCAAATTCATTATAAATCTCATCCGATTTCTTCCAGCCGATAAACCTAACTTTATCACTAAGCTGTTCATCAAAAGATTCTTTTAATTCTTTTGAGACGGTTCCGAATACCAAAAGCTTAACTCTTGGATCATCAATGCTGTTGATTGCTTCCATCAAAAGTATTGTCTGCGGCTTATTACTGTCGATTTTGCCGCCGGTCATAATTACAATATCTTCATTTGAAAGACCGTATTCCTCTCTTTTATTTTCAACAACATCCGGCTCAAGTGCCTTTTGAATAATATCATCGTCAGCACCCATAACAAGAAGCTCAACCTTATTTTCGGGAAGCTTATACATGTTCTTCAAGAACTCAACTCTTGCAGGAAGCACGCCGTAAAACTTTGTAACAAAGGGATTGATTTTTTGTGCACATTTTCTCCACAAAATACCATGTTGAACTGTTTTTGACAAAAAGCTCTTTGCGCTGTTTGAAAAATCTGAATGATTATCGGCAAAAACCTTTACTTCCTTATGCTTTTTAAGATACTTTACGACTATGTTAATGTCACTGAACTGAACACCGTGAATAAAAATAATATCAGGTGAAAAGCGATTAAGTTCCTTTTCAAGACCTACATATCTTCTGAGAGTTTTTGATGTTTTTCCTTTTTTAAAATCAAGGCGCGTTACGGGAATGCCGTTTTCATTTATGTATTTGTCTGCTTTGGGAAGCCATTTTCCCTTGCCGTTTTCATCAAAAGTAAAGAGTGATGCGACAATTTCAACATCATGACCTTGTTTTTTATGGTACTTTGGCAAAAGGTTTTCTTGATATGAATAATTATCAATATAAAAGCAAGCAAGCATCAAATGCATTATTTTCATACTTTATTATCTCCTCATATCTTTTCTAACAATTTTTCGGGATTATCAAAATACTGTCCGTATTTTTTTATATCCTCGTCGGACATATCCCACCACTTGATTTTCATCAGTTTTTCTACTGTTTCATCATCGAAACGCTTTCTGATAACTCTTGCAGGATTGCCTGCAACAATAGTGTACGGTTCTACGTCCTTTGTGACAACAGAGCCTGCTCCGACCACTGCACCGTCACCGATTGTAACACCCTGTAAAACCATTGCCCTGTTTCCAATCCATACATCGTTTCCTATTTCAGTAGTTTTATATGGAGAAAACTCAATGCCTGCAAAGTTTTTACCAAAGATATTTCTTCCTCTGTTGAATACAGGAGAGGTCGACACAGCATCAAGTTTGTGTGCCCCGCCGCCAATACCGACACCTGATGCAATAGAGCAAAAACTACCGATATTTGCATATATGGCACTGCTTCTTGCAGAAATATATGTATATTTTCCCACACTGCAATATTTTACGATTGCACCATGCTGAATCTTTGCTTTTTTATCTATTTTCGAGTCAACAACCGTCGCGCGAAAAGATATTCCGTTAAAAAGTCTTTTGGGATAGCCGAGCAGCATTCGCAAAAGTTTTTTTATTCGTTCCATAATCTATTTTTCCATCTTTCTTGAATACATTTCATATATTTCAATTCTCTTTGCAACGCCTGTTTCTTTAGAAAACTTTGAGCAGGCAAGCTTTCTTGCATTATCGCCGCACTCCCGGCAGAAATCTCTGTCATTGTACAGTCTGAGAATTGCCGCAACCGCCTCGTCAGCATTTTCTGCCTCGGCACAAACTCCCGCTTTTCCTTCTTCTACCGTTCTGCAAAGGTCAGAGTCTGTATCAAAAGAGGCAATTACCGCCGTACCCGTTGCCATAATGCTTGCGGCTTTACTGGGAAAAGCCCCTCCGCCGACACCCTTTTTGCAGATTACAAAGGAAGCATCGCCGAGGCTGTAAACCTCAGAAACTCTGTCCGCCGGCTGCATGGGAAACAACTTTATGTTTTCAAGACAGCTTTCTTCAATCCTTTTTTCAAGCCGTTCCTTCTCGCTTCCGTCTCCGAAAATCACAAACTGAATATCGGAATACTCTTTAAGCCTTTCGGCACAGTCTACAACAATATCAACATTCTGAGAATTGCCGAGATTTCCTGCATAAGTTATATAAAACTTATCCCTTGAAAAATCAAACTCATCAAACAGAGTATTATCTTCTCTTTTAACGGGAACTGTTTTATCCGTATCAATCCAATTATAAACTACACTTATTTTTTCAGCAGGCACTCCTTTTCCTACAAGCTTATCCTTCAGGCTTTCGGAAATGACAATTATATGTGAGGAATTCTTATAAGTAACATTTGAAACCCAATTTCCTATTTTCCACAAAATCGAGCCCTCGCGCGTCATTCCGGTGCTGACAAGAGAATCGGGAAAAAGATCATTAATTGTATAAACAAAAGGTATTTTCTTGATTTTTTTAATTAATGTTGCCATGAGTCCGTTTATCGGAGGTGTACTTCCCATTGGAAGAATATCTGCTGTCTTGCAAGTTATGCCGCACAGCAAAAGGCGTGCTTCAATCAAGGCGTATCTTGCTGCTCTAAGCAGAGGATTTCTACCTTCCTTAAACATATAATAGCGGTGAATGTCTGCCTTATCGTTATAATCCTTTTCATGCTTTCTCTTTTTGTATTCTTTTCTTATTTCGTCACTAACGCCTCTTGTAGGAGTAGGTGCATATATAATCATATCATGCCCTTTTTCGGCAAGAGCAACCCTCATGTTTTCCGCAATATGTGCCCCCGATGTTTTTTCGGGTTTGAAATACGCTTCTAAAAACAATACTTTCATTTATCTTTTTCACCTTCCGAAAAAGTCTTTTATTATTCTCCTTTATTCTCTGTATTGCCGACCGATACGCTTTCAATCACCGTATTATCAACATACAGTTCCTTGGTCGATGTTCCCGCCGCATTTGTATAAACCTGTTCTCTTTTAAGAACGGTTACTATCGTCTTGAAGAAAATCTTAACATCAAGACCGAATGTTACATTCTCGGCATACCAGGCATCTTTAAGCCTTTTTTCTCTTACTGTAAGACCGTTTCTGAAGTATGCCTGAGTAAATCCTGTAATACCGGGCTTTACAAGCATTTTGCCTTCTTCATC
This sequence comes from Eubacteriales bacterium, assembly GCA_045541355.1. Classification (GTDB taxonomy): domain Bacteria; phylum Bacillota; class Clostridia; order Oscillospirales; family CAG-382; genus UMGS1387. Next base: position 24,397 of record JAZQIW010000009.1, on the reverse strand, counting down.
AGGAAGATATGTACCCAAAGCACCCGCACCGCTTGCTCGGGGACCGATAAAGGTCATATTACCAATGAGAACATTGAAAAACTGAGGCAACTCGTCAATACTCGTTTTTCTTATAAACTTTCCCACCTTCGTAACCCTCTCATCATCAGGTGCATTATATGTACTTCCGTCTTTATTGGTAAGGTTAGGTGCGTTCACTATCATTGAACGGAATTTATACATATCAAAAATGACACTGTTTTTTCCTATTCGTTTTGCTTTATAAAAAACAGGACCGCCGTCATCAAGTTTTATTGCAATTCCCACAATTGCAACAATTATCGCAAGGAACGGCAACGCCACAAGTCCTATTATTATGTCTGCCGCTCTTTTTACAACCTTAACATAAAAGCTGTTATATCGCATTTTTTTGTTCATTGTCTATTCCTCCGCAGATGCTATTACAATATACTGTCTTAGCAGTTCCTTTGCTCTTTGTGCATTTTCCTCGGCCTCATCGGGTGTGTTTCCCGCTGCTATTACCCAACCGCAATTATCGGATTTGTCAGTATACACCCTTTGAACATCACCCACGTGTTTTCTCATGACAACATCCAGCACCCCGTTTTTGCCTATAACATCACTCATATCTTTAATTTCTCTGATAATTCCGGGATTATATATAAGAAGTCTTGTGGCAACATTTTCTTTCTTTTTTGGCTGCGCATCAACATCCTGTGACAAAGCAAGCTTTATTGTATTATCTATAACACTTACTCCTCTTGATAGAGGCACAAGGTGCGATGCTATAAGGTTTTGACCGATACGAACGCCGCAGTCTATTATGTAAGGCAGACCTTCATCCTTACTCAGCATCACATCAAAGTTTACGCTTCCCATGTTTACGCCAAGAGCCCTTACTGCCTTTATTGCTTCTTCTTCAATCAGCTTTTCTGTTTCTTCACTAAGTCCCGATGGGGTTCTATGACCATAGGAAATTTCATCATTTGAGTTTCCTGTTCTCGTAAAGGTTGTTTTTACAATAGCGTAAACATATACTTTTTCATTACAAACGAAAACTTCTACACTATACTCTTCTCCTTCAACAAAGCCTTCACAGTAAACCTCTCCGAAACGTGCAGATTCAAATGCATAATTCAGTGCTTCGGAAAGCTCACTTTCATTCTTCACAAGACAAACGCCCTTACTTCCCGAGCCATCACTCGGTTTAACCACGCACGGATATGAAAAAGTATGTTTCTTTGCATCATCCGGAGAATACATTTCAAAAAAATCACCCTTAATATTAAGGCCGCATTCATCAAAGCGTTTTTTAATTTTGTATTTGCTCTTTGATATTTCTGCAGTTTCAACAGGCAATGCGGGAAGATTCATTTTTTCACCAATATATGCAACGGTAGGCAACGAAATTGTAGCACCGTAAGTCATCACTGCATCTATCATAAGCTCTTTTGCATATTCAAGACACGCTTCTTCGTCCATTATATCAATGATTTTATAGCCCGTAGCATATTTGAAACCAACTGCATTCTTGTTATAATCCACACAGTATGCCTCATACCCAAGTTCAACAATTCTTTTAATAAGCGTTGTTTGATATTCTCCGGCTCCAACCACAAGTATTCTTTTCATATGCTCTGACCTTTCAAATGTATTTATCGACTATTATCAGCCTTTTGTAAATATGTACTTTCCAATAAAATCAAGCACACCATCAGCTTTTAAAACAGCCTCTTCAACAGTATTAGCTTTTGCAACAACATATCCGAGTCCGTCAATATTTGTATGATATTCATTCACCTTTTGTCCCGGACTCATATGATGATAAATCTCAACACCATGCTTTTTCTCAAGCTCATTAATATCAGGAAGTCTTTCAATTACACCGTCTTTAAAAGCAAGAAGCCTGGTTGCTACCGCACTGTGTTCTGTCGCCGTGAAATCAACCGCATCTCCAACAGCACCCCGAAGCATAATTGCCATATAATCAACACCCGTACCATAGGGTATGATGCAGGGACCAATCATATTGCCTCCCATTCTTGCACCGATATCAATTATGTGAATTGTTCCTTCAGGCGTAATCAGCATATCCATATTTACGGATCCAAAGTTAATTCCAAGTGCCTTTATAGCTTTTTCAACGCATTCTCTGGTTCTTTCTTCCACAACTTTCGGAAGGTCGGTGGGAATTGCATGACCCAATTCCGCATAATAAGGCGGCTCGGTCATCCATTTTCTCATAACTCCGAGAACATGAACTTTGCCATTTACAACAAAGCTTTCGGCTCCGTACTCCTTACCAACAATGAATGTTTCTATTTCAGCGCGATGTGTTATGGATGATTCCATTGCATAAAAACAGGCTTGTTCAAATTGTTCCGGTGACTCCACCTTACTTGCTCCCCTGCTGCCCGAACCGTCACAGGGCTTTACCATTACGGGAAACTGTATTTTATTACAAAGTTCAGTTAAATCAGTATCCTTGTCAACTTCATATGCCTGCTTTGTATCATCCACATGTGACTCATACAGACACTTACGAACCCTATATTTGTTCTTAATCAGCTCCGCCACCTTATAATCTAAGCCGGGAAGACCAAGTTCCTGCGCTATATAAGATGCCGTCAGTACACCATAGTCAGTAGCTGCAGTTAAAACACCGTCAATTCTTTCTTTTCTTGCATATTCAAGACAAGCTTGCTTATCAACAATGTTTATAACCTCATGTGAATCTGCATATTCAAATCCAACTGCATTGGGATCCGCATCAACCGCCAAGGTTATATAACCAAGTTCTTTTGCTTTTTTTATTACAAAGCTCTGAAGAAAACCGGCACCAATTATCAATACTTTTTTCATAAACAACGCACCTTTAAACCGAAAATCGTAATCAACTTCTATTTTGTACAATACTCTTTAACTATCTCAACATATTTTTCAATCACATATTCAACTTCTTCATCCTTCAGGCACGTATGAAGAGGCAATGTGATTTCATTGGCAAAATGCGCATATGCGTTAGGATAATCCTTGATATCAAATCCGAGATTCTTGTATGCTGTATGCATGGGAAGAGGCTTATAGTGGACATTTGTTGCCACGCCGCACTCAGCCATTCTGATTATGATTTCATTTCTCCTCTCAAGACTAATTCCGGGAATCCTTGTAAGATACAAATGCCCCGATGATTTATACTCGTCGGTATAGTGACCGAGCACCTCAACCCCCAGAGGCTTAAGTGCACTGTCATATTTAGCAATAATCTCTTCTCTTCTCCTTAGCATTTCCGGATATCTCTCAAACTGCTTAAGACCTATCGCCGCCATGATATCGGTCATGTTGCACTTATACCAAGGACCAACAATGTCATACTCCCATGCGCCGAGTTTTGTTTTTGCAAGGGCATCCTTGCTCTGCCCGTGAAGCGACAACAGCTGGAGTTTCTTATAAATATCCTCATTTGAAACTCCTTCTATCGTTCTCCAGGTTAAAGCACCGCCCTCTGCGGTTGTAAAGTTCTTTACCGCATGGAAAGAGAAGGATGAAAAATCAGCAACAGAACCTATCATTTTTCCCTTATAAGAAGCTCCGAAGGAATGTGCGCAGTCTGCCATAACAGCAACTCTGCCCATTGCCCGCTGAATATCCGTAGAAGGATTGAACAGATTCTTCTTGCGTTCGACAATCTCAAATATTCTATCGTAATCACAAGGCACCCCGCCAAGGTCAACGGGAATTACCGCCTTTGTCTTTTCATTGATTGCTCTTTCAAGTGCATCATAGTCCATTTCAAAGCTATCTTTTTGAGTATCAATAAGAACAATCTTAGCACCTGTATGATCAATAACAGAAGCTGATGCCGTATATGTATATGCTGATGTAATCACTTCATCGCCGGAGCCAACACCAAGCACACGAAGAGCCATCTCGGCACATGCTGTCTGGGAATTAAGACAAACGCATTTTTCTGTTCCTACCCATTCGGCAATCTGTGCCTCAAGTTTTTTCGTTCTCGGTCCTGTTGTTATCCATCCTGATCTTAACGCTTCAGCAACCTCGTTAACCTCAAGCTCGGAAATATCAGGGGGAGAAAAAGGAATATTCATAAAATTCAAGCTCCTTACAAACGTCTTTATTTTTCATTCATTACATTTTGGGCATACTACCGCCCTTATAAATACACATTATAATTATACTCCCAACGCCAAGCAATGTCAAGAGCACATTGCAACATTTATGAACTTTCTGGCTATTATGGAAATGATTTTGTCATAATTTAGAGAAAAATGGCATTATTTTTGTATTTAGACCAGGCTTAGCAACAAAAAAGAGGCTTGCGCCTCTTTTTATATTCCGATTCCATTCAAGCTCTGCCGAGCCGTCAGACTTTCCTGTGAGCCTTCTGTGTCACAACACTCATATGCGGGAACGGCTTCTTCACAGACAAGAGTATTTTTCCTTGAGCGTTTTCACTATATCCGCATACACACATCCCAGGCTCCCCAGATTACGCTTCTGAGGTTGCCGACGCTTCTTGCATCGCCAACAACATGAATTTTTCCGTATTTTTTGGCAAGTGGAGCAGGTGTATAGCCCACAGAGAGAATGACGGAGTCGCATTTCACATCAAAGCTTTTCCCCTCCTTATCGACAAGAGTGACCGCACCTTCATTTATTGACGAAACCCTTGTTTCAAGGTGTGTTTCAACCCTATTGGTCTTAAAGAAATCCCTGAGATAGCTTGTATTTGCAAGGCAGATACCCGGTGTTGTAACAAGGTCCTCCTGCATTTCAACTATTATTGGAGTTTTGCCTTTAAGGAACAGGTCATATGCTATTTCACAGCCCGTAAGACCGCCGCCGACTACCACCACTCTGTCTCCGACCTCTTTATTTCCGAGAAGGTAGTCAATTGCCTCTACTGCCCTATCGCTGCCGGCAACGGGAATTTTATTTGGCTTTGCTCCCGTTGCAACAACAAATTCATCGGCATCAATGCTCTTTACATCCTCAATTTCCGTATTCAGTCTCACATCAATCGGGTATTTTGACATCTCACGGATATACCATTTTATAAGCTGTCTGTCCTTTTCCTTAAAGGAAGGGGCAGATGCCGCAACAAACACGCCGCCAAGCTTATCTGTCTTTTCATAGAGAGTAACCTTATGTCCCCTCTTGGCAAGAAGAATTGCCGACTCCATACCGCCTATTCCTCCGCCGATAACTGCAACCCTTTTAACTTTCTTTGCAGGCTTTATTCTATACCTTTTAGACTGCATTGTCTCAGGATTCAAGGCACATCTTGAAAGTCCCATTGTATCGGTAAGCTCCTGAGTATTGGCATGTCCCTTTGAGGAAGAAAAGTTGAAGCAGCCGGCATGACAACAGATACATGGTCTGATATCATCAAGTCTTTCCTCCAAAAGCTTTGTTACCCATTCTCCGTCTGCAAGGAATTGACGTGCAACACCTACGCCGTCAATGAGTCCCTGCTCGACAGCCTTTGCACCCACATCAACATCCATTCTTCCCGCACAAACAACAGGAATATCAACAAACTTTTTTATATGTGCAACATCCTCAAGATTACAGTTCTCAGGCATATACATCGGCGGATGTGACCAGTACCAGGAATCATATGTGCCGTTATCGGCATTTAGCATATCATAGCCTGCATCCTGAAGGTGTTTTGCCGCCTTTTCGGATTCCTCCCTGCTTCTTCCGACCTCCGTATATTCTTCACCCGGCATTGCTCCCTCGCAAAAGCCCTTCATCTTTGATTCAACCGAGTATCTGATAGATACGGGATAATCCTTTCCGCAAGCCTCTTTGATTGCAGAAACCACCTCACAGGCAAATCTGTATCGGTTTTCAAAAGAACCGCCGTATTCATCCGTTCTCTTATTGAAAAAATCTATCGCAAACTGGTCAAGAAGATATCCCTCATGCACCGCATGAACCTCAACGCCGTCAACACCGGCTTGCTTACAAAGCTTTGCAGTCTTTGCAAACGCCTCAATGATTTCATGTATCTGTTCACGTGTCATTTCGGGACACTCTATATCATGTGCCCAGCGTGAAGGCTGAGGACTGGGGCTTGCAAGCTCGTGGCTTGTATCAATGACAGGCTTTATGAGGGCACGTGTTATTTTATTCTTATGGAGGGGTGCTACAAGCTCGGTTATTGCCCAGCTTCTTCCCATGCCTGCTGTCAGCTGAACAAAAAGCTTTGTCCCCGTTTTATGTATTTCATCCATGAACACGCGCAGCTCATCAAACATTTTTTCGTTCTGCCACAGCCATTTTCCCCAAAAAGTATCACGAAGGGGTGCAATACCCGGAATAATCAGCCCCACATTATTGTTTGCCCTTTCAAGAAAAAGCTTTGCCGCCTCCTTATCAAACGCACAGCCCGAAAGCTCAAACCAGCCGAAAAGGCTTGTTCCCCCCATGGGGCACATTACAATACGGTTTTTGATTTCAACATTACCTATTTTCCAAGGTGTAAACAAAGGCTCATACTTCTTATCCACGGCTCTATCTCCTCTCATTCCCCGAGATTTTACAGTTTTTGTTTGTTCTTTATTCAAAAAAAGCAGACAAAGCAGCCTTGTCGGCTGCTTTAATCATCAGTTCTTTTCATTCTTAAATTCACGCAGCATAAGATTATCTACAACCTCGCAAGGCACAGCTCCGTTATTGATAATATCGTTTACCGCAAAAATAATCGGCATCTCCACACCGTATTTTTTTGCAAGCCCCATTGCCGCAGGCAGGGCATTCATTCCCTCAACAACCATGCCTACCTCTTCGATGGCGCGCTTTGGTGTATGTCCCTTTCCTATAAGGCAGCCTGCGTGATTATTACGGCTATGCTCGCTTGTGCAGGTGACAATCAAATCTCCGACGCCTGCAAGACCGTAAAAGGTACTTATATCGCATCCCATAGAAGTACCGAGTCTCGCCATTTCCGCAGCACCCCTTGTAACGATTGCCGCCCTTGCATTATCACCATAACCAAGACCCTTTGATATGCCCGCCGCAAGTGCTATGATATTCTTAAGAGCCCCGCATATTTCCACCCCGAGAACATCGGAATTTGTATAAACTCTCATGCATGGACCCGAAAAGGTTTTCTGAACGCTTTGTGCCGCCTTCATGTCCTTACTTGCAGACACAATGGTAGTAGGAAGGTCCTTTGCAACCTCCTCTGCATGAGTGGGCCCCGACAGAGCAACAAGGCTATATCCCCCGCCAAGCTCTTCGTCAATAATTTCAGTCATGGTTTTAAGGGTTTCAAACTCTATGCCCTTGGCAACATCTACAATCACAGTCTGCTTTGAAATATACGGCTTTGCCTCACGGCTTACGCTTCGCACATATGGCGAAGGAACGGCAAAGACGACATAATCCATATCTCGGCACGCCTTTTCAATGTCCTTTGTAAATACTATCTCCTGCGGAATCTTCATTCCCACAAGGTTAGGGTGTCTTCTCTTTTCGGAAAGCAGGTCTATTTCCTTTTCGACGGCAGACCACACGGTAACGGCATTGCCTCCAAGGCAAAGCATTCTTGCAAGTGCTATTCCCCATGTCCCTGCGCCAAGTATTCCTATATTCATTCAAACTCTCCCACTATACGCAAAATGAGTAAAATCTACTTTAAATATTATAAGGCATTTTTGCCGATATGTCAAGCACATCAAAAAAACTGCCGCGTAAGAAAGCGGCAGTTTTTTTTTACCGAATACGGCAAAAAACACTTTTTATTATTTTACCATATCAAGTCTATGGTAATAGCAAATCGGTATTGCACTCCAGCCGTGGCAAAGACTTGCCGCGGAATGGAAATCGCTCTCGCCAACCGCCGTTTCCCATACGGTAGTAGAGCCGGCATCAAGCATATTCTTATATGTTTTTCTGATTTCAGAAAGAACGCTGTTCTTATACTTTTCCATATCCTGCATAAGAAGAGCATCGTATTTGAAGCATTTCATGCTGAGTGAGCATTCGACAAGCTCTCCCGAGGCAAGCTTATCACACACAAAGCTGCTCACCTTATCAGAGGCAGTACCGGTATATACGGCAAGGCAGTTTACAAGCTCTGTGGGATTCTCGTCGGGATCCTTAACAAAATAAAGACCTGTCTTTTCATTATAGAATTTTTCGTTAAGTGCTTTCTGTATGTCCTCACTGAGTCCCTCAAACTTATTATTTCTTCCGAGCTTTTTACAAATTACATCATAAGACTTGAGAGCGATTACAAAAATCAGGTTTATAAGGCTATCAGGTTCTTGAGACTCACTCTCATGCAATACTCCGCTTGCATACTCTGACCAGTCATAGAAGTTCCAGTGAGATTTATCGGCAAATCTGCACACAAGGTTGTTTTCGCTATTATTTACAAACACCTTAAGCACACTTTCAATTTTTTCAATTACGCTCTCTGCAAGCGACAAGTCTCCTGTATAAAGGATATACTCCTTAACTGCAAGCACATAATACAGGCAGAATGAGGGAATTGTCAAATCATCGGCACTTGGGAAGCATATTGACATAAGTCCGTCACTACGTCTATCCTTACTCATAAGCATAAGATTTGCCCTTGCATATTCGCTGTTTCCGCCCTCATATGCATAGTAGCCTGTCAGCATCTGGTTTCTTGAGTCAAAGGCATACAGGCATTGCTCACGCCAAGGGCAGTCAACATAGTGCTCAAGCATGGAAAGCTTCAGGGTATTAAGGCAGATATTATAAATATCTGCATCAAGCCTATCATCAAATTCCGCCTTCCTTACCGTTGTGGGATACACCTGAGGCAGAATACCGATATATTCAACCTCCAATTCATCCTCGCACTCAATCTCAATAAAGCGGCAGGCAAGCCTCAGCATATAATTTACAAATACATTTTCGCCCTTACTCATCTTGTAGTCAAAGCAGAAGGTTCTGTTTCCGATTTGCTTTTTAACATGACCGTCTTTGAGAAGCTCTCCGTAGTAAACCTTTATATGCTGCTCTGTACTGCTTTTTATTGAAAAGCTGCAAAAGCCGGCATATTCTTCACCAAGGTCAAATATACAGTTCTTCTTTTCACCGCAGGGCTTTGCGTATTTTATCTGCTCTACAAGCTGTCTTTTAATCGGTCTTTGAACAAAGCTGCATTCCTTTTCTATGACAAAGGGTTTTCCGAAGCCTTCAGCCTTGCCTAAAAGCCACCCGTCCTGCTTTGTTGAGTCATAAAAGAAGGAGTAACCGAGCTGGCTTGAAATAACGCTCTCCCATCCGCTTTCATAGCAAAGACTTTTTCTTGAGGGTGTATTTTCATGTGAGAAAGCTATTATTTCATCATCGCTTTCAATCTCAAATATTATTCCCGGTGTAGGGGTTGAATATCTCATACCCGACACGCCCCAATAGCACGCAAGAAAAGCCACTGTGTTTTCGCCACCGACAAGATACTCCGTAATATCTATGCTTTCATACACCTTATAGTGTTCAAAATCGGCATATTGAACGCTTGATACATACTTTCCGTTTACAAAAAGGGTATATTCTCCGCTTACCGAAAAGAACACCTTCACTTTTTTTCCGTCATAGTTTATACTTTCGTAAAACTCGGCGTATTCATTCTTTCCGCCTTCGGGAGACACCCATATCCATTTTGCTTTTTCAAAATTTCTCACAAAAAACCACCGTCCTTTTTGACTGTAATCAACTTTTTTATTCTTCAAAAATTCTATTCCACTCAAAGAGCTCACCCGGGTCATTTTTTGACGGGTTATACTCATCGTGCCCTATTATATGCTCTCTGTCAAAGGGAATGCCGTTTCTATCGCATACATCGCGAACCAGCCTTTTAAGGCTTTCGTACTGTCCGTCCGTAAAGCCGACAAGCGATTTATCAAGAGACGCATATTCTTCCTTTGTCAGGTACTGTGCCATATCCTTTTCCGAGCCGATTGCCGCAATTTCAATGCCAATCGAGAACTTATTCATTTTATTGGTATATTTTTCATCATCTGCGAATGTGCCGACTCCTGCGTGCCATGCGGCTCGTGATTCGGGAACATAGCAGAAAACATTTCCGTCTCTGTCAAGGATATAGTTTATACTTATTTCATTATCCTCGAAAATCCTTCTTATTTCCGTCATATCAAAGGGATTTTCTCTATCGGCAACAACATTACTTGTAAAATGAAGCACAACATATTCACACGGGTATTCCCTCTCCCACGAATACTTATCAAGCGGTTCGAGGAACATCTCTGTTGCATACGGGCTCACATAAACAGGTGCGGGGTAATCTTCTTCAGGCATCTCTGTCTCTTCCGCTACATCTGCTTTTTCTGTTTCAAGGCTCTGCATTTTTATTTCATTATCAGCCATTGTGTTATTACAGCCGGCAAGCGCATAAACTGCAAGCATTACAAGCAGCAGGTATAAACATCTTTTCAAATCAGCTATTCCTTTCTTTTGCAGCACAATCAAGTCCCGAACGTTTTGCCTGTTCATGCTGGTATTTCTTGGGAATTCGGTAAAGCTTCCCGTCTTTAAGGTATTTGGCTCCTGTCTGGTGAAAAGTAAAGGACACGTTATTCTCTATGCACTGACGTCTTAAATCAACAATCCATTCATGTCTGCACACCCTTGCTTCAAGTCCTGATTCTCCGCCCACAGTCACCTCATCTATTCCCATATCAAGGTATTTCTCAAGGTTTATTCCCTCAAGCAGAGGCTCGCATATAACCACTTTTCTTTCCAAATTCAAAGAGAGATATACAGGCAAGCGGAAATCTGCCATTTTTTGATTTTCACACGTTACAGCCACCGTTACGTGTCTGAAGTTCTCTTTCCAATCGGGAGGGGCGCATTCCGAAAAGCGGACTATCCTTTTTGTTATAAAAAAGAAAAAGCAATCCTGTCTTTCTCTCATTATCTGCCAAGCATCTGCCCGCCATACATCCGCCTCTTTCAGAAAAAAATCGCTTGTAAAGCAGGTATAGAAGGTTGTTCCCGATGGATACTTATACTCTCCTTTACGGTTTTTGGAAACAGGAAGGTAAAAAGTAGATTCGTTTTTCTTGATAAGGCTTGCATCTCTTTCGTTTCTCGCATCTATTCTATATACATAGCAGTTTCTGCATCCTTCGCTGTACTTTTTGCAACCATGCCACACATTCCATGTAACACCCATCCTCTCACCTCGCTTTATTATACAACATAAATGAAACAAAGTCAAACAAAAAACACCTCTTGCGAGGTGTTTTTAACTCAATTAAACAAAGGAATATCATACGCCTTTACATCGACATTTTTATTCTTATCAAAGGTTATCTCTATTCTATTCATGCTGAGTGTGGGGAATACACAGATTTTTTTATGACCTACGGTTGTGCCGCAATATGCGGTAACAGGCTCATTATATCTGTCTGCCGCCGCCTTGATTTCAAACTGCTCAATTTCGGTTCCGTCTGTCAAATCCTCACTGAGAACAATGTGATTCAGCTTAACATACTCATCAAAGCTTATTATGATTTTTCCGTCGGTCCTTTCAACTTTTCCGCAACGCTCATTCTTTTCCGAGAAGGTTTCTCTTATCTTTTTGCCGAAGGCAAGAATTGCCTCGGTATCCTCTTTGGGGAGCTTGCCGTCTCTGCCGGGTGCTATATTTATGAGAAGGTTTGCGCCTCTGCCGACAGATACATAGTAAAGTCCCATAAGCTCATCCACACTCTTTACGGTATGAACGTCATTATCACTGTAAAACCAGTTATGCTCTCTGATTCTGCAGTCACATTCACCGGGAAGGAAGGTATATTCCTCAAGAACATCGCCCTCTGCCTGATTTACGGAAAAACCTGAGAGCTGCTTTAAAACATTCTTATTTGTCATGGGGGCAAAGCCGATCTCATTACCTATCCAGCGTGTATCGGGATCCCACATATTGAATATGAGAATATTGGGCTGGCATTTTCTTATTTCCTTTACAATACGCACCGTATCGTAATTATGTCCTTCACTTCCGCAGCCGTCAAACCAGAGGTAATCAATCTTACCGTAACCTGTGAGCAGCTCCGAAATCTGATTTATAAAGTAATCGTCATATTCCTTACTATCCATATTCTTTGAGCCGAACTGGGCAGGTGAATAGTAAAGACCGACCTTTATATCATACTTTCTGCAGGCATCAACAAACTCTTTTACAACGTCGCCCTTGCCGTCTTTCCAGGGTGTATTCTTGACGGAATAATCGGTATACTTACTGGGCCAGTTTGCAAAGCCGTCATGGTGCTTACAAACGAGAATTGCGTACTTTGCTCCGGCTTCCTTAATTGTCTTTATCCAACTGTCGCAGTCAATAGAGGGAGGATTAAAGCCCTCAAGAGGCATAGGCTTTCCATCCCAGTCAACATGACCTTCATAAAAGGTTCTTATACCGAAATGAAAGAATATGCCAAGCTCCCAATCAAGAAAATCAAGCTGTTCCTTCTTTATATTTACCTTTGGCATTTTATTTTCTCCTTTACGTGAAAACATTAATATAAATAATTCTAACGCAAAGTGCCGCATTTTGTCAATTGTTTTTTCTACAAAAAGCAGCCGAATTTTCGGTTATTTTAACAACATCAGCACACTTCTTTTGCAGCAGGCACAACACGAGGGCGTGAACTTATTTTTTTCGATGCGGCATTACTGTTGTTACATGCTCGTCTTATGCTTCTTCTGAGATATTTTTTATAATGCAAAAGTGCCGACATTCCAAAAAAAGCAAGAGCCATTCCAAACACCTCAAGAAGAAGTGCTGTCACAAAGCCTGCATTATTTACATCATATCCGCCCGCCGCGCCTATCATTATCACAAATCCCAAAAAAATCACAAATCCGAAAAATCTTTTCATTGTCTACACTCCTTCGTTTCAAGTTTTATTTCCTTGCTTCTGTGATTACATTCTATCACAGGGAGTGTACCAAAAACAGGACTTTGCCTTTCGGATTAAAAAAAGACAAAAGCACCCTCTTTACGAGAGTGCTTCAAGATTAATCTTAAACTTTACTTAGATTGCTCTTGTAACCTTGTTGGAACGGAGACATCTGGAACATACATTCACTGTCTTATGAGTACCGTTCTCTACAACCTTTACCTTACGGATGTTGGGCTTCCAGGTTCTGTTTGTCTTTCTGTGGGAGTGAGATACATTACAACCAAATGTAACGCCCTTTCCGCATACTTCGCACTTTGCCATTTATAACACCTCCATACGATGCTTTCTTTTATTTTTAACGATTTAATTATGTTCGGACGAGACTTCGCCCATATGCAACAGTGGTATTATAACACACAAAATTTTAAATTGCAATAGGAAATTTGATTTTTTTGAAGTTTTTTTTATTTTTTACAACTTTCATAAAAATTGTTATTTTTCAGTCGGTTTTCTTTGACATTTTTGCAAAATTGCCCATTATCTTCTTTGTTCCGACCTTATCAAAGGCGACCTCATACATTACATCATTTCCCATAGGCTTTGCCGAGAGCACCATACCGTTACCGAATATGGGATGCACTACCCCATCACCTGCCATAAAGGTTTGTGCACTTGCGGCAGGCTTTGACACAGGCTTTGGAAAGCCGTTTGAATAGGTGCTCTGCTTATTCCATGGTGCCTGATTGGCATTCACACTTGAAACCCTGACATTCTTTGTAGAAGGTGAAGTACCGAAGGATACCCCGTAGGAAGAGCCGAAGCGGTCTGCAAATTCATGCTGCACATCTTCCATTCTATTCCCCCAGGACTCTTCATAATTACAGTAGGTCTCGGGGATTTCATCGAGAAAGCGAGAGCGTCTGTTAAATTCTGTTCTGCCATAAGTCATTCTTGAATTACAATGTATGGCAAAAAGGCGTTCCTTTGCCCTTGTTATTGCTACATACGCAAGGCGTCTTTCTTCTTCAAGCTCGCTTTCATCCATTACCGACTGGGCACCCGGGAATATGTTTTCTTCAAGTCCCGGAAGAAACACCACGGGAAATTCAAGTCCCTTTGATGAATGCACCGTCATCATTACAACGGCAGGTGCATCGGCGTCATAATTATCGACATCCGCAATAAGCGCAACCTCCTCGAGAAAGCCCGTAAGTGTTGCCTCGTCATTATTTTCCTCATACTGAACGGCGTTGGACACAAGCTCCTTTACGTTTTCGGCTCTATCCTTCCCCTCTGCCTTATCAAGCTCCTTTAGCATTTCCATATATCCCGTTTTATCAAGCACCTTTTCAACAACCGAGCCGAGGGAAAGAAGGCTTAAGCTATTCTTAAGGTCCTCTATCATCTCGGCAAAGCTGACAAGTCTTGCCGCGCTTCTTGAAAGGCTGGGATATCTTTCGGCGTTCTTACAGATTGAGAGCATATCGGTATCAAATTCCGCCGAAAGCCTGTCAATTTCATCTACCGTAGCATCGCCTATTCCGCGTTTCGGGGTATTGATTATTCTCTTAAACCTGACCTTATCGTTTGCATTTGTCATAACGCAAAGATATGCAACAACATCCTTTACTTCTTTTCTGTCATAAAAGCGTGTGCCGCCGAGGATTCTATAAGGTATTCCGCTTTTTGCAAACACCGTTTCAAGGCTGTTTGACTGGGCATTCATGCGGTAAAGAATGGCAAAGTCATTAAAGGTATAGCCTCCATCCTTTACAAGCTCGCCTATTTTATCGACAATATACTGTGCCTCACCGTTCTGATTTTCACATTTCTTGACGGTTATCTTTTCTCCGCCCTCGCTCTTGGTCCAAAGGGTTTTACCCTTTCGCCCCGCATTATTCTTAATAACTGCATTTGCCGCACCTATTATCATATCGGTACTCCGATAATTCTGTTCAAGCTTTACAACGCGGGTATTCTTGAAGTTTTTATCAAAGGAAAGTATATTTTCTATTGTTGCTCCGCGGAATTTATAAATACTCTGGTCATCGTCTCCTACAACCATTATATTATTATCCTCATTACACAGCATACTTGTCAGAACAAACTGAGCCTTATTTGTATCCTGATATTCATCCACAAGGATATACTTAAAGCGGTTTCTGTATTTTTCGAGAATATCGGGGCAGGTTTTAAACAGCTCAACCGTAAGGCAAATGATATCATCAAAGTCCACGGCATTTGCCGCACGCTTTTTATCCTCATACATTTTATAAAGCTCGGCAATTGTCTTTCGTCTGACATCGCCCTGCCTTATTTCAGCCATATATTCCTGCCAGGTACAAAGCTTTTCCTTTGACCTTGACACCTCCGAAAGCACCAGCTTTGCAGGAAACATCTTATCGCTGACATTCATTTCCTTCAAGCATTCCGTCATAAGCTTTTTCTGGTCATCGGTGTCATATATTGTAAAATCACGCTGTCTGCCTATGCTCTCTATATGCATTCTCAAAAGCCTTGCACAAATCGAATGGAAGGTTCCCGCCCAGATATTAAGAGCATCCGCACCGAGGCTCTTTTCAAGTCGTTCCTTCATTTCTCTTGCCGCTTTATTGGTAAAGGTAATTGACAGGATTTCATAGGGGCTTGCCTTATCGGCGGCAAAGGTATTAAGTGCGCTTTCAAGCTTTGCTCTGTCGGGGTTATCCTCAGCCGCCACTGCTTCAAGCATTACTATATACGGCTCAAAGAGATTTTTTTCGGGAATATCCGTTATCTCCATGGCTCTTCCGTATTTTATCAGGTGCGCAATTCGCTGTACAAGCACGGTTGTCTTTCCGCTTCCCGCACCTGCAAGCACAAGAAGAGGACCGTCGGCGGCATAAACCGCCTCACGCTGTTTATCATTAAGGCGGCTATAATATTTATCAAAAAGTTTTCTTCTGACGTCTATGTATCTTTGGGTAAGTGTCACGTTTTTTCTCCTTTTTGTGGGGTGGGTATTTATTATAACATGAACAAAGAAAAAAATCAATGAAAAAGTTAAGGAGGCATTTATATTTCCCGAAAAGAAAAAGCAATTCCGTCAGCTAACTTTACACAGGTGAGCCTTTTATTTATGCCGTAATTCGCCAAAATCATTGACAAAAGGCTCTAAATGATATAAAATAATATGTTAGAACAAAAGAATTAATTGGCTTTATTTTTCGGAGGAAAAACAGCACATGGCAAAAACACTCTACAAGGCAAAATTCAAGGACAAGCTCCCTCTCGGCGGTATAGCCACAGGGTACATCAATCTCGGGTGCGATGCGAGCATTTCACTTGAAACGCACGGGAGTTCAAATCTCTCCTTCTTCGCCATCAAGGCTGAAAAAGACGGCGTTCTCACGGATGCAAGAGTCTTGCAAGCTTCAAAAGCACCCTCATCTTTGCTTGCGCCTTTTGAAAAAGCAGAGTCAGCCTGTTATTTTCCTTTTACCGAAATATGCTTTTCGGATTCTTCTTTTCCCGCCGACATAAAAATGACGGCATTCTCCCCCTTTATTCCACTCAACGACACAGATTCCGGGATTCCTGCCGTTCACTTTGAGTTTGAAATCACAAACACTGCCTGTTCAAGACTTGATTTTTCAATCGGCTGTGCAAGTCAAAGCATGAGCAACAGTTCCTTTAATCGCATGGGCTGTACGGAAACGGGGGAAGCATATATTCTCCTTTCGGGTGACGAAGAAGCATCCCCAAACACTTGCATTGCCACCAACGGCAAGAATGTTTCATTCTGCGAATACACAAATCCCGAGGCTTTCACAGAGAATTTCACTCAGAATCCTACTCTTTACAACTCAACGAAACCCGAATTTGACGTACCCTTCCCGTTTGGCGCTTTATGCACGCACTTCTCTTTGAACAGGGGAGAAAAAAAGACGGTAAGCTTCTGTCTTTCTTGGTATCTTCCGAGAAACAAATTTTCAAGGAACTACTACGCTCAGTATTTTGAATCCTCTCTCGAATGTGCCTCATATCTTTTCAGGCAATCCGACAGGCTTCGTTCATACTCCCTTGAGTTTTCGGAAAGCATTTTTACTTCAACTCTAAACGCAGACGTTCTTGAAGAAATCGGCAAAGACCTGTTCAGTCTCATATCGGCAAAGCACACACGTCTTGACAACGGGGAATTTATTTCAGCGGAAAGTCAGCGTTTTTCAAATCTTGAAAGCTTTATTTCAAGAGGCTCAAAGCTATCTGTTTTATTTCCCAATCTTGAATACTCAGAGCTTTGCCGTATTTACAAAAACAATCTATATGAGTCTCTTTGTGATGACGAAAGGCTTTTATTGATTATCAGGAGTTATCGGCATTACCTTCTGTCGAGCGACCTTGACGCCCTTATCGAAGACTGGTATGACATTGTAAAATGTATGCAGAGCATATTTGGCGAAAACCGAGAACTGCAATGTGTCAAGGACAGCAATTTAAAGGCAGCTGCAATACGTGCCTTTTCGGAAATGGCAGAGGCTGTTAAAGACAAAAAAAGGCAAGAGCTATATTCTTCCCTGACTCCTTCTTTATCCGACAAGCAAGCTTCAAGTAGCTTTACCCAAGGCTTCAAGCAAATTGCAGGCATTACCGGCTTTAGCTACAAAGCAGATACAAAGCAGCTATCCTTCAGCCCGGACTCCGACTCCTGTCCGCTTGATGACGGCGGAACCTTCAGATGCTTCTTCTGCACGCACACCTGTTACGGCTACGTTGAAGAAGGCATTGACTACATTGAAATAAATCTTCTTCACGGCAAGCTTTTAGTCCGAAGCTTTGGTGTTCCGAGAACCCCGAGGCTTGTGCAATACGGCGGAAGAAACTGGCGTTTCGAGGACACGGGGCTTTGTGCCCTTCTCGACTCGGTGCTTGAGGTAACGCCGCAGAAAAAGCTTACAATACTCATTGACATAAAACAATAAGGACTTATTATGGAACTCAGAAAAAGCGATTACAACTACTATCTTCCCGAGGAGCTTATCGCGCAGGTGCCTGCCGAAAAGCGTGATATGTCAAGGCTTTTTGTACTTGACAGGAACAAAGATGAATACGAGCACAGGCATTTCTGCGACATAAAGGACTATTTAAGGAAAGGCGACTGTCTTGTTCTCAACAACTCAAAGGTTATTCCTGCGCGTCTTTTCTGCAAGAGGTACACAAAAGACGGCGAAGGAAAGCTCACCGACAGTCTCGGTGATACGGACATTGAGGTATTACTCTTAAAAAGAATAACCGAAACAAGATGGGAGTGCATTGTACGTCCCGGCAAGAAAATGACGGTGGGAGTTCGTGTACACTTTTCCGATGAGCTTGAGGCAGAGGTTATTGAGGTTTTACCAGACGGCAACAGAATCTTAGAGTTTTTCTATGACGGAGAGTTTTACTCAATACTTGACAGAGTCGGCGAGATGCCGCTCCCTCCCTACATCACAAGCAGAGAAAGCGAAAGAGACAGATACCAGACTGTATATGCAGTTCACGAGGGCTCAAGTGCCGCACCCACGGCAGGGCTTCATTTTACAAAGGAATTACTTGAGGAAATAAAGGATATGGGCGTTGACATTGTTTATGTAACGCTTCATGTGGGTCTCGGAACCTTCCGCCCCGTAAAGGAAGAAATCATTACCAACCACAAGATGCATTCGGAATACTACTTCATTTCCGAGGACAGTGCAAACCGCATAAATGAAGCAAAAAAGCGTGGAGGCAGGGTTATCTGCGTAGGCACTACAAGCTGCAGAACTATTGAGTCTGCGGCAGACGAGGATGGATTTATCCATGCAGGCAGCGACAACACGGAAATATTTATCTATCCCGGCGGGAGAAAAATACGTGCAACCGACTGTCTTATCACAAACTTCCATCTGCCGGAAAGCACGCTGATTATGCTGATTTCCGCTTTTGCGGGCAGAGAAAAGGTACTTGATGCTTACAGGGTGGCGGTTGAGGAAAAATACAGATTCTTCAGCTTTGGGGATGCGATGCTCATCCTGTAAAAGATGAGCAAAGTAAGAGGTAAGAGTGAAAATCGAAGAAGTAATGAAGATTTTCGCCCTTGGCGAAAATCAACCGAAATTATTCATTATTCATTATTCATCATTCATTATTTACTTCCCTCATCCCGTACACTCAGATGATACGAGTTTTACCTTTAAAAAACCTATTCAAATTTTAAAACGGAGAGGTCACCCTCTCCGTTTCTTATTGTTTTTTCTTAAATTCAATTTCGCTGACAATACATGCGCCGAGAATCATCACCGCACCGACAACGCTCTCGGGTGTCATCCCCTCATCCAGAAGGAACACCGAAAGCAGAATTGCAAAGGCCGGGTCAATATAGCTATATATTGCCACCGTTTCACTCGGCAGGTTATTCATTGACGAGAAATACAGATAATATGTAAGTCCTGTATGAAGAAAGCCCACAACAAGCAGCATGATTACTGCCTTAATATCAACATTTCCCGTCGGCTGCATACCAACGATGAGATTATAGGGGGTAATAACAACCGCAGCCACAAAGAGCTGCACCAGAGTACTGTCATAGGCTGAAATATCTTTTAGAAACCTGTTTGTCAGCACAACCGAGGTATAGAAAACAGCTGCCGCAAGACCGAGGGCAACACCAACAAGGCTTACCTCTTGTTTTGCCGAAAGCACGCCCGACACAAGCACCATTCCGACAAGAGCTATCGGTACGCACAGGATTTTTTTGACTGACAGCTTTTGTTTCAGGACAAAGGGTGTTAGAATTATCAAAAGCACAGGCTCCATGTAATAGCAGAGCGTCGCAACGGCAATAGAGGTATAATTATATGCTTCAAAAAGGAATATCCAGTTAATACCTATTGCCGCACCCGAAAGTACAAGTGCAAGGGCATTTTTCTTTATTGCAGAAATTGACACTCTTTTACCCAACAGGAGCATTACAAAAAGCAAAAATGCCGCGCCCATATATCCTCTTGCCATGGCAATTGTGCTTGAAGTCAGAGGGATATATTTTACAAAAATGCCGATTGTTCCGAAAATCAGCATTGAGAGAGAAAGCTTTAGTTTATTCATACTGTCCTCATCAAAATTCCCCGCCATATGACGGGGATTATTATTTATGAAATAGTAAACTTCAGGCTTATATCCGCAGCCTTTACGGAATGGGTAAGTGCACCGATGGAAATAATATCAACACCTGTTTTTGCAACGGCTGCAAGATCCTTATCACCCATATTTCCCGATGCTTCCAGAGTGGCTCTGCCGTCAACAAGCTTTACGCACTCTGCCATTTCTTCATTTGTCATATTATCAAGCATAATAATATCCGCACCTGCTTCAAGTGCCTCAAAAAGCTGATCTTTATTCTCAACCTCAACCTCAATCTTTATTGTATGAGGAGCAGATGCCCTTGCATTCTTTACTGCATTTACTATGCCGCCTGAAACAGCAATATGATTATCCTTTATAAGTATACCGTCTGCAAGATTAAAACGATGATTTGAGCCGCCGCCTACTCGCACGGCATATTTTTCAAGAACACGAAGACCGGGAGTTGTTTTTCTTGTATCAGCAATTTTTGCGCCTGTTCCCTCCACACACCTTACCGCTTCATTGGTTCTTGTTGCAACACCCGTCATTCTCTGCATAAGGTTAAGTGCTGTTCTTTCGCCTGTGAGAACATTTCTTGCATTACCCGAAACCTCGGCGATACAAGCGCCCTTTTCTACAAGGTCACCGTCTTTGAAGTGTGCCTTGAAGGCTATATCCTTATCAACGGTATGGAAAACAAGCTCTGCTATTTCAAGTCCGCAGATTACCATGCTTTCCTTTGCTATAAATCTTCCGAAAGCGTTTTTTTCGGCAGGTATTGTTGTTTCTGTTGTTATATCGCCTGTACCAACGTCTTCATTAAGTGCCATTGCTATAATCTGTGTTACAAGCGGATTTGTAAGCATACTCATATATACTTTCCTTTCGGGTTATATTATTTAACGATATAGTGTGAACCTATGCTCTCTTTACGGGCAAGCGCCTTTTCGGTAATGATTATGGAATTTGTAACGGCATTCCACACCCAGTAGTGATTTATGTTTTCAAACTTCATGTCACAATACTTATCACGTATTTCATAAAGACGTGTGAGGGCTGCTTCCATTTTTTCTTGCTTTCTGAGTGCTCCCACGTTCTTTGACATAAGCTTTTTCATTTCTGCTATATCTTGAGCTATCTCACTTTCATCAGGAGCTGCTTTGGCGTACTTTTGCGACTCGGGAAGAACATACTTATATCCCTTTCCCGGTCTGAAATCGCAGTTTATACTCTCTGCTGCGCGTCTTGCAAAAACAAGGCACTCAAGAGTTGAATTGCTCGCAAGCCTGTTTGCACCCTGAACACCCGTACACGCAACCTCGCCGCAGGCATAAAGCCCCGAAACCCCGCATCTTGCATGAAGGTCTGTCTTTACTCCTCCCATATGATAATGCTGAGTAGGTCTTACGGGTATCATATCATATGGTACATTTATACCGAGGCTCTGACATTTTTCATAAATGGTTGGAAAGCGTTTTTTGAAAAACGCTTCATCCATACACGAAACATCAAGAAACACGTTTTCCTTATCCGTTTTATCAAGCTCTGAAAGAATATGTCTTGTTACTATATCTCTCGGTGCAAGGTCTCTGAGCGAGTGTTTATTATACATGAACGGCTCGCCGTTATGGTTTTTGAGAACGCCTCCCTCTCCTCTTACCGCCTCGGAAATGAGAAACATTTTACCGTTCTCCTGTCCGACGGCAAGGGCTGTGGGATGAAACTGCACAAATTCCATATCCTTTGTAACCGCTCCTGCTCTGACACAGGCGGCAATTCCGTCTCCCGTTGACATTTCGGGGTTTGTGGTATATTTATAAAGCTGCCCTATTGCACCTGTTGACACAACGATGTTTCTGCAAAACATCACGCTGTTTTCTTTTCCGTCATTGACAACAATGCCGCACACTCCGTTATCATCGGTCAAAACATCGACAAGATAGGTATCAAAAAGAACATCTATGTTTTCTCTTTCCGACACAACCTCACCAAGGCGTTTTGTCATAAGTCTGCCCGTCGCATCACCGCCGCAGTGGAGTATTCTTGAACGGTTATGACCGCCCTCACGCGTTACAATGATTTCGCCGTTCTCATTTCTGTCAAAAGGAACTCCAAGCTCTATAAGCTTATTTATATCGGAAGGTCCTTCCCTGACAAGCACCTCTACCGCAACCTTATCACAATGTCCTGCGCCTGCGGTAAGAGTATCACGCACATGATCCTCAAAGGAGTCCTCACTTCTTGTCACCGCCGCAATACCGCCCTGTGCAAGCCATGAGGAGCCGAGATCAAGACCTCCCTTTGTAACAAGAGCGCAAGAAAATGAGGGTGAAAGATTAAGGGCACAGTAAAGCCCTGCAAGCCCTGCACCGACAATTATTACATCA
This sequence comes from Eubacteriales bacterium, assembly GCA_045541355.1. Classification (GTDB taxonomy): domain Bacteria; phylum Bacillota; class Clostridia; order Oscillospirales; family CAG-382; genus UMGS1387. The sequence continues at coordinate 1,962 of JAZQIW010000009.1, read as the reverse complement.
TACTTGTCATTGACTTTAATACCATCAAAATCAGAGAACAAATACCTTCTCATGTCATACGCTCCTTCACAATGTCTAAAAATTCATATACTTATTTCATTATAGCACGTAATATTTTACAATACAAGACTTTTTTACATTTTTATTCAATTTGCATTATTGTAAACCAATATTTTTCAAAATCATGTAACAAAATCGAAAAAAAGCATTGACTTATCGACACTTTGTTGGTAAAATATTAATAAATATTTTAACCATTGAAAGGAATTATTATCATGCAAAGAGAAAAATTCTCATCGCGTCTCGGATTTATCCTTATTTCCGCAGGCTGTGCGATAGGTCTCGGCAACGTTTGGCGTTTCCCGTACATAGCAGGTCAGTACGGCGGTGCGGCATTCGTTCTTATCTATCTTGTTTTCCTCGCAATTTTCGGTCTTCCCATTATGACAATGGAATTTGCCGTAGGTCGTGCAAGCCAGCTCGGTCCCGTAAAGGCATTTAAGGCAATCGAACCCAAGGGCACAAAGTGGCATGTTGCCTCTCCCTTCATGGTTGCAGGTAACTACCTTCTCATGATGTTCTACACCATGGTAACGGGTTGGATGCTCAACTATGTATTCAAGTTTGCAACAGGAACATTCAAGGCAGGCATGACAACCGAACTTGTCGGCGGTGTTTTTGACGGTATGCTCGGCAACTGGCAGGAGCTTACATTCTGGATGGTAATAACAGTTCTTCTCGGCTTTGGCATTTGTTCACTCGGTCTTAAGAACGGTGTTGAAAAGATTACCAAGGTAATGATGGTTGCTCTTCTTTTCATCATGATTTTCCTTGCTATCAGAAGTGTCACTCTCCCCGGTGCGGCAGAAGGTCTCAAGTTCTACCTCATTCCCGACTTTGCCAAGATGAAGGAAGCAGGAATAGGCAACGTCCTCTATGCTGCTCTCGGTCAATCCTTCTTCACGCTCAGCATCGGTATCGGTTCCATGGCTATCTTCGGAAGCTACATTTCCAAGGAACAGCGACTCTTCGGCGAAAGCATCAACATCTGTCTTCTTGACACGTTCGTTGCTTTCACGGCAGGTCTTATTATCTTCCCCGCATGCTTTGCATACGGTGTTAACCCCGGTGAAGGTGCAGGTCTTGCATTTGTTACCCTTCCCAACATCTTCCTTCAGATGTCAGGCGGCAGAATCCTTGGCACTCTCTTCTTTGTATTCATGTCCTTTGCGGCACTTTCTACAATAGTTGCGGTATTTGAAAACATCATTTCCTTCGCCATGGACGGTCTCGGCTGGTCAAGAAAGAAGTCTGTGCTTGTTAACCTTGTTTTAATTCTCGTTCTTTCCATGCCTGCTATTCTCGGTCTTAACGTTCTTTCATGGCTCCCCATTCCCAAGGCGTTTGGCGGCTCCATTGACGGTGTTGAAGACTTCCTTGTTTCTCAGACTCTCCTTCCTCTCGGAAGCCTTGTTTACCTTCTCTTCTGCGTTACAAAGAAGGGTTGGGGCTGGGACAACTTTATTGCAGAGGCTGATGCAGGAAAGGGTATCAAGTTCCCCAAGTTTGCAAAGGTTTATCTCAAGTATATACTTCCCGTACTTATCTTTGCAGTATTCGTAGTCGGATACCTCGACAAGTTCGGTGTGCTCAAGTTCTAAGCTGTATACAACATTAAAATCCCGACCGTTCGGTCGGGATTTTTTAATGCTTTTTATTATATATTACAGTTCAATATCATCGCCTGTGCCGTAGTTCTCAATTACGTAATCAAGGTCCTTATCGCCTCTGCCCGAAAGGTTTATGAGTATCGAGCCGTGTTCCATGGTCTTTGCAAGCTTCATGCCGTATGCAACTGCGTGCGCGCTTTCAATGGCGGGAATGATACCTTCAAGTCTTGAGAGCTTAAAGAGGGCATCTATCGTTTCATTATCATCTATAACATCGTACTTTACTCTGCCG
>JAZQIW010000008.1:0-15133 GCA_045541355.1 Eubacteriales bacterium | reverse complement strand
CCAAGAAGGAGCAAGAATAATTGAGCCGATAGTTTTCTCCTTTAAGCCTTTGCATATGTTATTTGTAATTCTTCTGGCGCTTATAAGCTCAGCATTATGCTGGACAATACGTACAAATGCCATGAAGCACATAGATGCAAGCATCGTTGCGGTTATAATGCCGTTTTCTGCGGCGGTTACGGGTATTTTTTCGGTATTTGCCGGAACAGATATTTTCAGTCCAAAGCTTGTACTCGGAATCATGCTGGGACTGTTTGCCATCATGCTGTCAAGCTTTGATGATATTTTCAAGAAGAGTTTCCTTGCAGAAGAATCCTTATTAAAGATAAGAAAAATTTTCTTCAAAAAGTATTTGCTTATCACACGAAGAGTACGTTTCCGATACTACAAATATCGCAGAAATCTTAAAAAATACGCTTTTACTAATTAAACACAATTGCTCCCGACACAGTCGTGTCGGGAGCTTTCATATTTTATTCTAACTATGCTCTTCTATCCAATTCTTATACCAGTATGCCGAATCCTTAGGTATACGCTGCTGAGTATTATAATCTACAAACACAATACCGAAGCGTTCGGTATATCCCTTCGCCCATTCAAAATTATCCAAGAATGACCAGAGAAAATAACCGCAGACATCGACGCCGTCATCCGCCGCCTTTTCAAGCTCAACAAGATAACGATTAAGGAAATCAACTCTGTTGGGGTCATGCACCTTGCCGTCAAGAGATACAAAATCATGACAAGCCATGCCGTTTTCGGAGATATAAAAAGGTTTCTTATATCTTTCGTACAAAAACTTAGGGGCATAATGCATACACTCGGGAGTAACAGGCCAATCGATTGACGTTCTGGGATATCCCACTTCACGTTTTACCCACGCAGCCTTGCCGTTTTCATCCGCCTTGACAGTTACGCCGTTATACATATTCTGGCAGTAAAAATCAATAGGCTGACTGATAAGCTTCATATCTTCCTCGGTGATTTCGGGAAGATAGTCTTTATACATCTTAAGACCTTCTTCAGGGTAACGGCCGAGAATTACAGGATCGCTCCACCAGGAAACACTCCACATTACACCGGGTCCAAGAGGCTTACATTCAAAGTATTTTTCACGTGCAGCCTCAATATCCTCCGGACTGTCCGTAAGAGGATATACCGCAGAGCCGGTAGGTGCATAGCCGATTTTTATGGGCTGTTTTGCCTTTTCTCTCATGGCAATTACCGCAGCGCCGTGAGATTTAAGTACATTATGACACATCTGGAACACTGCTTTATATCCCATTTTCAGAAACGGTGCGTGCTCAGCGCCGAGATATCCGCAGCCTATAAAGCATTGAGGCTCATTAAAGGTGATAAAATGCTTTACTCTGTCGGAATATAGTTCTACAACCTTACCTGCATATTCTGCAAACCACTCCACGCTTTCATCATTAAGCCAGCTGCCCTTTTTGAAAAGTGCATAAGGATAATCCCAATGGAAAAGCGTAATATAAGGTTCAATACCATTCTTTATAAGCTCATCAATAAGGTCGGAATAGAATTTCACGCCCTTTTCATTAACCTTTCCCGTTCCTTCAGGAAAAATTCTTGTCCAGCTTATCGAGAATCGGTATGCCTTTATCCCAAGCTCTCGCATGAGAGCCACGTCTTCCTTAAATTTATGGTAATGGTCACAGGCAACATCACCCGTATGACCGAGCGAAATATTTCCGGGCTGATGAGAACAAACGTCCCATATACTCAGCCCCTTGCCGTCTTCATTCCATGCTCCTTCAATCTGATAGGATGCCGTTGCCGCACCATACAAAATCCTTCTTAAAGCCCATAATTTCCTCCAAAAGAATACTTTTATCTTCCAATATCATAAACACTCATAACTACAAGTGCTTCCTTAAGCTGTTCTGCCGTATATTCGGTTTTTGCGGTTACAGTATACGGTTTATCATTTGTAAGGTCAAAAAAGTTATCCGAAAGAACAAGGTCAATTCCGTCAAAGTCAACATTTACGCCTTTTGCAAACACATCGCTTGTAACCTTGATTTCAACACCGCCGTCTATATCCACAATATCAACCTTGATTTCGGGCTTCTTAAATTCAAAGTGTTTTGCTGCACAGAGAATTTGGGTATTTCTCACAACAAAGTTTCCGTCTTTATCATAAAGATCAGCGTACATGAAGGTATCATATGCACCCGACATATCCGCCTTAATTGCGAGAACATCTTTGGCTGTAAGGCTATCTACGGAAACACTTTTGATATATTCTTCCTTAACCGAAAGGTCTGCGGCAGAAACGTAAAGTCTTATTTCTCCCTCAAATTTCTTCATTGTTTCATTAGAAACATTTACATTAAGGGTATCACCTTCAAGGAAAAGTCCCATTTCAACAGGCGCATAGAATTTCTTTGCCGCATAGTGGAGTGCCTTATATCTGAGATTGGAGTCAATACTCGACCACGAAGCAACAGGCCAGCAATCATTGAACTGCCAATAAATTGAACCCATACAATAGCCTCTGTTTCTTCTGAAGTGTTCAACTCCACACTTAATTGCATCAGCCTGAAGAAGCTGGGATGCATAAACAAGCGTTTCAAAGTCAAGCGGATACAAATAGTTATCGGCAAGATACATAAGAATCTTCTTGTTTCCGCCCTTACACTTCTGATGGTTTTCAACTACTCTCGAGAATGCATTGAGTTCATCCTCGGGACAAACCTCGCGAAGCGTCTTGATTGACGGGAATGACTCGAATCCGTACTCCGAGCAGAAACGGAATTTATGATTTCTGAATTCTGTAAAGGGTTTACCTCCGTGCCAGACATCCCAGAAATGAACGTCTCCGCGTGAATCTACGTTTGGGTTATCAAGACCGCCGCCCGACGAAGGGCTGGAAGGCCAGTAGAAGGTATCGGGACAAAGTCTGTCACAGACCTCGGGGAAGATTCTCTCATAAAGTTCGATATAATCTTCCTTTACACGCTGATTTGTGCCGAGATTTCCCCAATAGCATACACCCTGTTCCATTTCGTTATTACCGCAGAAAAGTCCGAGTGACGCATGGTTTCTGAGACGTTTTACGTTATATTCTGCCTCGGCGATATATTCCTTTTTCATATCATTTGTCAGCCACACCTGAACGCAGGCAAGCATAAAGTCCTGCCACACGATGATGCCGTACTTATCACAGATATCATAGAATTCGTCTTCGGGATAATAGCCGCCGCCCCATACACGAAGGGTGTTGAAGTTGGCATCAAGGGCAGTTTTAATAAGCCGCTCCGTTCTTTCGGGATTAATGCGTGAGAGAAGATTATCCTGCGGAATATAATTTGCACCCATGGAAAAGATTTTTATGCCGTTGATGACAAAGCAGAATTCACTTCCTGCCGCATCCCTTTTTGTGCTGACAGTAAGTGTTCTGAGACCTATATTCTGAGTATTATCATCTATTGTCTCGCCTTTGTTTTCCATTCTGACAGTAAGCTCATACAGATACTGTTCGCCGTAGCCTCTCACCCACCAGAGCTTTGGGTTATCAATCTTGATTTTGCCCTTACCGCCCACAAGCTTTACTTCTTTACTGTCAATAGAAGCTACAAGGTCATATCCCTTATTATGCTTTGTTTCTACGGAAATTTCAAGGGTTACCTCGCCGTTCTTATGGAACTGGCGGACATATACATTATCTATCTTATCTCCATTATAAGCATCAAGAATTACGGGGCGGAAAATACCCATATCCGGAAGAGTGGGACCCCAATCCCAGCCTGACATATAGAAGGCTTTTCTGAGGTGGGAAGCACCGGGAATTGTATCACCGTTTGTCCACAGCCAATGCTTATTATTCATCCTCTCAAAGTAGTCTATGGGAGACGAAAAATCAAGCTCGATTTTGTTCTTTCCTACTCTCAGCAGCTGTTTAACATCATATGTATATGCTCTATGCATATTCTTGGTATTATCGACAAGCGTGCCGTTAAGGGTTATGGCACAGATTGTATCAATACCGAGGAACGTCAATTCAAGATACTCCTTTTCAAGCATCTTTTCATCTACGTCAAATTCACATTCAAAGCTACAACCCTTTTCGGAAAGATGAAGATATTCCCTCTCGTTAAGTCCGTAAAACGGGTCATCAATCATTTTATGGTCGGCAAGAACGCTGTACATACTGCAAGGAGTTGTACATTCAAGCCCTTTATGTTCTTCATAGGTCATTTTCCAATTTGTAAGTTTCATCCATACTCCCTGCCTTTCACAATTAATATACCACCAAAACAAAGTAAAAACAAGACATTTTTAACTGTTCTTGGTTAAAAACCTCAGATTTGCACAAAAAAATCCCGACACGAACGTGTCGGGATAAACAAAATGTTATTGAATTAACCAATTTCAGGAAGTGAAGCAGCCGCAACAGACTGACCTACTCTTCTTGAATTTTCATCGGGAATATGAAGCTGGATTTTCTTTGCAAGCTCAGGGAATTCCTTATCAAGAACCTCCTGTGCACGGCTAAGGAGAATCTGTCCGCCTTCACCTGATGTAACTCTGCCCATGATAAGAACGTGCTTGATATCATAGAACTCCGTATAGAATGCAATAGCATAGCCGAAGTAAGCACCGATTGTATCATAGATATCGGCAGCTCTCCGGTCGCCCTCAGCCATAAGCTTCTGAACAACCTTTAATTTTTCTGCAGGAGAAAGGTTCTCATCAAGCTCAATACCTGCAAAAGGTGCAAGCTTGATTACGCCGTCCTGAGAGAAATACTTAACGCCGCAGCCATAGTCGCCGCTCCATTCGTCAACCATTGCTTCCTTGCTTGCGTCAACGGGAACGAATGCAAGCTCATTGAGCCAGCCTGTGATATTTCCGTCGGGGTCAACATAGCCGCCTGCCTCTGATGTACCCATAGCCACGCCGAGAACTGCGTTGTCATCAAGGTCCATAGCACCGGCAAGAGCTGTAACGTCACCGTCATTTGCAACCTCTATCGGAATATTTTCGCCGATTTCCTTTGCAACATCAAGGTACATATTCTTAACCTTCTTATCAAAGTCCTCGTCGCTAACCTTTAAGAAGAGCGACGCAACCATGATTCTGTTATCAACATATACGCCTGCGCTGGATACGCCGATAGCATCAACTCTGGGCATCTTGGAGGCTGCTGTCTTCATAGCCTCAAGGATTCCCTGATAGTGATAGTCGGGATCGGAGTTTGTCTTGGGGAACCATACAACCTCTTCGGAATATACGCTCTCGCCGTTAACAACCGCACTTACCTTTCTATCGCTTCCGCCTGCATCGAAACCGATTCTGCAGCCGTCAAGGTGTCTGCCGATAGGTGCTGCAGCCGACTTATCTTCGGGAGCATCGCAGAGTGCAACAGACTCAACCTCAAACTTTGTTTCATATACTCTCTCCATGAACTTTACATCGAAATCACGCGATCCGCCGTAGGAGAAAGCTTCCTTTATCTTCTGACCGATTGTTTCGCTGCCTGCGATAACAATTTTATAACCGCCTGCAACCCAGAGAAGAGCCTTTGTCATTCTTTCTACGAAATCGAAGTTTTCTTCGTCATGGCCGGTACCGTCCTTATACACTCTTGTCTTATAAGTTACTGTATAGCCTTTATTTCTCTGAACGGCAATCACCAGGTCCTGTCCGTCATTCTTTGTTGCCTCTCTCATTTCTCTGCACACAAGGCTGAGAGGAGCAAACTTGGGGTCGAGCTTTGCATTAACCTTAAGCTTCATATCTTACATCTCCTTTGATAATTGTTTTTAACACATTAAATTCATTGTCTGTGATGATGATATCGGCATCCTTACCCACATCAAGCGAGCCCTTCTTATCCTGTATACCGAGTACCGTTGCAGGGTTAAGAGAAGCACCGTTTACGCACTCATTAAGAGGAATATTGGAGTTTGTATATACATTCCATACACCCTTATTGAGCTTGAGTACGCTTCCTGCAACCGTTCCGTCTTCAAGACGGCAAACAATATCTCTGTATATAATCTTCTGACCGCCGAGGGTATACTCGCCGTAGGGAAGTCCGCCTGCAGGCAGACAGTCTGTAATAAAGCACATCTTTCTTCCCTTGAGCTTGAAGAGAAGGTCATAAAATGCGGGGAATACGTGGAATGTATCTACAATAAGCTCAATGCTTGCATCGGAATTAAGTGCTGCGGTTACAACACCGGGTGCTCTGTGTGCCATGGGTGTCATAGCATTGAAGAAGTGGGTTGTATGCTTTACACCTGCCTGCACGCTCTTCATTGCTGTATCATAATCGGCAGATGTATGACCCATCGAGATTACAACATCTGTGTCTCTTGTGATTTCTCTGATTGCCGCAAAATCCTCTGTGTCCTCTTCGGGAGCAAGGGTTATTGTCTTAATTACGTCTGCATATTCCTTTACGAACTTTGCATCAGGCTTTAAAATATACTTGGGATCCTGTGCACCCTTCTTTGAGGGGCTGATAAAGGGACCTTCTGCGTGTGCGCCGAGAACTGTCGAGCCCTTCCATGTCTTGCTCTTTTCCATTACATCTCTGATAACATTAAGAGCCTTTGTAATAGTTTCCATGCTTTCTGTCATGGTTGTGGGAAGGAAGCCTGTTACACCGTTCTGCACGATACCCTCGGCGATTACTCTTATGCTTTCTTCTTCGCCGTCACACACATCCTTACCAAGGTAGCCGTGAATATGAAGCTCTATAAGACCGGGGGCAACATAGCCGCCGTTTGCATCAATTATTTCTGCGCCTTCGGGAATCTGTTCTTTGGAAACAACACCTTCAACAACGTCAGAATAAAGAAGCACGCCGTCTTCAACAATTCTGTCCTTCAAGATGATTTTGCCATTTACAATTGCTTTCATCTTTTCTCCTCCTATATTGATAATTATAAAACTATTGATGTAAAAGAACAAAAAATTTGTTCACTGTAATTATAACATATACCAATATTTTATGCAATAAAAAATTGCAAAAAAAACAAATTTTGACAAAATGCAATATCAATTATCTATTTTTTTGATTGTATTGCCCTTTCGTTGACAAAAATGTGCTGCTATGATAAAATATTAAAGGAATTTCGTAAAACAATCACGTGTCAAGCAAAGGTGAAACAAATGAAAATTATACACACAGGCGACATACATCTCGATTCGCCCTTTACCTCACTGTCTCCGATTGAGGCAGAAAAAAGAAGAAATGCCCTCAGAAGTGCTTTTTCTTCCCTTATTTTATACGCAAAAACAGAAAAGTGCGACCTGTTTTTAATCTCGGGCGACCTATTTGACGATGAATGTATAACTAAGGATACCGCGAGTGCAATATGCAAGGAAATGGCATCGGTTCCCGAGTGCAGCTTTATCATCACTCCGTCAAACCACGACCCATACACATCTTCTTCCCCATATTCTCTCATAAGCTGGCCCGAAAACGTATTCATTTTCAGCAAGAGCACCCTTAGCTACGTTGAGATTGAACGGCTTGGTGTCAGGATTTACGGGTCGGCATACCTTGAAGATACAAAGCCGCCTTTTTCAGATGGTGAAATATCCTGCATAAACGATGGGAAAATAAACATCCTAATGCATCACGGCGATCTCAATGCCCCCTCATCACCCTACTGTCCCATATCCACAGCCCAAATAGAAAAAAGCGGATTTGACTACGTTGCCCTCGGACACATTCACAAGGGCAGCGAGATAATGACGGCAGGAAAAACAAAGTATGCCTACTGCGGCTGTCTGGAAGGGCGTCACTTTGGAGAATGCGGCTACAAGGGTGCCATCGTGGGAACAATTTCAAAGGATTCGGTAAATCTCAAGCACGTAAGGTTCTCCTCAAAGCGATACGAGGTTATAAAGTGCGACGTTACGGGTGCCGAAAGCTTTTCTGACATCATATTACCTCTAAATGAGAAATGCTCTGCCTTCGGAGAGGACACGTTTTTAAGAATCGAGCTTGAGGGGATTGTTTCCGAGGACTTTCAGTGCGACACCGATGCGCTTCGCGCACTTATAACGCGGCCCTCATATCTTGAAGTCAAGGATTCAACGCTTGCGCTTCTTAACGTATCAAAGCTTAAGGAGGACAAATCCCTGGCGGGAGAATTTTACAGAGCTCTTGAAGAAAAGCTGTTTTCGCCGGATGAAGATGAAAAGCGTACCGCCTCTCTTGCTCTAAAATACGGTCTCAGGGCGATTTACGGGCTTGAAATAAAAGCGTAACACAGGAGGCAGCAAATGAAAGCACAAAAAGTATTATTATTTTCGGCACTGATTATTTCCTCCCTCATCTTTCATGCCGACGCCAAAAAGACAGTTACTGAATTTGATATGCCCTACTCCGAATCTATTATCCTTGAGAAAGAAGGAGACACTTTACAAGGTGATTTTTGGGTAGAGGAAGACGGATTACTGAATATTTCTCTTTCTTCACTTGACACATCGGAAGGTTTTGACCCAAGGCTGATTGTTACACTATACAAGGATGATGAAGAGGTTTTCAGCTTTGAAACAGAGGACATTTCATATGTTCGGGAGAATCTGTTCCGATACAGGCAGGGAATTACTGAGGGAGAATACTTTCTCACAATCAAGAGCGACATCAAATTCGGAGATGTGGGCTTTGACCTTGACTTATCCTTTGAGCCAAAGCAAAACACAGAGCTTTGGGGAAACGGCTCATTTGAAAATGCAATGCCCATAAAGCTGTCCAAGAAGTACCATGCGGGAATAAGCAGCATTTCCGAAAAGGATTTCTTCAAATTCACCATGCCCTATGACGGATATGCAGAAATATCAATGTATACACACGACGTCAAATTCTTTTCTCTCTATGACAGCCGCAAGAACAAAATAGGCAGCATCGGTCTTTCAATTTACGACGATGCAAAAGTTTACGAGCAAAGGGTGGGACTTTCGGCAGGTGACTACTACATTTCGGTTGTACCCGAGGAGGATTTTCTCTGTCCCGACTACACACTTGAGGTTACTGCAAGAGAGCATGGCGGTTTTGAAAGGGAATACAACAACGACAAGGCTAATTCCACAGATATAAGCTTCGCAAAGCAATACAAGGGAAGCTTATACGACTTCTATGACAAGGATATTTTTTCATTTACGACAGAATCGGAAAGCGACATCAAGATAAAATTCAGAGACACCTACACGGGTGTCCCCGAGCACTTTGCAATTGAGGTTTCAAACGAAGAATATGTTTTTCTTTCCGACGAGGAGGCTGTAACGGAGGACTACTCCTTAACGCTTGACAAGGGTACATACTATTTCACCATATACTGTCCCAAAGAGGAGCATTACTCAAGTGCATCATATGAGTTTGAGATTAACTGCACAGAAATTTCAAAAAGCGACAAGGTTTCGGGCAACATTGACACCTCTTCCGAAGCAGAAGTTGATATAATTGAAAACGAAGTCCCCTCCGACAAGGAGGTTTTACAGTTTGACGATGTGAAAGACGATGACTGGTTCAGCTCCTCACTTCTTGAGGCACGGAAAATGGGACTTATAAACGGTATGGAAGACAACAAATTCCTTCCGCACTCCGAGGTTTCCATTTGTCAGGTAATTGCAATGGCAGCCCGTTTACATGCAAGGCTTAACAAACCGAGCTTCGTCTTTGACGAATCCTTTGGAAACAATTGGTACACGGTTTATATTTTATATGCAGCAGAACACGGCATAATATCCCCTGACGATTTTTCTGTTTACAAAACAGCTGCAACAAGAGCCCAGACCGCCCACATCTTTTCGGGATTATTCAGTCAAGCCACTCCCGACTTATCCGGCATCACCATTCCCGACGTCAATTCCTCCCACGAGTATTCGGATGACATTTACAAGCTTTACGGTCTCGGAATTCTATCGGGCAACGACCATGACGGCACCTTCTATCCCGAAAGAAGCATAACACGCGCCGAGGCGGCAGTAATTCTTCTGAGAATTGCAAACTACAATTAAAAACAAGCGCAAAGCTGCCGCACCTTTCGGTGCGTCAGCTTATTTCAGTTATCTTATTTATTCATCAACAGGCTCATGGAGGATTTGTTTTGCCATCATAACAAGGCACCTTGAAAGAAGGTATCCTGTTTTTTCGTCAAGTAACCATGTTGGAGCTTGTGTCTCAAGGTTAAATACGCCGTCATAGGATATATCACAAAGTCCCTTATAAAAATCTTCCCAATCAATTTTGCCAAGATACGGCAGCTCGTGGCTATCCGTACCGTGATTATCATGGACATGGATGACCTTAAGATACTTACCCATTGTTCTTACTGCATCTCCGACGGGATAATTATTAAAGCAAGCAACGTGACCTGTATCAAGGCAGCATCTGAAATGCTCGTCATTTATCGCCTCAACAAGCTCTACAAGCTTCCCCGGTGTTGCAAGAGAATAATTGAGCATAGGCATATTCTCAACACAGATTGTTACATCATGCTTTTTTGCAACCTCTGTAAGTCTTGTAAAATAATCCACATTAAAGTCCCACGTTTCCTTAATTTTATCAAGGTGTATATCGTATGTGCCATACGGCATCATGGGATGAATTACCCAATACTTACAGCCGAGAATCGGAGCTGCAGAAATGGACTTTGACATTTTTTCAAAGCGTTCCTTACGTCCTTCCTCCGTCTCCTCAGGCGGCGGCCACGTCCACGGTCCGTGCATCTGGTGAATATCTATGCCGTATTTATCTGCATAGCCTCTGACTTTTTTGAGACGTTCTACAAATTCCTCCTGTGAGCAGTAATATATACTGTCATCGGTATTTGCCATCTGAAAGTCGCCGCAATCATATCCGTATTTTTTCAGCTTTTCAAAGCTTGACTCATGTTCTGTGCAGGAATTACCAAGTCTTAGTTTCATATTATTTCCTTAATTATGATATATTAAAATATTTATTCATCGTAATGTATAATTTTTTTTGAAATCTTCACGAGAAGCTTTGCCATTTCATCATAAAGCTCCTCACCAAGCTTCCAAGACGGTGATGTCTCAAGGTTAAAAACACCGTCATAGCCTATATCCCGAAGTCCCTCATAAAAGCTATCCCAATCAGCATCGCCAAAGTATGGCAGCTCATGGCTATCTCTTTTGAATTTATTATCATGAACGTGCATTACCCTGAGGTCTTTGCCGAGAAGTCTTACTGCATCACCAAGGTTTCTTGTTGTAAAGCAATTTACGTGTCCCGTATCAAGGCATGCCTTGAAGTGGTCATCATTCATATCTTCTATGAAAGCCTTGATTTTATCCACCTCGCTCAGTGAAAAACCAATATGCGGCATATTCTCATAGCATATTGTAACATCGTTTTCCTTAGCCGTCTCAAGAAGCTCGCTGTAAAACTCGAAGTTAAGCTTATAGGTTTCCTCTGCCTTTCCTTCGTTTATATCATCAGCTCCAAAAGGAAAGATGGGATGTATAACCCAGTTTTTACAGCCGAGATAGGGACAAGCCGAGATAGATTTCTTTCTTTGCTCAAGAATTTTCTTTCTTTTCTCGGGGGTAAAATCGTGATTTATCTCAATATCGCATTTATCCCAAGGTCCGTGCATCTGATGAATCGTCATTCCATTTTCAGCTGCCCATGCCTTTTCTTTTTTAAGACACTTTTCAAAATCAGCTAACGAGCAGGTATACCAAAAGCTCTCTGTGTTAGCCATAGCAAAATCAACGCACTGATATCCGTATTCGGAAAGTTTCTGATAGCTTCTTTCTCCTCCGACGCTTCCGGTTCCAAGTCTTAATTTCACTTCATCACTCTTTTCCTGATATTTACAATAATTCTATCACCATAACATGTCTATGTCAACAAAAAAACGCGGTTTAAAGCAAAAACAAAACAAAAGATAAGGTCGGACAATACCGACCTCAAGTAATCTCTTTCCTCATGTTTCAACATGAGAGTCATAAAACTGCTCCTGAAAAGCGATTGTTCTTTCAATTTCCTCTGCCGTAAAAGACATCCCCTCGGGTGCCGCACAAAGCTTATCCTCAACATCGTCATTTCGGTAAACAATGCCGATAATCTTTACTTCAAGGTCATGCTCTATTCTTGTGTTGATACCGAGAACATAGACGTCAAGCTCTTCTCCGTCACCGCCGAAAACTCCGGGGATATATCCATAATTTATGGGATAGATTATCTCGGGGTGTTTGGGATGGGGTGTTCCGACAGGTCTGTCTATCTCAATTCTGACGGTCTTTCCAAGATAGGATTTCACAAGTGCCGTTCTTAGTGTTTTAACTATAAAATCATGCTTTCCCGAAAGATATTTTTCTCGCCCCGAATCAATCGGATTCTTTTTTGCAAGGGACAATTTTAGCTCTTCATATTCCTTCGCAACATCTTTATTGCTATTCAGATAATCGCGGAAAAGATTATAATTTATCCACTCCATACTGTCTTTTTTGACAACATGAACAAAATGAGTCTGCTTATCTCCCGTTCCGTCATAAAATGAACCGCAGGCAAAGAGCAGTTGTTTACCATCCATGCCGCAATCAGGTCGATAATAAAAACTGTTTTTTTGCAAGTCCTTTTCGTATTCAAGAAAGCGATCAAAGCTATCAACTGCCACCGCTACATCAATTATCGGTTTCGCTGCAATGCTTTCAACCGAAGTACTTCCGACGTGGGCAATATCAATGACGGCATCCTTACAGATATTCTTTATAAGCTCTATTGTCTTTTGCGCCTCTGTTTCCCATTCTTTTTGATGCGGGAAAAGCTCGACAGTTCCTCTCTTAAGTCCTAACATTATCCTACTCCCGACAATTGCGTGTTCTCATATATTCCTCCAATATCACCTTTGCTGTCCACATATTTGTCTTTGGTGTATAGTGGCAGCAATCATCGAAGAATATACCGGAGGTTCTTATGTTCTCCACATAATGAGGGGCTTTTTTTACGTCAAACACCGTTACATTTTCAAAATCTTCAGAAAGTCTTTGGAAAGTCTCATTAACATAGTTCATACTGACAAGCTGTGCGCCTGTCGGGTCCATATCCATGCATCTCTGCGGACACGCCATGAGGTGCATAACAATCGGCACCCTCTTTCCAAGGGAACAACAAAAGCCCTCAAGCATTCTGACATATATATCATACAGCACGCCTTCAAGATGTGAAACAGGCACATCGGTTTCCTCTTCTCCGCCGCGCCAATGTATGCCCATTACATCATACTCTATTCTCTTTTCTTTAAAGCTTTTATCAACAAGAGAAAGTATATGCTCGGTAAAGGGGTAGAGAGAAATATCAACCTCGCCAAGCTTTCCCGGCTTTAGGATTTTCTGTCTATCGGGATACCACATATATTTTTCGGTGACTCCCTGTGCACCTATTGCTATCTGCACAATATACAAATCGGGAAGATTCGTGCCGCTATCTATTGTCTTTTGCCAAAGGCAGGCAAGGCAATTTGAAAGCGAATATGTGTTATCCTGCTCCTCAGCAAGATTTGTACCATGACTCAGATATTTTGACCATGTGAGTTTTGTTATATCGTATGACTGGTTATCTTTTCTTTGAAGCCCATACACATTATTTAAAGGTATATTTATTATATCTTCTTCACTCATCAATGAGCCGTGTCCCGTCGCATTGGACTGACCGAGAAGAACAAATAAAACCGCTTTTGAATTTTCCTCCATGCTTAATCTACACCTTATTTACATGCTTTTCAATATTCTCAACGCGTTCATCCAAAGATTCAAACGTATGTTTTACCTCTTCCCCGATAAGCTCTACAAGCTGCAGCTCACATGAGCCGGCAAAGGATTCAAAGGGGTCAATTCTAATGCCTGTGAGTGTTCCCTTAAAGAAAATATGCTTCATGGGAATATAGCAGTCAACAACCTCTCCCGCCTCATAGAAATATCTGAAGGAACAAAGCTGAGACCAGTTTTCGCTCTTCGACGTTGTAAAATACAACTGGAGATACAAATCATTATTTTCACCAAAGGAATCGTTTTTCTCAAGATCCGTTTTAAAACGAAGATGAACCTGCTTTACATCAGCGGTATCAAGGTTAATATTAGAGTTATAGAATAACGGGTCCGTAACAAGTCGTTTACGGTCAATTGCATCAATACTTACCGAAAGGCAGTCTTTTGTATCGAGAACAGTTGCATTCTTTAACCACCAGCCCGTTCCCTCAAGGGTTGTAATATTGGTAAAATCATAGGTTAATACAGGAATATCGTTATTATCAAGAAGCTCGACATATTCAATATCCACATTACCTCTGAGACCTTCAACAGGATCTATACGAAGCTTTGTAACAATACCGTTCCAGAATTTATTGGAGGTTGGAATATAAACATCACACATTTTTCCGGCAGGGTACTTATTTTCAACAGACTTACTCTGAGTCCATTCAACATTTTTATCGGTAGTAAAGTATACCCTTAGACAGCATTTACGGGCGTTCAAAACATCAGATTTCAATCGGACATGAATAGTTTTAACCTGCTCGGCATCAATAGAAATATCATCATTGACAAGCATGGGATCAAAGAAGGCACTTAAGGTTTTTTCAATTATGGTTGCGTGAGCATTTATACCGTTTTCCCTCGACAGAATATCAACATTAAGACAATTCCAGCCTCTCTCTTCAAAGTTTCCCGGCTGTGTAAAATCAAATCTTTCAAGAACCTTTGGCAAAACAGTCTTTGGTACATTAATATTAAGAATTTTCTCAACTGCTTCTATTCTACTGACAAGCTGAGATAAATGCTGCGTTTCTATCATAGTTAACCTCCCAAATAAGTCAAACACGTCAAAATAACATATTTAATTTATAATAGGTATTATAACAAATAAAAACACAAATGTAAAGTACAAAAACACATTTTTTTCCATAAAATTACATATTTTTTTTGATATTTTTGGTTTTATAAAAAAAATCACGTGTCAGAACAACTTTTCTTCCGATTTTTAAAAAAGTTTTTCATATTTAAAAAATGCAGTTATATGCGATTTTGTACAATTTCAGAGTGCAAGATATATCACAATACCATAATATTTACTATAATCAGAGCAAAAAAAGCTTTGAAACATGAATTTTAAGGTGAAAAA
>JAZQIW010000007.1:0-6494 GCA_045541355.1 Eubacteriales bacterium | reverse complement strand
GAACCCGAAACAGGCGACGATGAAGTTTATGTAGACGGTGATGATTATTTTAATTAAATAAATCCCTGTATAACAAAGCCCCTCCGCAAAAGCGGAAGGGCTTAAACTTTTGTTGTTGAATTATTATAAATCTACAATTTCCATCTTTACAAGGAATGTGTCCTCTTTCTTTTTGTCGGTAGCAGTAATTGTAATTCTGCCCCAGCCGGCCTCGTCGCGATGCTCGAATTCGGGAAGCTCGTCACCGTGAAGCTCTTTTTCGTTTCTCGGATGATTTACACCGTAAAGGCTGAACTCGTTGTCCTTGCCGCCAATCTTTTCTATCTTAAAATTCTTGGGCTCAAGTATTGTACAAACAAGCTTTGCCTTGTCGTTGTAAATTGTAAACTGATTGTCGGAATCAACAGTAGGCTCTGTCTGACAGTGTACGTGGAAATCCTTTATGTAGTTTTCGCTCTGAGCTATAATTTCATCCTTTACCGTGAATACCATCTTCTTGGGCTCAAAGCTCATGGTTCTTACATACTTTTCCACGCTGTCTCTGTAAGGCTCACGAAGGTCACCCGAAATCTCAACCAAATCTTCACTTTCAGTATGTGAAAGAACAACGCCTCTCTTGTAGTACTTTTTGAGTGTTTCAAGATTTGGTACATCGTAACCCTTGTTTAAATATATCTGACCGCCGTCGTAAATAACACCGGGTCTGTCCCAGAAATCCCCGAAATAGTTTTCTTCAATCTTTTTAGGGTCTGTGATTGTAACACAGTTGTGGGCATATGTACGGACAGCATAATTGTAGTGATGCTCACATCCGAACCAGTTATAGTAGCCGGAATCGGTTGCAAGAGTACCGTTGTGATAAATCTGGAACTGACCGCAGTCGTAGTGATCGTGACCTGTTGCCATGTACTCACCGATTTTCATGAGTACCATTGTTCCGTTGTCCTTGTAGAGGGTAACTCCTGCAGGCGTACCGAAGAATTTAGCCTTTGGCATATGGCTGTCAGCTGTTTCGGGAGTACGTTCCATGAAGATAAAGAATGCAGAAGGAGAGAGCATACCTTCGCTGTAAGAGCCGTCGGAATAGTAATCTCTTGCGTACTTTTTGGGAACAAGGAAAAGTTCGTCAAAGTGTTCTGTATAATACTTCTTGAATACCTTCTTGCCGGTAAGGGCATATGAAAAGAACATGGGAACGGTTGCGGGATTTTTCTGAGTATAGCTTCCGTAGCCCTTGCTTTCATTGAAGTCGTTGCCTATCTTTACGTATTCTCCGTCAGGACGGATAAGATAGAAGAAGCTTTCGCAGAGGTTGTCATGACATTCGTCAAAAATTCTTTCACCGCACATTGCTTCAAATAAAAGCTGACACCATGCCGAGAAACAGAAGCGGTATCCGCCGTAGGCAGGTCCTTGAAGCTGAAAACCGCCTGCAAAGTATTCTCTGTATACGGGAACGTATTCGTCAAAAAGTCTGCCTGCACAGTAGTTGTAAACGTCAGGCTTTTCATCATATACTGCAATTGCAAAGCTCATACAGTCGCGAAGAAGCTGAGCTTCCGTGCCGTGGGATGCGATGGGGGACTGCTTTGAAGGGGGATAACCCATCTCTAAAGTTGTGGAAAGTATTCTTTCACAGCTGTCAATGAATTCCCACTTCTGCTTGTCGGAAAAATACTTGTAAAGCCAGTCATAGCAGAGAGAGCATGTGTGAACAATATGTCCTCCGAAACGTGCCTTCATTAGCCAGTCGGATTCGGGATTAAAGTTTCCGCAAAGGGAAAGAGTAATGTCAACAAGCTTTTTTGCTTCCTCGTCGTCATTTTCGAGAAGTGCCCTCAGTGCTTTTGCTTCAAGTACAATGCAGACGTGGGAGTTGTATACACCTGTTTTTATAATTTCATCATATTTTGATAATTCCTCATTGCAAAGTCCCTGCCAAAGGCTGAATTCCTTTGCATATTCAGGATTGTTCATGTTGGCTTTAATTCTGTCAAAATCACCTTTTCTGAGAGCTACCCTCGGATGCTCGTTGGGCGGAGTAATTCTCGGGGGATTGAAGGGGGATTCAATTTTAATCATGTTGTTACCTCTTATTTTTCTATAAAGTATTTAACTTCAAATGCGTGAGTTTTTGCTTTGTTTGTTTTGTAATATATGTGATACTGAGGCTCTGTTTCAACGTGGAATTCCTTTGGCTGACCGTCATTTACGTCAACATCAAATTTGTCGGATATTTCAAAAAGCGAAAGGTGCTTGTCGGGAATAATATTCATTTTTACCCCTTTTCTTTCAACCTTTATTCTGTTTCCGTCGGGGATGGGTGGTGATAAAGTGTGAAGACAGTATGTTATTTCAACTTCTTTATCTGCTTCAATCACATCCTTTACCGTAAGATAGTCGTCTTGTAAATGGAGAGTTCTCTGCCATTTTGTAATGTCGGGATAGCAGGTACTCATGTCGAGAACTGCCGTTTTGTTATCTTCTTCAACCCTCACAATTTTTCCGATAGCCTCTAAAACCGGCACATCCTCCTGCCCGTGACCGTCAATTAAAAGGGTGTTGTGAGCTTTGCTTGAGTTAGTCCACTGCATATGGTGATTTGTTCCGTAGCCGATGCCGTAATATCCCGAAGGGGATATAAGCGAGACTCCGCCGCAGAATAGGGCAAAGGAGCCTTGATCCTTGTGCCTGTGGCTGTCGTGAGAAAAACGTGAGGCGCGCGCCATAACGCATATGTCGTTTTCTGATTCAAAGTCTGTGTGCATAGCTATAAAGCCGCCGCATGGGAAAACTGCAACATTACTTGGCTCCATTGCAAGACTCTTTTCTTCTGCCTTTAATGTCGGTAGGAACAGGTCGAGTAAATGAAGATAATAAATATCCTGATGTGAGTATTCTTTGCATTTTATTTTTGCAAGAGACGGACCGAATTTGTCAGCATATACCGTAAAAGGATTCTGCGCAAAAAATCCCGGCCACTCTTTTGATAACGGCTTTTCCCAATATCCGTCGCAGAACGGAAAGTTTTCGTATTTGTAATTGCAGAAATGTAACAGAAAATTCGTGTATCTGTGATAGAAGGGTCTGTTAAAGAGACTCTTACCGGTATATCTTTCAACGGCTGAGAAAAAGGGCAAATACCATTTTGTGTAGCTTGCAGCATAGAATATACCTTCTGCCCACGAGCCGTCATTTCCTCCGTAGAAGGGAAATATACCGCAGTAAATGTCAAGTGCATAGGATAGCCAGCTCTTTAAAACTTCATCAGCTACAACGCCTGTACCCTTCAGAACAAGTGCAGCACCGCCGAGATATGCGGGTATTCTGCCTGCGTGAGAGCTTGAGGGATTTTGCTCGTAGTTGATTTTCCGCAACAGGTTTTCAGCCTGACGTGCATAAACAGCAATGGTTGATGCGACATAGTCCCTTTGTTTGTTATCAAGTAAAGGACATAGCATATCATATGCTGGAACAAGATTTCTTAAGTTGCTAATACCAATTTCATCACAGTATTTTCCGTCGATGGCGCAAGGACCGAGCGGGTTCATGTCGCAAATACACAGCATAAGCTCTTTGCCGTGAGAGCCTGCCTTCATATCGCCCGTCAGTGCATATAAAAGCGAGCAGGCAATTAAATCTCTGTCGCAGTAAAGACGGTGTTCGGAAAAATATATCTTGAACTCGTAGGAGTGGGGTCTGTGATGAAATGTCGGCGTTTGGGGAAGGGGACGGGAAAGTGCAATTTCTACGTTTCGTTTAATTGCCGAAAGCTCGTTTTTTCTTTCGCTGACAAGAGTAGGCACATTACATTCAGAAAAGATATATGACGGTCTTTCCGCGGGATAGGCATTAAATACCTCGTCTGCCGTCGGCCTTTCAAAAAGCAACGCATCCTCCGAAATTGTAAAGGACATTTTTTCACGTAAAAGACCTGTATCGGTTTCAACAGTCCAGGTATACTTTTTGGCATCAAGAAGCTTTAAGGGATTTGCATAGCAGTGAATTGTTTCAATTTTTTCAAAAACCATATCACCGTCATAAATTGTCAGCGTATAGTTCTTGGCATCATCAACGGGAATCCATATAAATGTGGGCGGATTTTCGTAAACCACTTCACCTTCAGATGGAAATTGAAAGTTTTGTGAATATAACGTTCTTTCTGTCGGAAATTTATTCTCCATATATGTATTCACCTGTTTTTCTGTCAATGCGGCCAATCTTCTTTGCAGGAACACCTGCCATAATTGCAAAGTCCTCGGTGTTTTTTGTAACAACGGCTCCTGCGCATATAAGGTTGCACCTGCCCACCTTTACTCCGGCAGAAACAACCACATTTGCACAAAGCCAGCTGCCTTCGCCGATTACTATGCTGTTGTCGCAGTCACCTTCTGTTCTGTCAGAAAACCAGCCTTTTTCGGCGTTGAATTTGTGATTGCCGGCGGGGAGTGAACAGCACGGACCGATAAGTACGTGGTCGCCAATCGTGACGTTTCCGCTTATATATGAATATTGACTGATTCTTACACCGATGCCAAATGACTGCTTGGGATGCTTGTGAATGATAACACCGGGGGCAATGGACAGTCCTTCAATATCATAGCCGAATGCCCTTGCTCTTGCAAATCCGTATTCAATACTATCGGTATCGTGCATGAATTTGAATAATTTTTCAAATTCCTCGCTTGTAAAATCGTTGCCGATTAAATCCTTGTAGTCAGCCATTGTTCTTATCACTCACTTTCATTTATTATTGTACATTAAAATATCTTATTTTTCAATATAAACTTTCGCTCAAATTATGTAAACATTCAATCACAAAAAATCCTGACCGCCGTAGTTGGCGGTCAGGATATATAACCGTAAATGATTCAATATATATAAACTTATTGTGTTTGTTAAAACTCTGCGTTGCCGACAGTTCTGGGGAAGGGAAGCACGTCGCGGATGTTGGAAACGCCTGTTACATACATAAGGATTCTCTCAAATCCGAGACCGTAGCCTGCGTGCTTTGTACCGCCGAACTTGCGGAGATTTACGTACCACCAATAGTCCTCCTCGGAAAGACCAAGCTCACCCATTCTGGAAAGAAGCACATCAAGTCTTTCTTCTCTCTGGCTGCCGCCGATAATTTCACCGACACCGGGAACAAGAAGGTCCATAGCCGCAACCGTCTTGCCGTCATCGTTGAGTCTCATGTAGAATGCCTTGATTTCTTTGGGGTAGTCAATAACAAATATAGGCTTTTTGTAAACAACCTCTGTAAGGTATCTTTCGTGCTCTGTCTGAAGGTCACAGCCCCATTCAACAGGGTACTTGAATTCAACGTCTTTTGCTGCCAAAAGAAGCTCTACTGCCTTTGTATAAGGAACCTTTTCGTATTCGCTTGCCACAAGAGCTTCAAGTCTGTCTATAAGTCCCTTTTCAACAAAGTTGTTGAAGAATTCAAGCTCCATTCTGCAGTTTGTGAGAACGTGGTTGACAATGAATTTAATCATGTCCCAGGCAAGAGCCATGTTGTCATCAAGGTCAGCAAATGCAATTTCAGGCTCAATCATCCAAAATTCCGCCGCATGTCTTGCAGTGTTTGAGTTCTCGGCACGGAAGGTGGGTCCGAAGGTGTAGATGTTGCCGAATGCCATAGCATAGGTTTCGCCGTTAAGCTGACCTGAAACTGTAAGGTTTGCACTCTTGCCGAAGAAATCTTTAGACCAGTCAACAGAGCCGTCTTCAAGTCTCGGAGGATTGTCAACGTCAAGGGTTGTAACTCTGAACATTTCGCCTGCACCCTCACAGTCGCTTGCTGTGATAAGGGGAGTGTGAACGTATACAAAGCCTCTCTGATTAAAGAAGGTGTGAATTGCATAAGCAACCTCGCTTCTTACTCTGAATACCGCAGAGAAAAGGTTAGTACGGGGACGAAGATATGCCTGCTCACGAAGATATTCAACCGTGTGTCTCTTCTTCTGTAAGGGGTAGTCGGGCGTGGATGTGCCTTCAACCTCAACGCTTGTCGCCTTGATTTCAAAGGGCTGCTTGTTTTCGGGTGTAAGTTCTACGATACCCTTGACAACAAGTGCCGCACCGACATTTTGCTTTGCTATTTCGTCGTAATTGTCTATTTTTTCTCTTTCAAAAACAACCTGAACACCCTTGAAGCAGCTTCCGTCATTAAGGTCGATAAAACCGAAAGCCTTGCTGTCTCTGATGCTTCTTGCCCAGCCGCCAAGTACAATTTCCTTGCCGCCGAAAGCGTTCATGTCATCGTAAAGATGCTTGATTAACTCTCTTTTCATTGTATGAACATTCCTTTCCGTTCAATATATACCAATACTAAATAATGATATCATATTTGCATATCTTTGTCAAGATAAAAAAAGCCTCTGCCGCATTTTTGGCAAAGGCATTATTGTTTAGTTCAGAATTACATTCCAACCTGCAAGATATTGCATAATACGTGCTGCATCTCGGTTGTTTACAATGCCGTCTCCCGT
>JAZQIW010000006.1:0-4350 GCA_045541355.1 Eubacteriales bacterium | reverse complement strand
AACACGATATCTGTACCGTCTGCCTTATTATATGCAACACCAACAGCGTACTTACTGAAATCGAAGGTAAGCTCAGCGCCTGAAAGTTCATCTTCTCTTGCTATGATAAAGCCATATTCGTCAACAGTAAGCTCTGTTTCTTCATACTTTGCCGATGTAAGAATTGAAGCTTTGAAACGTATACCCATGGGTTCCTTCATTCTTATGGACTTCTTTCCGTCGGTTGTCATATAGGAGTCAAGAGAGAGCTTTGTATATGTCATCTCATCAGCATTCACATAGTAGTATGCCGATGCAACAGTTACGGGTGTCTCAGCACTTGTCTTTTCGGTTATTTCAACAATCATATTGGATGCAGGAATAACTGTGAAAGTATTATCGGCATTTTCAGTAATCTTTGTCTGAATACCGTTTATTTCAGCATATC
Source organism: Eubacteriales bacterium (assembly GCA_045541355.1). GTDB lineage: Bacteria > Bacillota > Clostridia > Oscillospirales > CAG-382 > UMGS1387. Next base: position 3,923 of record JAZQIW010000006.1, on the reverse strand, counting down.
TTACATTTGTGTTTGCCTGTCTTTGTCCGATGTTGATATTAAGTCCGCCTGTTACTGCACCGTCTGCACCGATGGTGTATGTCTCGGTTGCATTTGTGAGAGACATTTCATTTCCGTCGGGTGTTATGAGTGTTGCAGAAACACCTGCGGGAACGGTAACTGTCCATGTGTATGTGTCGGAGCCTTCGTTATAAACCCAACCCGATTCGATAAGACCGTGACGGCTTTCGTGTGTTACCTTGAAATCGCCGAGTTCCTTCATGAATGAGGGCTTGATTGTTATTTCATCAAATCCTGCCTTATCGATTTTAATACCGCCGAGGGATTCAAAGAAAAATCTTGAGAAGGAACCGAAAGCATAGTGATTTGCAGAACCGAAGGAATGAGGCTGCATACCGTCCCAACGCTCGGTCATTGTTGTTGCACCTGTTGAAAGCATATAGAGAAGCGAGGGATAGGTTTCATTTGTAAGAATCTTATATGCATCTTCTGCATAACCGTAGTCACAGAGGATGATATAGAGGAATTCTGCCGATGTAAAGCCGCTGTTTTGGTGATAATCAGCTTCTACAACGTAGTTATGAAGGGTTTCGGCAAGACCTTCCATTTCACTTTCATCTGCAATGCCAAACGCCATAGGTATTACAACACCGCCCTGACAACGCTGGTTGTAGTCATGCTCAGAAGCAATGTAATACTTTTCATTGAATGTTGCTCTTGCGTCTTCAAACTTCTGAGAGAATTCTTTTGCATCCGCTGTCTTTCCGAGAATAGTAGCTATTTCAGCTGCATCTCTGTACATTCTGCAGAAGAACGCCGCAGCATAGAAATCAGCAGAAACACTTACTGTTGACATATGGTCATTATAAGGTGAATAGCCGTAGGGGTTTGTACCCGTGGGAAGTCCGTCGGAAGCAACGTGGCTTTCACGCTCTTCAATAATATCTAAAAGCACGGGGTACTTTGCTTCAAGAACGTCTGTGTTCTCATAGTACTTATAGAGTGCAAGCGGAACTATATATTCTTCGTCTATCCAGCCGTAAACGCCATCCTGCATTTTACGTCCGTTTTCGGTCCATGCTGCAAGGAACTGGTTGTTATTCATATACCAGTTTGCTGTGTTTACATAAACCTGAATATCACCGTTCCAGAAGTTCTTTTCACGTGTCGGACAGTCCTGAGGTCCGCCGATAATGTTGGAACGGTAGCTGCGTGTTACAGCATCCCAGAGACGCATAACATCTGCATTGGATGTTTCAATAGTACCTACAATATCATTATCGGTATATGTATCCATCTTTCTTACGGTATCAAGAGTATATTCACCGCTGTAACCTGAAACGTAGATATATCTGAAGCCCGTATATGTAAATTCAGGCTCGAATACTTCAACCTCTGCGCCCTTACAGATATAAACGTCAATATTCTTTGCAGAATAAGGAGAACGACCCGATGCGAGTGAATCATATGTAAAGTAAACGTCACCGTAAATTTCAGTACAAGCTTCGTTTTGGTATACATCCTCTGCATATCTTACGATTACAACCTCGCCTGCCTTAGTGTTCTTTAAAACAAGCTTTGCTCTGCCTGCCGAGTTTGTACCGAAGTCATAGCATATGGAAGAATCCTTGAGGGTTGACATTTCAACTGCTCTCATTTCGTGTGCCTTGGAAGCAGGATACTTCTGAGGAGTGAGTGTGGGAACAGAGTTATTTCTGGTTGCAGTTGACCAATCGGAAGTATCTGTACCAACCTCGTTCCAGCCTTCAACCTCAAGTCTTGCATCGTATCTCTCACCAAACTGGATATCGTTTTCGTAAAGAGGAGCTGCTGTTACATCCCAGCTATTATCAGTCTCTACAATCTTAGAAGAGCCGTCTGTATATTCGATTTCAAGCTGCATCATAAGAAGAGGCTTATTCCAGTACATATTGGAAACGCTTTCGCTGTTATACCAGCCGTTACCTGTCTGTGCTGCAATTGTGTTAGTGCCATTGCGGATGTAGTCTGTTACATCAAATGCCTGATATTCGCTCACATCAAGCATAGCGCCCGAGATAAACTTTGCGTTGTCTACCCTCTCGCCGTTGATGTAAGGAATATAAAGACCCTTGGAAGCAGAATAAAGAGTTGCTTTCTTTACAGTCTTAGAGGAGTCGAAATCAGTTCTGTAATACATTGAACGGCGGATAGCTCTCGGATGAAGTCCTGCGTTGTTATACATCAAGGGAAGGTGTACGGCAGAAGCAAGGCTGCCTATACTGTCGACAGTCATCCAGTTTTCGGGTTCTCTGTTTTCATAATGTCCGCAGAGAACGTAGAAACGCCATTTACCGTCGGAGGAGGACTTGAATGTGTCGCTTGTGCCGTCAGTGTATGTAATCTTTACCGAAGCTCTCATTGCATTTGAGAATTCAAGAGGAGAATCTGTAAGGAAGAAGCGTACACCGAGCTTATTTGCGCCTGTTTCAACGCTTTCGGTAATATCAACGCACTTTGATACATACCAGCCGTCTTCGTTATAGGAGGGATAGTATGCACCGTTTACATAGATATCAAAGCTGTTATCGGAGTGGATTTCAAGCTCTGCCTTTTCGACTTCCTTCTTTGCCGTAAAGTCATATCTCATATACTGTCTTGTATTATAGTTACCCCACAGCCAGATACCCATATCAAGGGTAGAATCTGGTTCCTCTATGAGAGTCGAAAGATAGCTGTCGCTTGCTGTAATGAAGTCTGCTGTAATTTCAGTTTCAGCACCGAGAACCATTAAGTCTTCATTCTTTTTAAGAGTGTATGAAAGCTTTTCTTCACTGCCGCTGAATCTATTATTGATTGCAGAAAGCTCTGTATCTGTAATATATTCGTAGGGAGAGAAGTCTGCACCGATTACGCCTGCTTTTGCAAGAGCTATTGCCTTTTCATAGAAAGCATCACCCTCAAGAACATTTGGAAGATACTCAACATCGTTTATCTCGGAAAGTCCCGAAACGTCAAGGTCTTCTATGGCTTCATAGCCTAAAAGTCCGTTTTCCAAATCAAGCTCGGACAGAGACTTCAATACAGGATAAAGTGTATACTCCCCTGCTTTTGCAACCATTGTGTAATCATCAGAGCCTTCATCTTCTGTCCAGCCGAGGAACTTGAAGCCGGCGGGAACATCCTCGGGCATAGGAAGGTGTGTACCCGGCTTGAAGCTTCTATGTGTTACGTCAAGATAAAGTTCTGTACCATCGAGATCAAAGGTAACATCGGCATACTCTTCAAACCAGATTTCAAAGTTATCCAAGAGAAGTGTCTTGCCGTTACCCATATTGAGGAATACGTCAAAATAATTCATTGAATATACGTAATCAAGTGTATATTCATCATTTGCAAGACCGCTGTCTTCAAATTCTTCCCTTGTTACAACACGGAAAGCGTTATTGGGATAGAAGTTCTGCTGTGCTGCCTTATATCCGTCTTCTTCTGTATACCATACGCCGTAGTGTGACGGGAATTCTGTCCAATGAGCAGAAGAAGGCTCAACCGTCTTTGTATCGGCATTTGTAACCTCATTCATATAGAAGCGGAATCGTTCGCTGACAGCGTTTTCGCCTCTATTGCTCTTAAAATTGAAGCGGTACATACCGGGCTTTGAGAGAACATTTCCATCAAAGAGCAGTCTATAAATGGGATAGTCCGTCTTACCTGTCATGGAAAGGCTCTTGCCAACACCGGAAACAGGGTCTTTTACGAGTGTAAAGAGGGGTGCTGAACCGTCGCCGTCACGTGTATACACATACTGCGTATCACCAAGTGAAACACCGTCCTCAGCGTAAGGGCTTACATAGTCCTCGTCATATTCATAGTCTTTGATTGAATCAGCATCATCAAAGTTCTGTCTATAAATAAGAGTACCGTAGGGACCTGTGATTTTGCTG
>JAZQIW010000005.1:0-21716 GCA_045541355.1 Eubacteriales bacterium | reverse complement strand
CATTGTTATACCTTCGGCAACTGTTACTGTTCCGTCGGGTACAAATGTGCCTTCTCCCTTTCCGTTCATAAATCCAAGCTCATATGCAGATTCTACTTCCTTTGCGTACCACGCATCGGATGCAACATCGTTAAATGTTCCATCTGCATATTCAAGTGTTCGTGTAAAGCCTGCACCGTACACCGCAGCAGCCATTCCGACCGCAACAAGTGCTGCGCACATGAGCTTTATTATCATTGCTCTTTTCACGCCAATCACTCCTTAAAATGTTTTTTAGGCAATTATATAATTAGGTTACAGGAAAGATGCACCTTGTTTTTAATGAATTGACAACTTTGTTGTCATGAATTGGCTAAAGCCATGAATTCTCGCTTCGATCCATGAATTGAATTGCCTTTTAATGCACGAAGTGTAATTCATGAGCCGCAGGCTCAATTCATGAAATCGCAGATTTCAATTCATGACGAAGGCAATTCATTGATTTCATCTTTGATGAAATCATTATATCACACATTTTTTTAAATTTCAATGTACATAAAAAAATATTGAGAAAAAATTTAATACCATATTATTTAATTGTTTTTTCAAAAAAAGAGCGCGACATATGTCACGCTCAACAATTCTATTCAACTACCGAAACTTCGATATTATCAAGCATATATCCTACAACTCTGTAACTTCCGTCAGGCAGCTCGATAGGATTTGCAAATATCGCAAAGTAATCATTGTCCCTGATTATACTATCCTCAGATATAGTATGTGTAAAAGAAACGTGTTTCCAGCCATCCTTTGTCCCGAATGTTCCAAGGGAGGAATGATGATCGACAGAGCTCTTATACGCATTATTAACCACATCTGTGTATCTTAAATTCCAAGCCAAAGAAGCTTTATCAATCTCTGCACCCGTATGGTCTTTTGTAACTCTGATATCAAGCTCAACCTTGTATGTAACCCCGGGTTTAAAGCGCGTAGGGATCATTGTGTATGCCCAGTTCTTTTTATCGCCGCTTGGCACATATTCAAACGCATGATTGCCCTTTCGAAGATCATCCTCAACTATCTTCAAGGCTACATAGCTATTGTGAGAAAGAGGCTTTAAATCTATATTCTCAGCATCGGCATTTTCTATATAGAACGGTTTTCCCTCGTCTGCCGCACCCAGCTTTTCTTCACGAAAAGCGGAATATTCCTTTTCTTGTTTTATTCTTTCTTCGGCATCAGGGTCCATAATCATTCTTAAATAATCAATTTCATAGCATCCGGGACTGTTAGTCGGATCAAATCTGATTGTCATTACCGAGCCCCTCCACGCCTCATTTGACGAAAGGTCAAACTTAAAGGTGTAGAAGCCGTCTTTATCCGGAGTAACACTGTTAACTGCCACTTTTACGCTCTTGGATTCGCTGAGCTTTGTGTCCTCGGTTGTTGCAAAATAGAAGGTCACAGGCGAATTTACTGAATCGGGATTATCAAAATTCATCTTTACTCTGACCTCAGCACCTGTATACACACTCGCATCAAGAGCAACACTGACATTCGTCATCATCGGGTCGTATGTTCCGTTTGAACTCTGATTTGAAGTCATAACAAACCTGCCGTCTGAGACAATTGCCGTTGCATTACTCACAAGCCATCCCTCAAGGTCGGCATCGACATTAAATTCATATTCGTTTTCTATCCTTGATTTAACGGTATTTGAAAAAGCATCTCCGCGAATTTCCGTGATAAAACCATTATTTTTCTCTGTATACTTGATACCTGCGTTATCGTATATAAATTTCAAAGGAATCGCAGGAAGACCGTCGATAACCTCAAACGCACGGGAAATGGTTGTTTCTTTTCCGTCAACAAGAACTATGTTGCTTCCGACAGTAAAGTTAAACATATGTCCCGTACCTGTTTTAAGCATCAACTCACCGCTGTGCCTGTTCCATTCGGTATAGAAATTGTGAATTGAATAGAATCCATCAGAAGGGTTTCCAGCTACGTAAACATCTTTTCCGTCTTTCACAACAAAGCTTTTGCCTACACTTAAAGCATTTCCGTCTACTTCAACCCTGAATTGGTCGTCATTATCCTTTTTTCCGAGAAATTCTATGGATTTGATATAATATTCTCCCTCAATGGATGACGGGTCAAGCCTTATATCGGTAATTGTTCCTGTCCAGTAACGGTTTGAGGACAAATCAAGATAATAATCGGCATAGCCGCTTTTTCCGCCCGTGGTTACAGACATACCGCGAGCAGCAGTATACTCCCTGTCATTCTCGGTCCTGAAATATAATGCTACGGAAGATATCATTTGAGCATCATACTTGATTTTGATTTTCAAGAGCTTTACAGTCTCGGCATCAAGATAATGATCCTTTGATTTAATAAGAGTAATTGACGGGTCGTTGTTATGGGACACGCCGACAAGTGCATTTTCTGATTCCGAATAAACAGGCGATGATGTGTTGGACAAAGGCAACCACATCATACAGTCATTTTTATTTTCAAAATTCCAGCTCTTAATTACTTGAAGCTCATCTTCGTAATCGGCAATATCATCAAGCAAGTATGTACGTCTTATCAGCTGCGTTCTGTCGGGGAACAAATAACATAGACGAGCTTTTTGATTATCTGTCGGTTCCACATCAAAATGAGCGGAATCGTCGGAATTTGCAGCAGATGAAAATACGCTTCTGTTTGCATCAACATATCCGAACTTGTTGAGGTTTGTCGGCATGATATAGTGACCCTCACCGTATTCATTCCAGGTGTTGCCGATTACAAATCTGCTCTTCCAGTCATCCTCTTCTCGTTCGTCAAGCCTTGTCATATAGTCATCCCTGCACCACTCGAGAACCTCCTTATAAACCTCGGGCGTTGCATTGGGAGTTCTTGTTTCTGTCCAGCCAATATCATTAAATCCAACACTTACAGAAGGCATAAGAGATATGTGCCCGTTTTTAAAAGCTGAATTCATGCAAGCCATTTGAAAATCAGCATCATATGAATTCTCGCCGAAATTATAGCAAATGAACGCATCACCGCCGAGACGCTTCATAAGCATATTTGCGCTTTGACTTGCACCATTACTGCAAAACAGAATAATCATGCCGTCATAGCCAAGCTTTTTGATATCCTCGCGCATAAACTTTATTGTTTCAATAGCGTTTTCCTCGCCGCCCATATCTTCAATAAACCTTTGATATTGATAAATGGTCAGAACAGGTTTATTATCAATGGTAAAATATCTGTCATCCGAGAAATACCAATCGCACCAATAGTCCCAGACGAGACGTTTGAAATCATCGGGATGAGTATAGCTGTATGAATTATTCTCCCACATAAGCATAAAGTCCTGCATATTACTGTATCTTGCATTCATATAACCGTTATGAAGTGCATCACCGAGTCGCGGCTCTTTAATGCCGTCAGAAGAACTGCCCACATACCAGCAGAAATGCTGAAAATCATATCCGTGCTCAACAAGCATCTTGATTTCCCAGTCGGCAACCTCGGAAAGACCTTCATCGTAATATCCTAACACAGGCGTTGCTTCATCATACGGCGTTATACAGTCCCAACCGTAGTGAGTGCCCTCACGCCAAAGAGAACACACGCTCATGCCAACGTACCACTCATCGTCTGTTACAGGCACGGGAACGGGACAGTAATCAGCATAATCATGAACTTTATAGAACTCCACATCATCATACCATGCAAAAGATTTGCCGTCAGATGTTATTTCTATGCAGTCAATTTCAGCAGTATTCAAGGGGGCTGTATAACAGTATTTATTATTAACCTTGATTACGGCAGTGCCCGAATCGGTATCACCCTCAATTCTTACAAGCTGCCAGATGGTTGACGTGAAATTTCTTAAAAAAGCATCGGCACAAACAAATTTCCCTTTCGAGCCTGTTACGGACACAGCAGCCGTGTCGCCGCTTTTCAGCGTCAGAGTCAATGTCTGGGAATCGGGAATTTTGACAAACGTCTCATAAACGAACTTGCCCGAAACGGGGGAAAACTTTTTAACAGAGCTTGTCTTGTTCTCAACCCTTACGCTGTTCGTGTCAAGATCGCTTTTTTGAGTCTGAACCGTAACCTTTCCGTCAACTTTCCAGCCATACGGAGAAGCACCGATAGGGGTCATACGAAACGCATCGTTTACAGAGTAGTGTGCATACATATACACTTCACTTACCGAAAGAGTCACAAAGCCTTCATCATCCGTTATAAAAGAAAGACGTGATATATCTGTTGCTGTTTTTGACATATCAAAGACTCCAACCTCGGTACCGTTTAAGACAACATCCGCCTTTCGGCTGTCAAGATCAAATCTAAAATACATTTTCATAATGCCCGAAGCATATGAATAGCCGGTTTTCTGTTCAAAATCAGCAATGACAGAATGAGATTTGTCGGTTTTTGACATAAAGGTAAACATATTTCTGCCGTCAATGTCAGATAAAACAATGCTGTATCCGGGATTTGAAGTGACATAGACAAGCTCAAGCTCAACAATTCCCCGTTCAACGGTCGTGACATCCCTATGAATGGCAACATGACCTTCAGAGCTCATATCTACAAGAGAATTGGAAGACTTATCCTCTAAATCCCCTGAAACATCAATAGTGTTTTCGTACCTCCAACCCGAGGCAACCATAGTTCTGCTTCTAACCGTTCTTGTCATGGAATGATTGTCTATCAAAAAAATGGCATTTTCCCTGTCACCGTACTCCAAAAGAGTCTTTTTAAGTCTGTTTTCGGGAAGTGCAACACGGTTGATTATCGCCGCAGTCTCGCTTCTTTTTATGCTGTTTGTTGCAAGAAAATCGCCGTATTCCGTTGAGCCCATAACAATTCCGGCATTATAGAGCATCATCAACTTATCATGATACTTTTCAGACTTTGCAACATCGGGAATTACTTTTACTTCATTTTTTGCAGCGAAGCAAGAAGCAGGCATTGCGTCAGCAAACAGCATCGCCATTTCATATCGCATGATATTTCTATCAAGGTTTGAGAAACTATCATCCTCAATGAGTCCGTTTTCTTCTGCATAGTCAACATACATATCATACCAGTTTCCGCCGTTCTTTTCGGCAATTGTTTTACCGTTATAAATTGCATGAACACGGGAAGCCATAGTAATTCCCTCAGCAACAGTAACATAACCGTCGGGAACAAATGCGGTATCACTTTTACCGTTCATAAATCCAAGCTCATAAGCTGAGCTTACCTCAGAAGCATACCACGCATCGGCCGGAACATCATAAAATGTGCCTTCGGTATACTCAAGCTTACGTGTAAAGTTTTGAGAGGAAACACCCAATGCAAGACTCAAAACAACCGTCAAAGCGAAAATAACCTTGCAGAAAACCAACTTTTTCACTAACAAACCTCTTTTCGTATGATAAATATTTGTCTTTATAAAATACTACCATTTAGCTTTTTGAGTTTCAAGTAAATATTCCAATCTTTTACACCGATTTAACAACTTATACAGTCAGTGGTGCTACATATTTTACATCAATTTTTTCTGAAGGATGTATTATGCCGAGTTAAATGAATTTAAAACATATAAGCAGAGTATAAAAAAACTATAAACCGATAAACTATAAACCGAGAAGTATTTCTCATTATACAACGAAAGGATGAAAATTGATGACAAGAATTTCATGTGAAGTAACAAAGTGCGCATATAACGCCGACGGCGGATGCAAGCTTCAGTCGATTGAAGTCGGAACTGAAAGAGCAAAAATGACAGATGAAACAAAGTGCGAAAGCTACACTCCATCGGGCAGCAGCTTTACAAATTCCTGCAAATGCGCCGAGGGTGCCTGTGATATTTCCGAAATTTCCTGCAGCGCAGAAAATTGCAAATATAACGACAACGGAATCTGTGATGCAAAGCACATTGAAATCGCAAAGTCTGTTACAGGCAGAAACGGAGAAACTGAGTGTAACACCTTTACTACACTTTAAAGCCACCAATGAGAGCCGCATGGATTCATGCGGCTCTTGAATTGATATTTGTAATAATCAATAAGTATTAACAATAATTTTTGGGCTTATTAGGTAAAAAAACAAATTTCAATTTTTTTCATTTTTCCTATTGACAAAATATTTTCCTTATGCTATAATAGCAAACGTTGTGAGCGAGGAAAACTCACTTCAAAATTTTATCTGGGTGTGGCTCAGGTGGTAGAGCGCTACCTTGGGGTGGTAGAGGCCGTGGGTTCAAGTCCCGCCACTCAGACCATAAAAATCCTGTCGCAAGACGGGATTTTTTGTTGTATATAGCATTTTTCATTATCTCTGCGAGGTGTTTTATGATACTGAACAAATTTATCGGAGACAAAGCCTTCTACAAAAAGGTTCTTTTACTTGTTCTTCCAATCATGCTTCAAAACGGCATAACAAATCTTGTCAGCATGGTTGACAACATTATGGTGGGAACTGTCGGCACCGAGCAGATGTCAGCTGTTGCCATAGTTAATCAGCTTTTATTCGTATTCAACCTCGCAATTTTTGGAATAACAAGCGGCATCGGCATATTTACTGCCCAGTTTTATGGCAAGGGCGATAAAAACGGTATAATACAGACAGTCAGGCTCAAGCTTGTAGCGTCAGTAATTATACTGATATTCGCACTTTCTTTATTCAAATTTGCAGGCTCCTCCCTGATCAACTCATATCTTCATGAGGGAAATGAAAAAATGGATTTAATTTTAGCCTTCAATGAGGCTAAAAAGTATCTGTCAATAATGCTAATTGGTCTTGTTCCATTTGTAATAGCACAGGTATACGGCGGAACTCTCAGAGAGCTTGAAAAGCCAATAGTGCCTATGGCATCGGGAATTGTCGCAGTATTTATTAATTTGATTTTTAACTATCTGCTTATATTCGGAAAATTTGGTTTTCCCCGTATGGGAGTATCGGGTGCTGCAATTGCTACCGTAATATCACGATTTGTCGAATGCTTTATCATTGTCATTACTTGTCATTTATCAAAAAAGAGCATTGGCTTTACAGATAAATTATATTTTCCCTTTAAAATTAAAGGCGGCCTTGTCCGCAGGGTTTTGCCCAAGGCACTCCCGCTTCTTGCAAATGAATTCTGCTGGTCCTTGGGAGTAGCTCTTCTAAATAATTGTTATGCTTTAAGAGGGCTTGATGTTGTTGCCGCCACAAACATCTCTTCTACCATTTCAAACCTGTTTAATGTTTCCGTCATTTCCTTCGGCACTGCAATTTCCATTATTGTCGGCGGACTTTTGGGTGCAAAAAAACGCAAAGAAGCTATCGAAACAAATACAAAGCTTACTTTCTTTTCATTTGTGCTTGCAGTATTCCTGATGATTGTGCTGATTTTTACGTCTCACCTCTTCCCTGCCATATATAATACAAAGCAGACCGTTAAAGAGCTTGCATCTGTATTTATCAAATGCTACGCAGTATATCTTCCTTTCAGTGCACTTATGAATTCATTTTATTTCGCCATCAGAAGCGGCGGAAAGACAGTAATTACCTTTATCTTTGACAGCGTATATATGCTGTGTGTCAGCGTGCCTTTCACGTTCATACTCGCAAAATTCACCGATATGCATATAGTTCCCATTTATGCTCTTAGCCTCGGAATTGAAATCTTTAAAGTCATAATTGGCTTCTTTATTATAACAAACGGAAGCTGGGCGCAAAATATTGTTGATGATACAAAATCATAGCAGCATTTTTCCGACAGAGACACATAAAACGATACTGAACAAAAACACTATAAAGGATACGGGTAATGCATACCGTGTCCTTTTTATTTTCACAGACGAAAAGTAAATGCTGAGAGTGTAAATGATTGTATCAGTTGTTCCCATCAAAAGGCTTGCTGTTTTGGAAACAAAGCTGTCAGGACCGTTTTCCTTAAACATTCTATCGGCGACGGCAGTTACTGCGCTTCCCGAAAAAGGTCTTAAAACTATTGAAGCAAGCAACTCATCGGGAATGCCAAGCTTAGAAAAAAACGGACCCAGCACATTACATAGGATATCTGCTCCTCCGCTTGCAAACACAGCCGACACCGAGCACATGACAAGAAGAAGCGTCGGCAATAAACCGACACAGCTCTCAAATCCCGATTTTGCACCATCAAAAAAGCTTTTTAAAAGATCCTTTTTAGATACTAATAGCAACAACGAAAATAAAAGCAAAATTCCCGGCATCACACCTTTTGTAATAACAGAAACAAACTGCATAGACTCACCTCCTGCAGACAATTGAGAACAGCCTGCAAACAACAACACTAAATGCAATAATTATACATGAGCACACCCATATATATGGCACAACATCAAACGGATTTACACTGCCGTATTTGGTTCTGAGCGCGATTAATGTAGAAGGAATAAGCTGGAACGGCACTGTATTCAGTACACAGAACATTATTAGCTCATCGCTTGCTGCTTCCTTGTCTGTTGACAGATTATGCAGCTCCTTGACAGCACCGATACCAAGAGGAAGAGCCGCATTACCGAGTCCGAGGAAGTTTGCGCTGAAGGACGCCGTAAGATTTTCAAGAGCTCCCTCTGACAGCTTGCTGCCAAACGCAGTTTTCAGAACAGGTCTCAGCAGCTTTGAAACGGTTTTAAGGGCTCCTGCCTCTTTCAGCACATTCATAAGACCTGTCCAAAAGCACATCATACCGCACAAGCTGATAACAAGCATTACAGCATCATTCAATGAAGTAACAAGCTCTGTGCCCATCTTCTCAAGGTTACCCGTAAAAAGACCACAGCAAAAGGAATAGATAATCATTACCGAAAATGTTTTTGTAAGCATAATATCACCGATAAATGTATATGCATTCAGTCCTTACCGTATACGAAAAGTAGCAAACAAAAAGCATTTGGAATAGAATGTAGTAACAAATAAAACGGAGGGGTATTATGCCATCAATCTATTTAAGTCCTTCTACACAGGAATATAACAATTATTATGACGGCTCAGGCTCGGAAGAATATTACATGAATCTGATTGCTGATGCCATGGAGCCGTACCTTATAGCATCGGGTATATCATATACACGCAACAGCCGATACAACACAGTTTCAAGAGCAATTGCTGAATCAAATGCAGGCAATTACGATCTACATCTTGCACTTCACTCAAACGCTTCACCCGAAAGTCTCTCCGGACAGCTCTCGGGCAGCGATTTTTACTATTATACACGAAGCAGACGCGGCAGAGAAGCAGCAACAATTCTTGCCGACAATTTTATGAGCATCTATCCAAACCCGGCGGCTGTCAGAACAGTACCGACAACATCACTTGCAGAGGTTGTCCGAACAACAGCACCTGCCGTTCTTGCCGAAATTGCATACCATGACAACCCGGGTGATGCTGAATGGATTAAAAACAACATTGAAGAGATAGCACGAAATCTTGTTCAGGGAGTTGCCGAGTTTCTTGGAGTACTGTTTGTATCACCAAACGAATACAGGGGTGTGAGAACAGGTATTGTAACAACCTCAGGCGGTCGTCTCAACGTAAGAGAAAGACCTAACCTTGAGGCAAACGTACTGACGCAGATACCTAACGGCGAAAGCGTTGATGTTTACTGTACTTCGGGACTCTGGTACGTTGTTGAGCATGACGGCATTCTCGGGTTTGCTTCGTCTAAGTACATCAACATTCCTAATTCATAACAAAAAGGGAGCCGCTCGGCTCCCTTTTTTTGGAACTTTTTTATTTTTATCTCGTCAAATAAAAAAAAGACAGGAGGAAGAAATATGAAAAGATTCTTTATTCTCAGCTGTATATTTGTGTTTACGGCTGCCGCAATTTCAACTTTTTTCGTTGCCTGCAACAACACAGACCGCATTTCAAACAACAAGCAGTTTATAATTTCCGATAACAACGACAAAAATGATTTGATACATATCACATCAGAGTATGTTGACGACGAGCTTCCGCCGGAAAGCTTTGTAGGAACAATCATCAGCGAGGATACTTCTCACATAATAGTTAAACCAAACACAGACGAAGAGGAATATGACATTTCAAAAGAAATACGTGTTGAGTTTATAAATGATCACATAGATTATCTTTACGGTGTCGGCAGAAAGGTTCTGATTACATATATCCCGGTTGTAGGAAACAATTATGTTATTAAGACCGATGATATACGCACAGACGGCTTTGAAGAATTTGAGCTATCGGTCAAGGAAAGCACTGAGAAAAGCCTTAGGATTGTATTAAACAATTCAAGCATTAACCCATACGGTCAAGACTATGATTTATATTATTACGGTCTTAGCGACGTATATGCAAGTGTTGACGGAATTACCATTCCCCTTGAGGAAGCACTTAAGTACGGAAAGCTTTCGATTGAGTCATTAATTGCCGACTCCAAACGGCTTGCTTCCTTAAAGCGTATCGTTTATAACGATTCTGCCGAAAACGGCTGTGCTGTATATGAATACAGCGATTTTAAAATCATAAAATATAACACAGCTGACGGCAACAGAGATATATACATCGGCTCATCCGACATGAACACAAATGTACAAAACCTAACCCACACTTGTATAAATTTAAGACCATACAAGGATTTGGGCATCAGGCTCTACACGAAAGATGTTACACCTGACGGAGCTACCGTGGTATTTAAGCAAACGGGAGGCGATGCTGCGGGAACACTTCAGACCGGCGAATGGTTTGTCCTTGAAAGAAAAGACGGCAGCAGATGGATAGAGCTTGAAACCAATCCTCTTATTGATTTTGCATTTTACTCGGGGGCTTATATGATAAATAAAGACGATTTAACTGAGCTTGAAGTAAAGTGGAACTGGTTATACGGCAGCCTTGATAAAGGTACATACAGAATAGCAAAAAAGGTTACTGATTTTATTGAAAGCGGAAATTTCAGCGAGTACACATTATTTGCATATTTTGACATTCAATAACTGAGAAAAAAGGCCCTTTCCACATCGGAAAGGGCTTAATATGTTTATTCAAATTCGCACAGCCATTCAAGAACTCTTGAATCGAGATACGCTTCATCCCATGAATTGTGTCCAACGCCGTGGAACAAAGTCAAGCGTGCATTTTTTCCGTTTGCTCTTGCAGCATCTACCATTTCAATCGAACAGCGAGGCGGTACGGTTGCGTCAGCATCACCGTGGAATGCCCAGATATCAGCCTTTATAAGGTCGGTTCTCCAGGGAGTGCCGCCACCGCACACGGGAGCAATCTTTTTGAAATATCCGGGTGCAAACATTGACATTTCCCATGTGCCGTATCCACCCATGCTTACGCCTGTGAGAGAAATTCTGCTTCGGTCTATTTTATATTCAGTTATGATATACTCAATAAAGTCAACAAGCATATATGCAAGGTTTGCCCATGTCACATCTTCCGGACATTGAGGACAAACCGTAATTGCGTTTACGGATACCTTCTTGTCTTCAAGAAAACGAGGCACGGCAATTCTTTTAAGCACATCGTGATTGTGTCCCCTCTCTCCTGCTCCGTTAAGAAATATCAGAAGAGGTCTGTTTTCGCTGTTCCTGAATTTTTCAGGTACATCAACACTATAACAAATTTCTCCGAAATAAGAATGATTATATATTTTATTCTCCATAGCTTTTCCTTTCTTTATCACCTTGCCATTATTTTATTCAGCTTCACGGCACACAAAGAAGCCGCAAAACACTTGACAGCATCTGCCGGTATGAATGGCAATGATATTGAAAAAACTGCAGCTGCTACGTTAAACCCATTATGAAAACACATAAACAGCACAGCACATATGTGCTGAATTGGCATTCCGACAAGAAGTGTGACCGTAAGATATCTTTTGAAATTAATTTTTTTGCCCTTTAAAAGACTCATAACAATCACAGAAATCAAAAAACCAAAATAATATCCACCCGTAGGACCAAATAGCTTATCAGGGCCTGCCGTACCGCCTGCAAACACAGGAAGTCCAAAAAGCCCCATGGCAAGATATAACAGCAAAGCCCCGCCTGATGAAGTCGGGCTCAGTATAAGCGCAGTTACATTTACTGTAAAGGTGTGTATACTGATCACCGACGCACTGAAAGGCAGAGGAATCGCAAGAATTGATGAAACGGACAAGAGTGCGGTACACAGTGCAATCTCGGTGATATTCAGTATTTTTTCTCTATTATATACTTTCATCACTTTTTGCTCTATACTCGCATATCATTCCTCTCATTTTATCAATGACTCTCGGAATGTAATCGGGATTTCTCGGATATTCAAAAAAGGTAACATCCATTTCAGCCTCATTATCAATAATTTCAACTACTGCATCCCTGCCTATGTACTGTTCAAGCTTCTGACAGATTTGAATATCCTCAAGGGCATCCTTGAAAACAAGTGCGCGAACAGAGGGAAGTGCACCTTTATCTCCCGGATACACTGAAAACGGGTCTCCGGAGGGATATGAAAGGTCGCCCGAAGTGGAAACAAAAGGATTATATTTGTAATACGAGCATGCACAGTAGTAAAAATTATAACCCCACTGCAGAAATCCGCAATAGCCATATTTATACATCTGAAGTCCGAGAATTCTGTCACGGTAAAGCGGCATATTCAAGAATCTGTTGCTGCAATCTTTATAGTTGCCGCAGCAGTAATAACACCATTTTTCCGAAAGCTCAACTCCCTCAAACTCCTTAAAGCAGGCTCTGTCGATATCCTGAACCGGCGCATCCACAAAACCTCTTTGATAATAGGAAGCATTTGAAATGGCATCAATCGTCTTTCCGCCTTCAAGAAGAGGTCTTATATAGCTGTTTGCATACTCATAATAATGGATAATCTCTTCAATTGGCTCATCCGAAATATGAAAGTAGCATTTTTCGAAAATTCCTTTATTCTTTAAATATCCCACAACGGCTGGTACAAAGTTCTTTAAAAACTCAACATATTCGGGAATATCACCCTTCATGGTCATGTTGAATACAATCTTTCGCTCGCCGTCAACAACCATTTCAACCTGATTACACTTTTCAGCACCTCTCGGATGGAAAAGATGTGATATTTCAAAATACTCCATTCCGTTTTTAAGAGCCATATCGATAAATCTGTCGAGTCTTGAAAAACCAAAGCTGTACACGCCTTTATCAAGGTTTATATCAACAAGCTGACATATGGGACGGAAGGAGTTTTCACCCCAAGTGTCAAGGTCATACGAAAGAATGGGTGTCAAAATCATATTGATTCCGAGTTTTCTTGCCATAACCATGAAGTTATCGATCATTTCCCAATGCTTTTCACAGTACATGGGAAGGTTATAATAATCTGCTATACAGTCGACATAAAACCACTGAGTAAATTTGGTTGTCTGCTTTGGAAGCACGGCATCAATCACATTTAGCTTCAGCGTCACGCTATTATCCCAATAAGAAATTTTAATATCATATTCCCCCGCTTTTATATCATCGGGAAGCTTGACATTAACCCACATGACGTTACCGTGATGGGTTGCGCTGAAATATCCGTCAATTTCAGAAATCGGAATAAGAAGGTCAGGCATAATACCGGGCTTGTCGGTGATAACATCATCGTCAGTCTGCCAGATAAAATCCATATTGACATTTCGTACCTCGTACAATGTTATAAACTCTGAAAGCTCACTTTCAAGTACGGGTTTAATAAGCTGCTTTTCGGGCATCTCAAAGTAAACCTGAAAGTTTACATTCTCGCCTTTCAGCGCACAAAGAGATGAGATTTCATAATCCCTCAAATCATCCTTATCACGAATCTTATCAAGACTTGAGATTATTCTCATTTTTGCGTTTATCTGCGTAACATTATCCATAACAACACCATCAAGTATTCAATTTATTTGGATGCATATTCTGCAATCATTTCCTTCATCTTTGTAATAAGACCGGGAATATAGTCACTGTTTCTCGGGTATTCCTTGAATGTAACATTCATTCCTGCTTCATCATCAATCATTTTAATAACAGCATCTCTGCCGATATAGCCTTCAAGCATCTTACAAACATCAACATCCTGAAGTGCTTCGTTGAAAATCATAGCACGCATAGAGGGCACGGGTCCGTCTTTCATGGGATATACAACAAATGCATCGCCCGAAGGGAACGCCTTGTCGGAGGAAGAAGTCATATAGGGATTAACAAGATAACGCGAAACCTGACTGTTATAGAAGTTATATCCCCAATGTAAAAATCCGACAAGGTTGAACTTATAAATCTGAAGACCTATAATTCTGTTTCTGTAGGAAGGCATACCCAAAAAGTGGTTACTTACCCTATCCCACTGGCTGCAGCAATAATATCCCCAACGGTTTTCGATTTCTCTTTCGAGGAAAGCTTCCATATGGTCGCTTGCAACAACAGGAAGCTTTGTAAGTCCTCTGTCGTAGTATTCAACCTTACTCATGGCATCCATCATTTTTTCTTCTCCGATAATGGGTGCAAGTACATCTCTGCCGAACTGATATGCTTCAAGGTGGTCGTCATACGGTTCATCAGAAATGTGGAAGAAGCTCTTCTCAAATACTCCTTTATGCTTTAAGAACTTTACAAGCTCAGGAAGCATCTTGCGAAGGAAATTACCGTATGCAGGATCTGTTGATTTAACACGGGTATCGAACATATAGTCCTCAACGCCGTTTTCCTTAACCTTAATGTTTGCCGCAAAATGAAGACCCCACTGTGAGAAAAGGTGTGACATTTCAAAGTATTCCATGCCGCACTTCAATGCCAAATCAATGTATCTGTCAAGAAGTTTAAAATCAAAGTAGTACTTATCGCCGCACTTCTCGATTTTTATAAGCTGCGTGCAGAGTCTCTTGATGCCCCATTCAGTATCAAGGGGAGGTGTTATGATGGGGGTGAGAATCATGTTGATGCCAAGCTCTCTTGCAAGTCTCATGTACTTTTCGATAAGTGTCCAATGTTCCTCGGAATATACTTCAACATTGTGAGCTGATGCAATACAGTCAACATGGAACCACTGTGTATAGATTGTGGACTGTGCAGGAAGCACGCCGGGAAGAACATTTATATCAAACACAGTCTCAACAACATCTGTTCTGTCAGCGTTATTTTCCATCCTGATTTTTACGGGATAAACGCCGGGAACAAAGTTAGAAGGGACCTTTACATCAACCCAAAGGGTAGTAACTGTATGTGAAATAGCCATTCTGCCGTTCTGGTCGGCAAGAGGAACGAGAATATCGGGCACAATGCCGGGTTCTGTAAGAACAACATCGTCATCATGAGGATCGACGCAGTCGGCAACAGCATCCTTTACACAATAAACATTTATGTAGTCCTTCAAAGCTGAGTCAACAAAAACATAGGTATCTGCCTTATACACCTTATAAGGAGAATCATCGGCAGAATCTGAAGAGTACCTACCGCAAATCTGATAAGAATAGCTCTCTCCAGCAAATACTTTAGCTGAGGTGATTTCACAAAGCTCATCCATTTGAGAATGGCTTGTTACCTTTTCAAGCGAAGAAATCTGTTTAAGTAAAATATTCATATATTACATCCTCCGGAACAAAATATATTTACAGGCAGATTATAGCATACATATCATCAAAATGCAAGTAAATTTTACCAATGCGACTGACAAAGAGCCGTTTTCTCTTATGTCTTACCAATATTGTAGAATTATGTCAAATAAAAGCGTAATAATGCAGTCAAATTGCTTGACACATACGACAATAAGTGATAAGATTATTCTGTATAAACTTAAATTGATTAAATATTTTCTTAATAATCATTGAAGGTGATTGGTTTGAAACACTTATATTCAAAGATTGTTCCGACTATTATGATTCTGTTGCTTATATTTACCGGATGCTCTTCCACTAAGAGCAGTCCCGGACATTCATTTATTAATTCCGTTTCTAAAGCATCACATATTACCGAATCTCCTCTGCCTGATACATCAAATGTTATTTTCAGGACAAGCTTTCTCGGATGCGGAGATGTAATTATTTACGGAGGCAACATTAAAGATGCACGTTCAAAGTCAATTGAAGGCGGAAGAGCCTACAACTTCAAACCGCAGTTTGAAAAGGTGGCTGATATAATTGGCGAGGCAGACATTTCCTTTGTAAATCAAGAAACGCTCATGTGCGGTGAAGGCTATGACATCAGCTACTACCCAATGTTTAATTCTCCTCAGGATTTGGGACATGACCTTGTAGAGCTTGGATTCGATGTGGTAAACATCGCCAACAATCACATGCTTGACAAGGGCGCCGGTGGTCTTTCAAAGACAATTGAGTTCTGGAAAGGCATGGACACGTTGATGATAGGCGGCTACGAAGACCAAGAGGATTTTGACAACATACGTATAATCGAGAAGGAAGGAATAAAAATTGCCTTTCTTTCCTACACCTATGGAACAAACGGTCTGTCAAAACCAAAATCAAGCGAGCTCGTTATTCCTTATATAGATGATGACGATATTATCAGACAAACCGCGCTTGCAAAGGAAAAGGCAGACTTTGTAATGGTTTCTGTTCACTGGGGGTACGAGGGTGCTTTTAAGCAAAACAGCGAGCAAACAAGAGTTGCACAGCTTTTCGCCGACTGCGGTGTCAATGCAATTATCGGACATCACCCTCACGTAATTCAGCCGGTTGAATGGTTGGTAGGCAAGAACGGAAACAAAACCCTTTGCGTGTATTCTCTTGGAAACTTCATGGCTGAACAGGCATATGACTACAATATGGTTGGCGGCATGATTTCCTTTGACATTGTACATTCGGCGTCAAAAGAGCCGTATATCGACGATGTTCTCTTTACGCCTACTGTTTTCCATTTCCCCGCCAATTTCTATACAAACATCATATATCCGATGAATGAATATACCCGCGAGCTTGCTTCCGTTCACGGCGTAAAGAATTACTACAAACACGCCCTGACATATGAAGGACTTATAAAATTTGCAACAGACACAATTGACAAGGAATTTTTACCGGAGTTTTTACATGAACAAATGGTTGATTAAATTGTTTATTATTTTAATTACAGTTATCTTTCCGTGCGTTGCCTGCTTTGCTCAAACGGCAATCGACATAACAAAAGAAACAGAAATCACCTCTTTACAAATATCTGTAACCAAACTTCTCGACAACAATATTGCAACTCACAGCAATGGAGAAAAGGCTGAAATTGAGATAAGCTCTGCGACACCTATGGGCGGTATTTACCTGAAATACAATAAAGCACCCGCTAAAGGTTATCTGAACAATAGCACTGAAATTGCTTCTTCGGGTTTTCTGCATGAATTTATCCCACTCGACGGCTTAACGCATGCAAAACTAAGCTTTGAGAGCGTTGACATATGTGATATATTTGTCTATTCTGTCGGTGAAACGCCACAGTCTGTTCAAATGTGGCAGACAGGCGACAATAAAACGGACATTCTTTTATGTGCAACTCACTCCGACGATGATCAGTTGTTTTTCGCCGGGCTTCTTCCCCGTTATGCGATTCTTTCGGATGCAAATGTCAGAGTTGCATACTTTATAAATCACTTTGATACTCACAATCGCACACATGAGCTGTTAGACGGTCTATGGCATTGCGGTGTTAAAAACTACCCCGACATAAGTCCATTTCCCGACGGATATTCGGAAAGTGCTGAAGGTGCCGAGGCTTATTTATCCTCCAAAGGGTATAGCTATGAAGACATTCTTGATTTTCAATCAGAGCTACTTGATAAATACAATCCAAAGGTAGTGGTTCTACACGACATAAACGGTGAGTACGGTCACGGTGCCCATATGCTCAACACAAAGAGCTTTTTGGATGTTTGCAGCACCGGAGACGAGACTCAATACACGCCCGAAAAGATTTATATTCATTTATACAATCAGAATCAATTATATCTTGATATTGATACACCAAGTGACTTATTAAACGGCAAAACGCCTTTTCAGATATCACAAGAGGCATTCCGATATCACAAATCACAGCACTGGACCTGGTTTTACAACTGGATTTACGGAAAAAACTCTAATATTACAAGTTCGTCACAAATCAAATCCTACAACCCCGCCCTGTACGGACTTTACTCGTCAAAGGTGGGAACGGACAGCGATAAAGGCGATATATTGGAAAATGTATTGACCTACAAAAAAGAAAAAGAGCTTGCAGACGAACAAGAAAAGCAGCGAAAGCAGGAGCAACAGAAAATTTTGCAGCAGCTATTGTCTGAAAAACAAGAGAAGCTTTCTAAAGCCCAATTATCAGAAAACGATGCTTCATCAACAGACAACGATAAAAGTGTCTTTAGTGTTTCAACTCCTATCCTGCTCATATTTTTACTGATTATCATAATAACCGTAACAGCAACGGTTTTAACAATTAACAAGAAAAAGAGATGACAACCATGAAAGATGTTACAATCATCATCCCATCCCTCGATCCTGACAAGCGTTTGTCGGGTGTTGTTGAAAGCTTGAAGAACGTCGGCTTTGAGGACATAATACTCGTTGATGACGGAAGCAAAGAGGAAAACAAGCAAAACTTTCCCTGTGGCGACGGAATAACATTACTGCGCCACGACGTAAACAAAGGCAAGGGTGCTGCCTTAAAGACAGCACTGAATTACTGTATTGAAAACAGACCCGACAGCCTTGGAGTAATAACCTGTGACGGTGACGGTCAGCATCTTGCCAAGGATGTTAAAAAGGTGTGCGACAAAATGAGAGAATGCGGAATGTTTGTTCTCGGTGTGCGAGATTTTTCACTTGAGAATGTTCCCGCCAAGAGCAGAATCGGCAACAGATTAAGCTCGGCTGCTCTTGCACTTTGCTGCGGCTCATACATCAGCGACACACAGACAGGTCTTCGTGCAATACCTAAAAGTCTCATCATTCCCATGTCAGAGGTTGAAGGCTCAAGATTTGAATATGAGACAAACGTACTGCTGGGACTTCGCTCAATGAAGGCAAAATACTGCGAGGTTAAAATAGATACCGTCTATCTTGACGAAAACAAAGGAACACATTTCCATCCCATTAAAGATACTGTTCTTATTTTCTCCCGCATAATCAAGTATCTTTTGAGCTCTGCGGCTGCATTTTTAACAGACATCATCCTTTTTAGCCTATGCAACAGCTTATTATCTCTTGGTGTTCTTCTATCAACGGCAGCTGCAAGACTGATTTCTTCTGTTGTTAACTTCTTAATAAACAGAAAAGTTGTGTTTCACAGTGCTGAGCCGCTATTCAAAACAATTGTCAAATACTATTGTCTTGCAATTCCCGTAATGCTGATATCCGCCTTCGGTGTAAAAGGCATATGTCTGCTCATGTCGGTTCCTGACAATTCTTTTATCATTACTTTGATTAAAGTCCTTGTAGATTTTATACTATTTATACTAAACTATAAAATTCAGAAAAAATGGATTTTCAAAAAGAATCACTGATAGGCGAAAGGAAAAAACACAATGGCATTCAAAAAAGAATCAAAGCCCTTTGTAAGCCGTGCTCAAAGAAGGCTTGACGAAAAAATAAAAGAAGAAAAAAAAGAAAAAATGTCCGCAGCAAAAATTATCCGCAGAAGTCTGCTTTGCTTTTTCACGGTAATTATCTGCGTTTTTATAGCCGTGTTCTCATGTCTTTATGTTGTGGTAAACGGTGACTGCGAGCCTTTAAGAATAAAGCTTGTTCTATCTGCAATGCAAGCAAGTGCAACAAAGTGGGTTCCGGGCCTTTTTATGCCACAGGCGGAGGTTGACAAGATTGTTGCCGACAGCTATGTTGTAAATACAGATGTTATGTCCCTTGAAGAATATCAGCAGATGATGCTTGAAAGCAGTAAAGACGAAGCTTCAGACAAGTGGGCAAATGCTAAAGACGGTATGCTTTTTGAAACCATTCAGGGTGCGACCTTTACAGGTTATGTGCTCGTTGTCAAGGATCCATCGAGAATGTTTGTGGGTACCTCGAGTGATTTTAAAAACGGTCTGCCGGGCATCACAATTTTCGACATGGCAAAAAAAGAAGATGCAATTGCCATAATCAATGCCGGCGAATATATGGATCCGGGTGGCTCGGGAACAGGTAACAATCCTATGGGTATCACCTACTCAAAGGGAAGCTGTGTATGGTCCGATTCTTTAAAAAGAACCTTTATCGGCTTTGACAAGGATAACAAGCTTGTAGTAACAGAGCCAATGACCAAAGCAAAGGCTGAGGAGCTTGGCATCCGCGACGGTGTTTCCTTCCAGAACGGAAACGTTCTTATAACAAGTGAAGGCGGCAATGTTACAATGCATTATGCCGACAACAACACAGGTACAGCTCAAAGAACAGCAATAGGTCAGGCAGCAGACGGCTCGGTAATACTTCTTGTTACAGACGGCAGAAGTGCAAGCAGCCTCGGTGCCACAAGAAATGACGTTATAGATGTTATGGTTAAATACGGTGCTATAACAGCAGGCATGCTTGACGGCGGTTCTTCAAGTCTTATGTATTATGAAGACTATATTACAAAGTTCGGTTATGACGAATCAAAGCTCGACCAATATCAGAAAAAAGGTCTTATAAACAGATATAAGGCTTTTACTACCCCCAGAAGAATGCCTACATATTACTGTGTTGCAAGAGAAGGCACAAATCAAGCGTTAAAGGAGGCTGAATAACATGAAAATCAAGAATATGCCTCTGTTCTATAAGATATATTTTGCCTCGCTTATAATATTTGCCGTGGTTTTGATAGCAGTTTGCATTGCTCTTAATGCCTTTATTATCGACTACAACAAGGGTATTCCCGAAACCGTTTCACAAAAATTCTTTGAAAACACTTTCATAAATCTCGATACAGATAAAATAGTTGAAATGTCGGGAATTACGCACAGCGAATTTGAAACTGACAATGATATCAAGAATTTCCTGAAAGAACAGCTCTCGGGTGAGCTTTCATATACAAGCATCTCTTCGGATGATGAAAAAACAAAAAAGTATATTGTAAAATCAGGTGAATACAAGCTTGCTTCTTTCTCATTGACAGCTGACGAAAACAACGACTATTCACCAAGCACTCTTGAGCTTCACCTTCCAAAAAGTCTGCAAAAGCAGTATAAAGTTCTATCAGATTCAACTATTACAATAAATTCTATTCCCGTTGATGAATCATATATTTCGGAACGCACCCCGCACAAAAACGCCGATTATCTTCCCGACGGTGTTCCCTGCCCCGAATGGATAACTTATTCAATTTCGGGTCTTACCAAAGAACCTGAAGTTGTAATTACGGACAGAAACGGCAATTCTCCCGTTCTTATGGAGGATGAAAACGGAGTTTTCTACGAAAATATTATCTATGACGAACAGGAACAAGAGCTTATCGACAGGCTTCTTGAGGCAGCCAAGCAATACGCTAAATGTATGCAGTTTGACGCATCAAAGGCATCTGCACTTGTTTATTTTGAAAAAGGTACTCCCCTTTATGACAGCATCAGAACTGTTGAAAATATGTTTGTATGGGACCATGCGGGCTATGAATTCCT
The DNA here is from genome assembly GCA_045541355.1 of Eubacteriales bacterium. GTDB lineage: Bacteria > Bacillota > Clostridia > Oscillospirales > CAG-382 > UMGS1387. The sequence goes on along the minus strand of JAZQIW010000005.1, from coordinate 185 downwards.
TGATGAAAAGGTTTCTGAGTTTATGAGATATGACGATAACACTGTTTCAGTGAGAATTTCGTTCACTCACGTATTGAAAATGTACGGCAGAGAAGATTACAGAGACATGACAGACATAACATTTTTTGCACGAAACGTCAACGGGAAATACCTTATCTTCGACAGATATAATAACTAAGCAAGCA
>JAZQIW010000004.1:0-18902 GCA_045541355.1 Eubacteriales bacterium | reverse complement strand
GATTTATTCGGCACTACGGCTGTTTCCTCTGTGCCTGTGGAGGCAAAAAAGGAAGCAAAGAAACCAAAGGCTGAAACAAAGCAGGAAGATGACAGCGATGAGCAGATGAGTTTATTCTGATAAAAATACCCCATGCACAAGCATGGGGTATTTATTTTAAAACATATTTGAAAAATACAGTTTTCTGTATTCTCCCGGTGTCATACCGGTTTTCTTTTTAAATATTCTGCAAAGATAACCGCTGTCGCAATAGCCTGTTTTTTCGGCAATTTCCTCGAGTGAATTATTTTTATCTCTGAGCAATTCCTTAATGAAAAATATCTTTTGTTCATTTAAGAATTCCATCGGTGTTATTCCGTAATGTGCTTTGAAAAGCCTTTCAAAGCATCCGATGCTTACACCGCACATAGCCGATATTTCAGCAATGCTTTTATCGGATATCGGGTTTTCTTCCATATACTTAATTCCCTTGGAAATAATACGGGCATCAGCAAAAGTTTTCTTGCTTTTATCATCTGATACGGTCTTGAATATTTCATAAGCGGCTATATATACATCAAGCGGCGAGGAATCCGACTTTGAAAATGCCGAAATCAAGTCATTAAACTGTTTTCTGTAGAGTTCTTTATGGTCAGTTGATACAATTTCCACCTTATCGGAAAAATATATGCGTTCGCCCTCTGTACCGCGGCACACAGAAAATGCCCTCTTTTCATCATTTCTTCTTTTAATATCTGCTTCATTAAGTATAAATTCAAACAGAAGTCTTTCCCCTGCCTCATTTTCCAAAAGAGGTGATGTTTCCCACATATATCTGCTGTCCTTGGGCATGTAAACAAGAGAACCCTGCGGAATATAAAAAGGTGTTTCGCCCTCCTGATAACAAATGCCTGTACATCCCGTAAACAGAAGAAACGCGTCTGTATGTCTCGGCTTTTCCATGGTAAACGAGGTCTTTCCGACAATTTCCTGTCTGACAGGAAAAAGCTCTGAAATTGAAAAGAACAGTCGAGACAATTCTGAATACTTAATTTTCATTTGAATCACTTCCCTGCATTAATTGTATTCAAATAAGACGTTTTTGTCAAGATTTGCGATAAAAAGTCCAATTTTCAATTCAACTGTTCCATTGTAAGCAAGTAAGAATCATACTATAATATTGTTATCAAAGTAAAAGGAAGTGCATTTATGAAAAAGAAATATACGGTTGCCATACTCGGCACAGGCGGGCGTGGATATGCCTACGGCTCTCTTATAAAAGAAAGACCTGATGAATTTGAAGTTGTTGCTCTTTGCGACAGAGAACCCAAACAGCTTGAAAAGGAAAACATGCTGTTCGGTTTACCCGAAGATGCCCTGTTTCTCACCGACACCGAGTTTTTCAAAGAAAAGCGTGCTGACATTCTGATTATTGCCACATTTGACAGTTATCACATCGAACAGTGCCTTAAAGCCATGAAGCTTGGCTATGACGTGCTTCTTGAAAAGCCCGTAAGCAACAGCACAGAGGAAATTTACGAGCTTCTTAAGGTTCAGAAGGAAACAGGCCAAAAGGTTGCAGTCTGCCACGTACTTCGTTATGCACCTGCATTTGTAAAGGTATCTCAGCTTATAAAGGAAGGCGTTGTCGGCAGAGTTGTTGCGATTGATGCCATGGAAAGAGTTGTTTACTGGCATCAGGCTCAGGCATATGTAAGACTTCAGAGCGTTCACAACGATGAAACCTTTGAAACCATTCTTGCAAAATGCTGTCACGACCTTGACTACATTCAGCACTATGCAGGTTCAAAATGCAAGAGCGTAAGTTCGGTCGGCGGTTTTGATTTCTTCCTGCCAAAGAATGCACCTGAAGGCGCTACAAAGAGATGTCTTGACTGTCCTCACAAGGAAACATGTCTCTTCAGTGCTAAGAAAGTTTATATTGACAAATGGCACGAGCTTGGAGAGCCTGAATTTATATGGCCCTTCAACAAGGTTACTCTCGACTACCCCACTACCGAAGAAAATCTTTATAAGGGACTCGAAAATAGTGAATTCGGTGTTTGCGTATACCACAGCGGTGTTGAAAGTAATCCCGGTGTTGTAGACCACCAGCTTGTGCAGATGCACTTTGAAAACGGTGTTGATGCAACACTCAAAATGCAGTTCTGTGCAGAACCCGGAAGAAGGGTCAACATCTTCGGTACTCACGGTGAAATTATCCTTGACGAGCTTTATGACACACTTGAAATCAAGCCCTTCGGCAAAGCAAAGGAAGTTATAAAAATAAGCGATATCACAAGCAAGGATGCAGGCTTTGTACACGGCGGCGGTGATGCGGGAATTATCAACGATCTTTATGCAATTGTTTCGGGTGAAAAGACGGACTATACCTCACTTGAAGAATCGGTTGAAAGCCATCTTATGGGCATAAAAGCAGAAGAATCACGTCTTTCGGGCGGTACTCTGAAGTACATAAGATAAGACGAGCCATGAGAGTAAGGGGTGTAGATTACACGTTTACCCCCTCTTCAAATAATTACTAAAAAAGTACCCCCCCAATTTTAGAACTTCTCTTGAAACACTTTCGGATATCATAATATTAGATTAGAAAAAAGTGTGTTCCCAAAAGAAAAAAGAGGTTCTTGATTTTGGCAAAAAACGCGTAAAATGGCAAAGAACTCAATAAATAATAAAATGCACCTCAAAAACACGAGTTGCACCTATTTTGCACCCCATTTTTGAGTTTTGCACCCCATTTTATATTTTTTGATCATATAACTACAATGCCTCCCCTGCTTTCGCAAGGGAGGCAGAATTATATCATTTTAATCATAAAGACCACCAACATCAATACCGATTGAATAATCTGCATCAAGTACAATCTTTACAAGATCTGCATTATCGGGGTCTGTTTCGAGAAGCTTCTTTGCCACATCGTAAACATTGCCCGTAACCGGTTCACCGTAAATGGTAAACTGTTCTGTTCCGACTGTTACCTTTGTATACGTCTTACAGGTGAGATTTGTCTTATACTGTGACACGGGAACGTTCTTTACAACGCAGGTGAATGAATCAATGCCATCGGCAGAGTTAAATACAATATCAGTATTATCCGCCTTATTATATGCAACACCCTTTACATATTTTGAAAAATCAAGTGTTAGTTCTTCTTCTCCGAGTGTGTCGGTTATTGCAACGATAAAGCCGATTTCATCAATGACGAATTCTTCTTCCTCTTTCTTTGCAGATGTGAGGGCACTGTATCTGAAACGGATACCCATGGGTTCTTTGATTCTTATAGACTTCTTGCCGTCAGTTGTCATATAGGAATCCATGTCGAGCTTTGTTGCTGTCTTTGCATTTACATCAACAAAATAATACGCACTTGTTACGATTTCAGCTGTTTCTGCACTTGTCTTTTCGACAATTTCAATCAAAAGGTTGTCGTCACCTATGATAACTGTATATTTGTCACCGTTTTCTTCAAGAAGTTCCTGTTTGCCGTCGATTTCGACAAAACGTACATTTGTATCGGCGTTTCTTGCACCTATGTCAATTGTAACTGTGTTATCTAGAACAACCTTAACGCTGCTTCCTTCCGAAACAAGCTTACAGTTCTTTGCAAGATTTACGTTGTTTGCTGTGAAGTCATCCACTGCGGAATTAAATGTAGTGCCGTAGTTTGTGAACACACATCCTTCGCCAATGGTAACTGTCTTTGCAGGGTCGTAATCTGTAAGTGTAGAATAGTAAGTGTTATAGGAAAGTGCTTCGTCGGAGTAGAGAACATCGCCGTTTATGATGTAAGTATCGAATGAACAGTTGTCAAAGTTTACTGTACCGAAATAACGGTCGGTGATATTTGTGCTTGCGCTGTCAAAGAAATTCTTGGGATTTGTCGAAGTTCTTGTAAAGGAAGAGTCGGTGCAGTTGATGTAAGAATCCTTGGAGAATACACCACCGTTTTTATCAGCTGAAAGGCTTGTTGAACTGTTATAGAACACAAGGCTTGTAGAACCGTTGACATCGCAGCCTGTAACTTCAACTTTTAGAGTTGCAACACCGCCGCCGAGAGCATTAAGACGAAGGAATCCGAAACCGCCGCAGTTTACTGTACAGTTGAGGAACTTTACTTCCATAACATGACCGTTTGCAATAGCGGACATATTGATAAAGTAGTTGTTTGCAGAAACTGTAAGGGTATCCTTATACTGTTCGCTGCCGAATACGATGGAACATCCAACGTCAGGCTGGAAGCAGTCACTTGAATTTGCGAAGATAAATTCGCCGCCCTTTTTGGAGGAGAAAATGTTAATGGCAAAATCCTTTCTCTGAAGGTAAATTCTTGCATTTGCGGATTCTGTAAGTGTATGACCTGCAAGGTCGATGCTGTAGGAACAGCCTGTTGCAGGCTTTAAATTGCCAGCCGAAGTAAATACGAGGTCATCTAAAAGCTTGAATTCAACCTTCTTGCCGGCATATGCCGCATCTGCGTATTCTGCAAGTACTGTCCAGAAGTTTGTTACATCGGAATAGTTCTTGACAATTCCGTCTACAGTAACTGTCAAATCGTATTCGGGGGCAACTTCTGTTTCCTTGACAATTGTAAATGTGTCCATAAGTTCGGGGGTATCGCTGTCAAGGAAGTAGGAGTTCATTGTAAGTGTTGTATCAGTAACGTCAAATACTGTTGCACCCTTGCGGTTGCTTTCATCTCTGTATGCTATGTAATCTGCATATTCTTCCTTGTAAACATCATAGAACTTTGAGCCTGATGCACTTGTTCCGCAGAGGTAAAGTGTGCCCTTGGGGTCTGTAACTGTACCGCTTGTCACAACATCGGAAGAAACTGTGGTTCCATCAAGCATAAGGTTACTTCTTGCGTATACATGGTCATGGCCGCTGAGTACGAGGTCTATGCCAAGATCAGCCATGCCTTTGGCAAGATTTGCACAGAACTTTGCTCCGTAGTAGTCTCCGCAGTGGTCACCGCCTGAGAAGAAGGAGTAGTGGATAACTACGATTTTCCATGTGCAGTCGGGGTTTTCGCCCACAATCTTGGTGATATACTCAAGGTGCTTTGCATACTCGGTGTTGTCAACATTGATGTGAATGAAAAGTGTGTCGGGGTATCTGTAATAATAGTTGGAGGAAGCCGCAGATACGCCGTATTCGGTGCTTAAATTGGGAAGGTTGAAATGGCTTGTGTACATCGCGTGGTCGTCGTGTGTTTCGCCGACTGTCGTAGCAGTTGCAATCTTCGCAAGCTCGGGAGTAATAAAGTAGCCGTACTGTTCCTCGCTGTTGTTGGTTGTAATCTGGTCACCTGACGAAACCATGAAGGAAACATCACTGAACTTTGTCATGAGTTTATTTACAGTATCAGACCAGCTTGTCTTGTGGTTTGCAGTCTGAACCTGAGCATCTGCGATAAATGCAAATGAGTATCCGTTTTGTGTGTTATATACATTGAAAGAATATGTATCTGAAGTTGTGCTTCCTGTAACAAGTTTGTAAACCCATTCGCCTGCTTCAAGCCCTGTGAGGGTTGCTTTGCAGGAATAGTAGCCTTCCGTAACGGATTCGGTACAAACGGCATCAGCTCTTTCGAATTCGGTCTGACCTGACTTGCCGTATAAAACGTAGGAATTGTCATTGGTATTGGAATACCATGTGATATTTCTTTCTGTTTCATCGGCACCGACATTCATCATAACATATGTAATATACCGGGCAGGTTCTTCATCGGTGTACTTTCCAAAGTGATACTTGAAGGCTTCAAGCTGAACTTCGTCCGCTGCAAGAACAAGTTCTTCGAACCAGCCTGCAACCATATCGGCACCCTTTGCCTTATAGTGAACAGTATCTATATAGAATTCGCCTCTTTCGGCTGCTGTCATTGCGGAAAGTCTGTCAAAGCTTACCTGCTTAAAGTCAATGATGGGAACATTCACACCGTATATTTCGTTTACCGACTGCATAACGGGGATAATTTCGGGGTCGGATTCCTTGTAGTTTCCGTCTTCATCCGTTTCATTTCTGCCGACAGGACCAACAAGTACGGGAATACCGCCCTGTGCTTTGATTTCGGAAATAAGTCTGTAATAGTTTTCACGGCTCTGATCCTTTGTCATATTTCCCTGTCCCCAAAGGGTTGAGTCGTTTGTGCCAAGTGCAATTACCACATAGTCGCCGCGGCGAACAGATGTAATCATCTTGTTGTAATATCCGGGGGCTCTTACATGGGCAGAATTGAAGTATGTGCCTGTATTAATACCTGCAATACCGTAATTTGTGAGGGCCATATTGCCTGTAAAGTAATTTTCGATAAATTCAGGCCAGCCCTTTGTGGAACTGGAAGGACCGTAGGCTTCTGTAAGCGAGTCGCCGAGAACAAAGAATGTTCTCTTATTTTCTACGCTTCTCTTTGTGCTGTCGGTAAGCTTTTCTACTGCTTCGCAGAGTTGTGCGTAGGAAATTTCATCTGTAAAGTCTGTGCTTTCGTCAAAGATACCTGCTCTTACAAGCTTTAATGCTTCGTCACCACCGTTAATGTCAACATTAAAGCAGAGTTCTCTATAATAACTTTCGGGAAGTGCATTTGCAAGAACAACTGCCGCATCGCCGAAGGTTGCATTCTTTGAAAGGCTTGCATATTCGGGACAGATTCCCTTAGAAGCCATATCCGAAAGGCGTTCTGCATCAGTCTTATTGGGTGAAACGCCTTTTCTTACGCCATAGTAAAGGCTGTCTGCAACATTTACAAGTGTACCGAGTGTAGGTGTGCCTGTGGGAACAACCACATCCTTTTCAAATCCGTATGCCGTAAAGTCAGCGCCCGAGAAAACAGGTTCAAATATGAGTCTGTCTGTGCCGTCAAGGTATTTTGCAAAAGCATCTGCATCAAGTGTAAATTCTTCGCCCTTTGAAAATTCCTTGTTGCTTCCCTTAAGCTTCCAGCCTGTAAGTGAAAGCGTGGGATGATAAATGCCGTTTTCGGGAAGATTTACCTTTTCTCCGTCAAGCATTTCGATTTCGCCTATAGTTCCGTTTGCCTTACCTGTTTCAAACTTAAGTGCATACACTCTTTCTTCATATACCGCCTCGAAATTGAGAAGGGTATCAGTAGATTTTGTAGTATACTTTGCACCTTCGGAATACAAAGTGCCGCCAAGTTTGAAGCCGGAAAGAACATATCCTTCGGGAATGCTGTCCATGATTTCGTAGCTGCAAGGAAGTGTTATTTCTTCACCGGGAGTAAAGAAAATCTTGTGTGTCTTAGAATCGGAAAGCTTGAAATTGGCAACTGCCGATTTGCGGTAAATCGCAATGCTGTCTACATAGTAAGAGGTTTTATACTCGGTCGAGTCTGCCGTTGCAAAGAACTGGATTTTGGGAATAGCCGTAATGTCAGTTCCTGCTGCTGCCGCAACGGAACATGCAACAGACAAGCCGGCATCGCTGCCTGCGAGCGACGAAACGGTTGTCTGCACATTGGAGGATACTTTGCCCGAGTAATAGACTCTTACATTGATATTTGAAAGGTGAGAAAGCTCACTCTTTGGAATTACATAGTTTGCAACAACTGTATAAAGACCGTCGGGTGTGCCGCCGTTATTGAAAATATAGAACTGAGGCCACATGGAAGATGCTTTTATCTTTGTAACCTTAAGCATATTGCTTCCGTCGACGTCCATAACCTGAAGATTATTCATGCTGTCGCCGTAGCGAAGCTGGAAATGTTCTTTGTTTGTTGACCATGAGGGGTTGATATATGCAGGGTTTATGGGATAACTTTCAGTCTTTTCCGCATCACAGATATATGTGCCGTTTTCAAGTAAGTCGAAGTTTTCAAGCATTACAAGTTCGCCGTATTCTTCGTGAAGTGTATCTGCGTATTCGGCTGTAAACACAACGCTGTCTTCTTCGGGAAGCATAACACTCTTACCGGGTGCGTAAAGTTTGCCGTTCATTCTGAATCCGGAAGGCATCTTGCCTGCCTTTGTATACTGTACGAGTTCTTCGTATGTGGGAAGCTTGAACAAATAGCCTGCGCTGTAGGTATCTGTAATCTTCTGTGTCTTTGCTTCATCGAGATATACTGTAACATTTACGGGAGAAACATAAGCCTTCTTTTCCCAAATAGGATAAAGAGTAATATCGCTGTTTGAAAGGCTTACGCTCGTTACTGCCGTACTTCCACCCTTTTGGGTTGTCCAGCCGAGGAAATTATATCCGGGGTAGGAAGCAATTACGCTTTCAAGTGTGTAGCTTGTGGGGAATCCTGAAACAGTACCGTCCTTTGCAACGGTAAGATTTGAAGCATCAAAGAAATACTTTGTGGTTGTCGCACCGTTTGTTCCGTCGGGATATTCGAGAACATAGTCTATCTTATAGTAGGGATAGAGTGCAATGTTATCAAAATACTGCACATCGTTACAGTCAAGACTTCTTGTGGCATACTGGATTTTAAGTACATTAGGACCTCCGCCGAAAACGGAAACATTGTTATATGTGTTCTTAATCCATGTATTGTCTGCACTAAGTGCGCCGATTGTTATAGGCGCGGAATTTCCGAGCCAGAAACCTATATTCTTTTTGCCGTAGGTTTCAAACACAAGGTATACAGGGCGGTCGGGTACATCTGTCAAATCTTTTGCAAGAGTGTAGTAAAGATATGTATCAGCACCCTTTTCAGCGGCGATTTTATCCATATCGGACACAACAGAGTAAACCTTTCCTCTGCCGCCGCCTGTTGCGTCATCCTGCACGCCGAAGGTAAAATATGAAGCGGTGGAAGTGTTTGAATTATAGAAATAGTCGTTTGCGGCATTTTCAAAATTCAAAGCATCCTTTGTGCCTGTAAGGACATTTACGGCAGGACTTACTGCAAAAGCACATACAGACAAAACCGATGCAAGGACAAGACCTATAAGCAATTTTTTCATAATACAGCCTCTTTTCCATGTTTTTATATTCTTACATAATTATATTATCATTGATTAACAGCAAAATGAATGACTTTTTGCAACTTTTGATTAATTACATTGACTTTTCACAACATTTGTGTTATTATTTGTTAAAAGGCGGTGAAAAAATGCCAATCCATGATCCATTAACATCAGTAAAATACGCCCATATCAAAACAACAGGTGAAATTGAAACTGTCATTTCAGAAATCAAAAAGAATTCTGAAAACATAAAGGACAAAAAATTATCCCTCACCCTGCTTTCAGACGTATATTTTAAAAATGAACCCGGAGATATATATGCAAGTTATATGTCGGAACGTCTGATAATTCCTCCGCACAATCACGATTATTATGAACTCAACCTTGTTCTTTCGGGAAAGTGCGTTGAAATCATCGGTGACAACATTATGGTGCTTGAGGAAGGAGACATTCTGTTTATGCCGCCGTCTGCGGTACATGCAACGGGAATTGTCGGTGACAGTATCGGCATAAACCTGCTTTTCAAGCCGAATTTTGTAACGGGTGCCGAAAAAAAGCTTGCTCTTTCCGACAAGGAAAATTATCTTTCGACAATTCTGGGACAAAAGTCCTATATGGTTTTCAGAACAAAGAATTCATCCTGTTCAGAAAATGCAAAAAAACTTGCCGATCTTTTCTTTAATAAAGACGTTTTCCCAACTCATTACGAAATATATGCAGAAGCCATAGCTTTACTCATCCTTATAGAGCTGTGCCATGTTGAAAGAGAAGATTATTTGTTAGAGCTTCCCAAAGCCACCCATTCCGTCGACACGGCAGATGCAATTCTCGGATATATACGCGACAACATAGGCATTGCAAATCTCGAAAACACGGCAAGACATTTCGGCTACTCCCCCGTTCATTTATCAAGGATTATAAAAAAGCACACGGGAAGCAGTTTTGCAAAATTCATTCTGCTTCAGAGAATGGTTGCGGCTGAACATTTACTTTCAAAAACAGATATGCCCATCCGTGAAATAGCCGCCTCTACAGGTCTTGAAAGTCCCGAATACTTTTCAAGAATTTTCAAAAAATACAACGACGTTTCTCCAATGCAGTACAGGAATATGCATAAGTAATTGGGAAAAGATTGATAAAATATAAGACCTTTCGAACAAATAAAAGCAAAAACCGTCTTGGTTACTATTGTGCTCCAATTTGTACCGACAGCACAATAATAGAGCCGAGGAGGCTGATTTAATTATTCAAACAAATCATCACCGGGAAGACCTAATATCGTACAACAGGGGTTGTAAAATATTAGTGTTCACATTTGACCTCAAAGAAAAGTTTTATGGTGAAACTTTTCTTTCTTAACTAATATTTATAAAAGAGCAGCACAAAACTCCTGCTATTTTGCCGGCAAAACAAAATGTTTTTTTATTAACATGAATAATATTTTAGAATCATTTTTCAGAATTAGACAAACAATTTTCTTACTTGTAAATAAAAAGCTTATGTTATATAATTCATTTAGAGGTGATAAAAATGCATCTTTGCGGAATTGACATCGGTGGAACAAAGTGTGCTTTAAGTATCGGCAAGGCAGACGAAAAGGGCAATATTGACATTTTGTACAAAGAAAAGTTTGCGACTCTGCCGCCTTATGAAACGCTTTCAAAGTTCGGCGATATTCTCGAAAAGCAGATTAAGACATATAAAATCGACGGCATAGGCATCAGCTGCGGCGGGCCTCTTGACTCAAAAAGAGGTGTAATTTTGTCACCGCCCAATCTTCCGGGATGGGATAATATCGAGGCGGTTAAATACTTCAAAGAACGCTTTGGAGTTCCGACCGTAATACAGAACGATGCCAATGCCTGTGCCTATGCGGAATTCAAATTCGGTGCAGGCAGAGGTTATAAAAATGTGGTTTTCCTCACATTCGGCACAGGTCTCGGTGCAGGACTTATCTTAGACGGAAAGCTGTACAGCGGAACCACCGATAACGCAGGCGAATGCGGACATATAAGGCTGTCTGACGACGGTCCCGTCGGCTTTGGTAAGGCAGGCTCGTTTGAAGGCTTTTGCAGCGGAGGCGGTATTGCACAGTTGGGAAAAGCTATGACAAAAGCAAAGCTTGATAAAGGCGAAAAAGTAGCATTCTGCAAGGATGAAACAGAACTTAACTCTATCAACGCAAAGCTTATCGGAGACTATGCCGAAAACGGCGACGAATTTGCAAAAAGTGTATATGCCGAAAGCGGCAGACGTTTGGGACAAGGCTTGTCTATACTCATTGATATTCTCAATCCCGAAGCAATAATTATAGGCAGTATTTTTACAAGAAGCAAAGAGCTTCTGTGGGATGAGTGCAAAAAAGTGATTGACAAAGAAGCACTTCCCATGGCGGCAGAGGTTTGTAAGGTGCTGACAAGCGAACTTTCCGAAAACATCGGCGACTATGCGGCACTTTCCCTTGCACTTATGGCAGCAGAACAATAAAATGACAAAGGCGGTGCAAAAGCACCGCCTTACTATATATTCAAGACAAACCGTTTCTGTATTCACCGGGGGTTGTTTTAAGCTCCTTTTTGAAAACATAAAAGAAATATTCAACCGAACTGTAACCGCATTCAAAGGCAATCTGCTTTGCCGTAAGGTCAGTACCCGAAAGAAGATTGCAGGCGTGACGCAGGCGCACTCTGTTGACATATTCGTTGTAGCTCATACCAAAGCTTTTGGAGAAAATGAGACCGAGCCTGCCGGGGGAAATCGCAAAAATCTTGGAGGTGGCAGATATAGAAACGTCACTCTTAAAACTCTTGTTGATGTATGAAATAACCGACTGTAAAAGATTGGGCGCTTTGTCCTGAATTGATACCGTTTTTTCACCCGATTTTCTTATTGTTCTTATGAGTATGTTCTCGATAAGACCCGAAAGTGCTTCTTTCCATAAAGACGGCTTGTTTTCGTACTCGAATTGTGCTTGTTTGCATAATGATATGATGTATTCCGCCTCATCCTCTTCAAATTCACAAAGAAAACCGCCGGGAGTTCCCGATAAAATATCTGAAATTTCACTTGACACGGCATCACTTGTAAAGCTTATGTTTATAAGAGAAGAATCCTCGGTGCAGTCTACCGAATGATAGTCAAGGTATGTCATAATCCAGGCACAGCCGCGTTTTACTGTATGCGTCTGACCCGAAATCGTATTGAGGTATGTGCCGCCTGTTACAATTTCAAACTCAAAATAGTCGTGCCAATGGCTTTGTACAACAGGACCTTTTTCATGATTTCTTGATGAAATTTCTAAATGACTGTCAATCATCCACATTGTGTTTTCGTGGTTTTCAGACATGTTTTATCACCTGTAAACGATTAATTTTCTTAATAATATCATTCATTTTTTAATTTACAAGGGGGTATATTGTATATATAATGTAAATAGTGAAGCATATTACTTTCGGAGGTGCAAAAATGTTTACAGAGTATAACGAAAAATCACTTTATGAGAGATTTCCGGGGCTTTGTGATGATAGAGAAGACATAGAAAAGGTTGTTTCAATGATGCTTGAGACATATAGGTCAGGTGGAAAAATCCTGCTTTGCGGAAACGGCGGAAGCTGCGCGGATTGCGACCATATTGTAGGTGAGCTTATGAAAAGCTTCATGTATGAAAGAAAACCCTGTGACGAAACGGTTGAAAAACTGAAAATACAGTTTGGCGGTGAAACCGAAAGGGTGGCAGATTGCCTTCAGGTTGGTATTCCTGCAATATCATTGCCGTCTCAGTCTGCTGTGCTTACGGCATATCTTAACGATGTTGCACCGGAATATGTCTATGCACAGCTTGTCTTTGGATATGCAAAGGAAAATGATATGCTCTTTTGTCTTTCCACAAGCGGCAACTCAAAGAACGTAGTAAATGCCGCAAGGGTTGCGAAGGCACTCGGTATTAAAACGGCATCAATAACGGGACAAAAGGAAAGCGAGCTTTCAAGGCTCTGCGACGTATGCGTGCGTGTTCCCGAAACCGAAACCTATAAGGTGCAGGAGCTGACACTTCCTGTTTATCATCACCTTTGTGCAAGCGTTGAAAAAATACTTTTTGGAGGCAACGACTGATGAAATCAAAATCTTTAAACGGCATCTGGACTCTCTACTACGCCGAAAGCGGAAAATATAAAATAGAAAACTATGCCGAATTCGATAAATACGAAATTCCGAATATCCCCGCGGCCGTTCCCGGAAACGTCGAGCTTGACCTATCAAAGAACGGTCTTATCACAGATGACCTTTTTATGGGCAAGAATCTCCTTGGAGATGTCCGCAAAATCGAGACATGGGAATGGTGGTATAAGACAGAATTTACATCCGATGACCTTGATGGAAATGACGTTTGCCTTAACTTTGAGGCGGTTGACTGCTATGCCGAATATTACCTCAACGGTGAAAAAATTGGAGAGAGCGACAACGCACTTATCGGTCATAAATTCCCTGTCGGCGGAAAGCTGAAGGAGAATAATGTCCTCATCGTTCATATCCGTTCAACCTTCCTTGAAGAATATCAATTCGAGGATCCTGCCGTGTTTATGCGTCTGGCGACGACCGACCACCCTGCAAATCAGATTGTTTCAAGAAGACCTCCGCATTCTTATGGTTGGGATATTATGCCGAGAGCTGTCAGTGCGGGTATATGGCGGAGTGTAACCTTGGAAAATCACGACGAATATGAAATTGTTGATGTAAGCTTTGTACAACAGTTTTTCAGCAACGGCTATGTTCAGATTTATGCCAATGTTCAGACAAACCTTCCGCCGTGTGAGTTTGCATACCCCAAAACACTGCCTGTTCTGACGGTTACTGCACAGTGCAAAGACTCAAAAACACAAGCAAAGCACAATATGATGTTCCGCAGTGTCGGTGCGACTTTTGGATTTATGAACCCCTACCGTTGGTGGCCGAAAAACTACGGTGAGCAGGATATGTATGATGTTACAATTACAATCACCGACGGCGATGACGGACATATCCTTTGTGAAAAGACAGTAAAGTACGGCATAAGAAAGCTTGACCTATTGCGGGCAGACACTACAGATGACGGCGGCAGATTTGCATTTATCATCAACGATGTTGAAATCTACTGCCAGGGCACAAACTGGATACCGCTTTCTCCCTATCACAGTATGGATGCAGAAAGATATGAAAGAGCACTCAGTCTTGTAGACGACTGCGGATGCAACATCATAAGATGCTGGGGCGGTAATGTGTATGAAGATACATATTTCTACGATTACTGCGACGAACACGGTATACTCGTATGGCAGGACTTTACAATGGCTTGTAACTTCTATCCTCAGGAAGAATGGTTCTATGACAAGATGCGAAAAGAAGCGGCGTATATTGTCAGAAAGCACAGAAACCACCCGTGTATTGTACTTTGGGCAGGGGATAATGAGTGCGACTCCGGTCTTGATGCGACAGGTATTAACCCTAACTTCAATAAGATTACAAGAGATGTTCTTCGTGAAGCGGTTGAGGTAAATGACCCGACAACACCCTATCTTGCCTCAAGTCCCTTTTATTCCGAAAAGGCATTTGATAAAATCGGACGTGATTATACAAAGGCATTTGATGTTTTGCCCGAGGTTCACGTCTGGGGCTCGCGAGACTACTATAAATCACCCTTCTATACAAAGCAGACAGCCTCATTTATCAGCGAAAGCGGATACCACGGCTCAGCTTCGGCCGAATCTATAAAAAAATTCATAAATCCCGATAAGCTCTATCCAAATACAAACGACGAGTGGTACTTCCATTCTACACAAAATATGCTTAAGTCAAACAGAATTGATATGATGAATAAGCAAGTGGTTCAGCTTATCGGCTTCTTGCCCGACAACTTAGAGGATTTTGTTGTAATTTCCCAGTTCTCACAAGCCGAGGCAAAGAAGTATTTTGTCGAGAGAATGAGGCTGAGACGACCTCATTCATCGGGCATAATCTGGTGGAACATGATTGACGGCTGGCCCTATGTTTCGGATGCCGTTGTGGATTTCTACTTTGACAAGAAGCTTGCGTACTACTGGCTGAAACAGTCCCAGCAGCCCTTCTGTATTATGATGGATGAAATCAATAACTGGGGAAGCACCGTTTACGCATCAAACTGTACGCTCAAAAACAAGTCGGGTACTTTCAGAATATATGATGCCGAAACAAATGAAACGGTTGCAGGCGGTAAATTCGGTGTTGATGCAAACAAAAATGCCGAAATAGGAAAAGTACCCGTGTTCTTTTCGGAGCAAAAGCTGTTCATCATCGAGTGGACACTTGACGACGGTACGAAAGGTACTAATCATTACGTTGCAGGTTATCCAAAATTTGATTTTGAAAAGATTAAAAATGTCTGGGTGCCGAAAATTAAAGAAACAATAGAATAAACTTTTGATTTCGCCGATGCTGTGGGTTGGTATCGGCGAAAAGTTTGTTTTGCGGGGAACGTGGCTTGTTTTATTTTGAAGCCGCCCGCAAAATTTACTGTCGGGCATCCCGACCGGGTGCCCGGGATTAAAAGTATTCCCGCCGAATAACATAAGACACCTCCCCTGCTCTTTTTAAGCAAGGGAGGCGTTTTCATTATTCAAACATTATTCCCGCATCAAAGCCAAGGTCAGGGCTCATATCGGTTGCCTTTTCAATAATTGTTTCTACCGTATTCTGCTGTTCTTGTGTCAGATCAACACCGCGAAGATACATTGCAACCTCATACATACAAGCACTTATCGGCTCGCCGTAAACGATATATTCACTGCCGTCAACATTTATTTTTGTATAGGTTTTTGTAACCACCGTTTCACCGTATGCAGATTCGGGAATATTATATAGGATGCCCGTTATAATGTGGCTGTTATCATCTCTGGAATCGAACACTTTATCCACGTTATTGGCTTTATCATAAGCAGCACCGTATACATATTTTGCCGCATCAAAATTAAGCTGTTCGCCCTTATTAATAAGCGTAGATTCTACACCGATAATAAAGCCGTATTCGGATATTTCAAAGCTGTCGTTTTCGTCCTTTACGGAAGGATTAATCGCCGCCTTGAATCTCATACCCATCTTATCGCCTGTGCGGATTGAAAGGCCATTCTTATTCTTAAAGAAATCGGAAAGAGAAAGTTCGGAGTAAAATTCATTTTCAGAGTCCACAAAGAAATATCTTGTGCTTTCAGCTACAACTGCGCCGTCAAATGTTTTTTCGGTGATTTCAATGAGCATATCATTATCAGCAACAACACCATAAAGGTTATTATACTCACAAATTTCATACTGATAGCCGCCGACTTCTGCGTATCTTATATTTCTCTCATCCTTCTTTTCACCAATGTTGATTTCAACATAGCCGTCGGGTTTATTAGTACCCTCGACAATTACGTTTGCATTTTCCGAAGAAACAACTTTTCCTTCGCCCGAGAAGTTTTTAATGATATATGTGCCTCTACCGAGGGTAAGTGCCACATTCTTTGAAACTTCAAGTGCATCAATTGTGACTGCAAAGCCATTTGCGGAAATTACAGTATCGCCTGTAACTTTAAGGCTGTCAATGAAACTGTTTTCATCTATCACAATTTCAGTTCCGAGTGATACTCTGCTCCAGCCCGTTACGGCACCATTGACCTTTGACTTTGCCATAACCGTAAACTGAGGTGCCGTTTCGAGAATATCAACATACAATACACCGTCTTCGGTAATATACGTGTTATCGGAAAGAGGATAGGAGGATTCAAGTGTCCAGAGTACTTCGTTTGAAGGATTGTATTCGCCGACAGCCTGTGCATAGAACTGAAGAAAGCCGCCTCTGCTTACTGTCGGGTTTTCGGGAGTAACTATTACCGCTGTAACGGTTGGAGAAGGAACATAAACTTCGGGAAGATAGAAAATACCGCTTTGTCTCCACTTAAGAATAGCATCGACATCAAAGCCCGAAGCGATAGCTGCCGCATTTCTTGTATTTTCAAGAAGTGAAGCGAGCGTGCTCTTTGCTTCTTGTTCTGTTACGGCAGTTACCCCATCATTTTCCTGACTTGCGCCGCATGAGGAAACATAGTAGCAATTATCAATGCTCTCGGCGTTTGTTATATTTCCTATCGGGTATCCGCCGCCTGTGATGTTTCCGCCGAAATAGCAGTTACTTACCTTGCCAAGAATTTCTAAGGAAATACCTGCAGAAGATGTGGAGGAAAGTGAAGCATTTGAGAAGCTGTTTGCCACAACCGCACCGTTAGCGGTTTTAAGTGCAAAACACGAAGCTTTTGCAGTACTTGTAATACTTCCGAGTATACCTGTGTTTACAACTACTGCACCGTCTTTAAGCGAGCCGAACACAGAGGCGTTAGCAGAAGAATTGATATTTACAGTAATTGTATAACCTCTGCCGTCATAAACACCTGCGAAATCATTATTTTCAGTTAAACCTGCATAGGAAGTTTCAGAAGAAAGGTCGATATCTGCTGTCTGAACAAGGTACTCACCCCTATAATCATCGCCGTTCTTTATGTTTTCGGTAAAGGTAAGAAAATCGTTTACATCATCGATTCTGTATGGGTCTGCCTTTGTTCCTTCACCCTGTATGCCCGTAACATAGTTCCAGTCGTCTTCTTCAACAACCTCCGACGGCACATACATTCTTCCGTTAAGGTAAACGCAAACCTTACCGTCAAGGTCTATTTTCTCTTCGCCCTTGAAGTACCGGGCATCGTTTCTGTAAATGTACTTATTACCGCTGTTGAAGGTGAATTTTTCGGTAGCTGCATCGTACACGCCGATATCCGTTACATCAACGAAAAGTTCACCTGTCAGAGCATCAAGGTCGATGTCAAGAAGGTTTGCAATGTACGGTGCAAAATCGGTGTTGTCGATAAGATAGTTTTCTCTTGTATCGGCACAGTCGCCTGTTACGGGGTTTAAGCCTTCGATTGTGTCAACGCCTTCGGGAAGATATACCCATACGCCCACGTTGTCGATGGTATGACCCGTGGAAGTCCAGGGAAGTGCTGAAGCATCGGGAAGAATTGCATTTCTTATCATCTCAATAACTTCACCCTGTTTACCTTCTGCAACAAGCTGCTGATAGAGAGGCTTACCTGTATCGTGGTCAGGAGTTGCAAAAACTATAGTATCGTTTCTTGTCTTGGCAAACTCTACTGCAACCTTGAAGGCTTCATCGAAGGCAAGATATTCGCCGACTGTAACCACTGCGTGATTTGCGTGTGCACCAGTATCAACAAAGCTACCTTCTACCATAAGGAAGAAGCCATTTTCGTTATCTGAAAGTGCTTTAATTGCGGCACTTGTCATTTCTGCAAGTGTGGGGTCGCCTTTTGCGAGGTTTATATCATAAGGCGAATATTCCGAGAAGATATTACCCCAGATTTTATCACCGGGCTTTACATTCAGAAGTTCTTCTCTGTTATTGATAATTGTATATCCTCTATCTTTTGCATTCTGAATTGTTGCATATTCGGAGACTGCACCGTAGCCTGCACCGAGGACAACGTCTATCTTCTGATTTTCCATCTGCTCATAGATGTTTTTATAGTCGTGTCTACCCATTACGTGGGAAGAAAAACCTGCAGGAGTTGCCGCCATCCATTCCTGAGTGATGACAAGACCTGTGCTCATACCCTTATCCTGTGCACCTTCAAGAATTGTGGCAAGAGGTCTTCCTCTATAGTCAACGCCGAGATAAGTACCAGTTGTTTTTGTACCCGTTGCAAGTGCTGTGGCAGCTGCCGCGGAGTCTGTTGTTTCGCCTATGATTGTATGAGTAGACGCGAGACCTGCAAAGTAGTCCTTCATAAACATTTCGCCCTTTTGCACGGGAGTTCTGTTTACATAAATACCGTCAGCAAAGCCACCTGCTTCCTTTACGTCATTTGACATATCAAAGCTGTTCATACCTGCACCGTCGGGAATAAGGAA
>JAZQIW010000003.1:0-36828 GCA_045541355.1 Eubacteriales bacterium | reverse complement strand
GTTTTTGTGTGAGCCTCCCAGTCAACATTTGCTCCGAGATTTTCAGCAACAAACCTCGCCGGAGTAAAGGTTCTGCCGTCTATAATGCAGGCAGGAACACTAAGCTCTGTCGGTTTTCCGTTGATAAATGCCGCGGTGCTGTCAATAATAAGCTCAATCTTTACGCTGTCGTTTGTGATAATAACCTTTCTTTCAGCTTCTATCCACTCTACATTTGCCCCAAAGCTTTCTGCGACAAAACGGGCAGGTGTAAGGGTGTATCCGTCTTTAATAACAGCAGGACTGTCGGGCGTTTTAACCTCGCCGTTCATAACTGCATCCGACCCAATTGTGAGAAGCATAAGGTCTTTTGCCTTGTGGAACTTGACAAAGTCAAGGTCTACATAATACATCTGGTCGCCGCCGAGAATGCTGTTTACAAATATTTCGCAGGAAGTAATAGCCTCGTCTGTTTCGGGAAGCCTTGCTATGTAGGTCGAAAGAGAAGTGTCGCGGTAGTCGATGATGCTGCGATATTCTTTTCCGCTTTCGGTTGTGCATATTATTTCAAGGGTTGAGTTTTCGTCAATGTGTTCACAGGCAAGGGCAAAGGAAATATAGCTGTACCCCTCAAGGTGAAGGTCTTCTATTACGTATGAAACGGGGTGACCGAGGGTGCAGGTCAACGAGAGCATACCGTCGTAAAGCTCCTGATGAAAACCGTTCTTTGTTTTTACGTGCTTTTCAAGCTCGGAGCCTACTCCGAAATCGTATGTGATTGTCTCGCTTGCCGCAAGAGTGCCAAGTGATAAAACCGCACATGAAACAGCAGTACATATTGCCGCTGTAATTGTTTTTTTCATTATTGTTCTACCTCCACAAAGTTTATGGGATTTATTGTGTCAAGAAAAATTGTCTCATCGTTGGAAACGCTTTCAAAGTGAAGCTCTCCGTCGCATAATGCATCAAAATAAAGGCTGTTGCAGCCTACGGATAAATGAATTGTGTCGGACTCTGTCCTCTTGCCGCAAAGATTTAAGCTATGTATAAAGCCCTTTTCATAGACAGCATGAATGTCGGTTTCCTGAAGAGCTATAATCTGCATGCTGATTCTCTCGCCCTTGTTTGCGTATATTGTACCGCCTCGGGAAAACAGTACGCCGTTGCTTTTATTGGAGCCGTTATCCTGAGGCAATGAGCATTTATATGCCATTTCGGTGTGAAGCTCAAGCTCATAGCTGCTTTCAAAGGAAAATACCCTGTCGCATATTTTAATCTCACATATGCTCTGTCCGCAGAAGGAAAGCTCGTTCTCGGATACCGAAAAAACCATTGTTTGTTCGGTGTTTCCCTCGGCAGGAAGGATAACGTCAAACTCGCACCTGTCACATTTAACGGTACGCGGTAAGGTAAGGGTGCAGGATAGGGGAAGGTCATATTCCGTGTCGTTTGAAAAGCAAAGGGTAACGCATAGAGCTTTGCCGGGAAGAAGAAGTCTTTTGCCTTCTTTGATGGAAATGTCAAAACAGGCATCACCCAAAATTTTCTTGAGCAATAAAGCACCCTCCTTCCTTTAACTCATATTAACTAAGATACCACACATGAGCCCTTTAGTCAATAAACATTTTGCAAATTTAACTCCGTAGTAAGCCGCCACTGTTGAATTTTTCATATTATTGTGTGTATAATGGAACAAACGGAGGGATAAACAGGTGAAATTCATTCTCAGATATATAAAGCCGTATACCTCGGCGGTGCTTTTGGGATTACTTATAAAA
Organism: Eubacteriales bacterium; assembly: GCA_045541355.1. Lineage (GTDB taxonomy): Bacteria > Bacillota > Clostridia > Oscillospirales > CAG-382 > UMGS1387. The sequence continues at coordinate 35,071 of JAZQIW010000003.1, read as the reverse complement.
TTTATCGGCACGGTTTCGGATCTTGTTCTGCCATCGGTGCTTGCAGAGCTTATAGATAAGGCGGTGCCCTCACAGGATTACGCAAGAATTGTGATGTGCGGCATTGTAATGCTGTTTTTCTCGGTTGTTGCCTTTTCGTTTAATGTTATTGCCAACAGAATGGCGGCAAATGTTGCAAGAAAATCCTGCGAGAGAATCCGACACGATTTGTTTGATAAAATATTGAAGCTTTCCTGTAAAAAGACGGATGAAATAACAATTGCTTCTCTTGAAGCAAGACTTACAAGCGATACATATAATCTGCATAACTTTATAGCACGGGTGCAGCGTATAGGCGTAAGAGCACCCATACTGCTTGCGGGAGGCATCGGTGTTACGCTTTTTCTTGATGCCTCGCTAACTCTCGTATTGCTTTGCACGCTCCCGTTTATATTTATCGTCGTATACGGGGTGTCAAAAAGCGGTATAAGGCTGTATAAGAAGCTTCAGGATTCGGTTGATGATATGGTAAGAGTGGTTAGGGAAAACGCTCTGGGTGTTCGCGTAATAAAGGCACTTTCCAAAACCGATTATGAAATCGAACGCTTTGACAGTGTCAATAAGGAGCTTTGTAAAAGAGATAAAAAAGCAAGCCTTGTTATGGGAATATCAAACCCCATAATCAGCCTTCTTCTGAATGCGGGACTCTGCGGCGTAATTCTTGTGGGTGCGGGCAGGGTAGACTCGGGACTTGGCGAAACGGGCAAGATAATTGCTTTTATGAATTATTTTATTATGATTTCAAACGCCATGCTTGCGATTACCCGTGTTTTTATAATGACGTCAAAGGGCGTTGCATCTGCTGACAGAATTGCGGAAATTGTAGATACGGATGACGGTATTGATAAGCTGTATGAAAGCGAAAAGAAAGAAATTGAAGAGAAAAACGCAAGAAGCGATGCTTTTCTCGAATTTCGCAATGTTTCTTTTGCCTATAATGAGAATAAAAACGTGCTTTGGGATATATCCTTCTCGGTTGATAAGGGACAGAGCATAGGAATTATCGGTGCCACGGGCAGCGGTAAAAGCACAATTCTTTCGTTGTTATATAGGTTTTATGAGCCAAACGAGGGCGAAATACTTGTTGACGGCAAGGATATAAAGAGCTATTCAAAGGATGAGCTGCGTAACCTTTTCGGAGTATCCATGCAGAATGACTTTATCTTTGAAGGAACACTTTACGACAATATTGCGTTTGGAAAGGAGCTTGATAAAGAGACGGTAGACAGGGCTGTCGAAATATCGCAGGCAAAGGAATTTGTAGAAGGTCTTCCAGATAAATATGAGCATATGCTCACCTCAAAGGGCACAAATCTCTCTGGGGGACAGCGCCAGAGACTTCTCATATCAAGAGCCATTGCACGAAACCCGAAAATTCTTGTCCTTGACGATGCTTCAAGTGCTCTTGATTATAGAACCGATATGCTTTTACGCTTAGCGATAAAGAACGGCTGCAGAAAAGACGGGGTTATGGTGCTGTGCTCACAGCGCGTAAGTACCGTCAAGGATTGCGATGTAATTCTTGTGATAGAGAACGGCAGAATAATCGGAAAAGGCAGGCACGCAGAGCTTCTTGATAGCTGCTCAGAATATGCCCTCATTGCCAAAGGTCAGATGGGAGGCGATGAATAATGCAGGAGAATAAGCAAAGGACAAAGCAAAACCATTCAAGAAGATATCTTATTACAAGACTCGGAGCATATCTTGCCGAGCATAAGGTTCTTTTGCTTGCGGCTTTTGTTATGATGATTGTATCAAACCTTCTTGCCCTTGCAGGACCTGCTCTTTCAGGACTTGCAATAGATGAAATTTCCCGAAAGACGGGGGTGAATTTTGAAGGCGTATACTTTTACTGTATTCTTATGATAGCCGTGTATGTGATATCGGCACTGCTGTCATATGCATTGACGGTTGTTATGACAGCCGTGACAAAGCGTGTTACATATGCCATGAGACGGGATGTGTTTGAGCACCTGTCAAAGCTTCCCGTGTCCTATTATGACACAAACCAGACGGGAGATATAATAAGCCGTATATCTTATGATATCGACACCATAAACGCCTCCCTCTCAAACGATGTGCTGCAGATTGGTGCAAGTGCCATAACCGTTATAGGCCCGTTTGTTATGATGTCCACAATAAATGTGCCGCTGCTTTCGGTGTTTGCAATAACCGTACCCATTACTGTGCTGTTTACAAAGCATAAAACATTGAAGGTTCAGCCGCTTTTCAAAAAGCGCTCTGCTTCTTTGGGAAGACTTAACGGCTATGCCGAGGAAATGATGTCGGGGCTTCGTACAATCAAGGTTTACGGCAATGAAAAGAATGTTACTGATAGATTTGACTTTTTCAATAAAGAGGCAGTGGATTCATATTATGAGGCGGATTATCAGGCATGTATCGTAGGTCCGTCTGTCAATTTTATAAATAATCTTTCCATGACTCTTGTCAGCCTTCTCGGCTCCTTGCTGTATCTCGGCCGGCTTATCAGCCTCGGTAACATTTCGTCATTTATTCTTTATTCGAGAAAGTTCTCGGGCCCCATCAATGAATTTGCCAACATTCTCAGCGAGCTTCAGTCTGCCTTTGCCGCAGCCGACAGAATGTTTACGCTTCTTGATGAGCCGACAGAACCCGAGGATGCGGAGGATGCAGAGCTTCTTGTGTCGCCGAAGGGCGAGGTGAGCATTGAAAATGTTGATTTTTCCTACGATAAGAAAAGGGATATAATAAAGGACTTCTCGATGGATATTGCTCCGGGCAAGGTCGTGGCAATAGTGGGGCATACGGGCGCGGGAAAGACAACAATCATCAATCTTCTCATGCGTTTTTATGACCCTGACAGAGGAAGAATACTAATAGACGGAAAGGATATTCAAAAGCTTACAAGAAGGTCGTTGAGGCAGAGCTTTACAATGGTTCTTCAGGACACATGGCTGTTTTCGGGCACTGTTTTTGAAAACATTGCCTACGGCAGAGAGGGTGCAACGCTTGAGGATGTCAAAAACGCGGCGAGAAGTGCAAAAATAGACAGGTTTATAGAAAATCTGCCTGATGGTTATGATACGATGCTTTCGGATGACGGTCAGGGTATATCAAAGGGACAGAAGCAGCTTCTCACCATTGCAAGGGCGATGCTCAATGACTCTCATCTCCTCATTCTCGATGAGGCGACAAGTAATGTCGATTCCCGTACGGAAATGCAGATTTCGGATGCTATGCAGCGTCTTATGAAGGGAAAAACCTGCTTTATCATTGCACATAGACTTTCAACCGTCAAAAACGCCGATATCATCATTGTTATGGGTGACGGAAAAATATGCGAGGCAGGTACGCATAAGCAGCTTCTCGAAAAGAAGGGGCATTACTTTGACATTTATAATTCTCAGTTCAAATAATGAATAATCAAAGGGAATTATCAAACACTAAATATAAACAAAAACGGAGTGAAAAACATGAAGATAGCTTTATTCGATGCAAAGCCCTATGATAAACCGGGGTTTGAAAAATACGGTGAGGAAAATGGTATAAAATTCAAGTTTTTTGAGACAAAGCTGAGTGAGGATACCGTAAACCTTGCACAAGGCTATGACGGCGTTTGTGTGTTTGTAAATGACACGGTAAACAGAGCCGTAATAGATAAGCTTTATGAGTATGGCATAAAGGTTGTTGCTCTCAGATGTGCCGGATATAATAATGTTGATATACAGTATTGCTACGGCAAGGTACACGTGGTGCACGTTCCGGCATATTCGCCCTATGCTGTTGCGGAGCACGCAATCGCCATGCTGCTTACTTCAATAAGACGTATACACAAGGCATATATCAGAACAAGAGACTTTAACTTCAGCCTTAACGGTCTTGACGGCTTTGACCTTCACGGAAAAACCGTCGGCGTTGTGGGAACGGGAAAAATCGGTCAGGCATTTATAAGCATCTGCCGCGGCTTCGGTATGAAGGTGCTTTGCTATGACAAGTTCCCGAGTAAAGACGTGGGGGAAGAGTATGTAAGTCTTGACGAGTTGTTTGAAAGAAGCGACATTATTTCTCTTCACTGCCCGCTTACGGATGAAACAAAGCACATGGTGGGAAAAGAAAGCATAAATAAAATGAAAAAAGGCGTTGTAATTATCAATACCTCAAGAGGTGCGCTTATTGATACGGATGAGCTTATAGAAGGCATAAAGGCAAGAAAGATAGGTGCGGCGTGCCTTGATGTGTACGAGGAGGAATCGGACTTTTTCTTTAAGGATTTCTCGGGACACATTGTTGAAGACGATACGCTTGCAAGACTGATTTCCATGCCCAATGTCATTGTCACATCCCACCAAGGCTATCTCACAAAGGAAGCACTCAATAATATTGCCCAGACAACCGTCGAGAACATTCTGAAGTTTGTCGAAAAGGGAACCTGTCCCAATGAGCTGTGCTATCACTGCGGTAAAATAGATAACTGTAAGACACGCGGCATAGAAAAATGCTTTTGATTGAAGGGTAAAATGAAAACAGCACCGAAAGGTGCTGTTTTTGACTGTGTTAAATTTAAATAAGCTCGGAAAGAACGCTTGTCATATTGTACATTCCCGCACCCTTGCCCTTGATGAACTCGGCTGCTTTAAGTGCGCCGTCTGCAAACACCTCTCGGCTGAGGGCAGAATGACGAAGGGTTATGTTTTCGTTTCTGCCTGCAAAGAGCACTTCGTGCTCGCCAACAATGGAGCCGCCGCGAACGGAATGTATTCCGATTTCATGCTCGTCTCTTTTGCGTCTGACGTTTGTCCTGTCATATACGTATTCGCTGTCCTGCTTTACACTCTTTATACCATCGGCAATCATAAGAGCCGTGCCGCTGGGAGCATCAAGCTTCTGGTTGTGATGCTGCTCGATTATTTCTATGTCAAAGCCGTCAAGGATTTCGGCCGCCTTTTTGGAAAGCTCAATAAGCAGATTTATGCCAAGACTCATGTTTCCGCTTCTGAAAACCGCAACCTTTTGACTTGTAAGCTTTATGTATTCAAGCTCCTCGTCTGTGTATCCCGTAGTACAGAAAATCACGGGAGTGGAAGTTTTTACGGCATAGTCGCAAAGTGCCTTTGATGCCGAGTGATGTGAAAAATCGATAATTGCATCAGCCGAGCAGTCAAGCTCGTTTACATCGGAAACCGTCGGAAATTCGTGGGGGATGCCGAGGTTTATGTCAAGACCGGCAACAATGCGAAAACGCGAGCTTGCCTTGCACATTTCTTCAATTGCCTTTCCCATTCTGCCGTTGATTCCGCTTATAATAATATTTACCATGTTTGTTTGTCCTTTTCTTTGTTTCATAGATAAAAACTGCCGCCGTCAAAACCGACGACGGCTTTTTGTCAGAAATTGATGCCTGCCTCTTTCATAATGGCAATCAGCTTTTCGCGGTTTGACGGTGCCATTTCACAGAGAGGAAGTCTTAATTCGTCGCTGCAGAAGCCGAGCTCTGCCATTGCCGCTTTTACGGGGATGGGGTTGGTTTCGCAGAACAGCGCGTTGATGAGGGGAAGGTATTTGAGCTGAAGCTCCGCCGCTTCCTTTACTCTTCCCTCAAGCATAGCCTTGCACATTTCATGTGTTTCCTTGGGGACAACATTTGAAAGAACAGAGATCACGCCGACACCGCCAAGTGCCATAATCGGAACAATCTGGTCGTCATTGCCGGAGATGATGTCGAGGTTTTCACCGCAAAGATGAATTGTTTCGGCAATAGCGGAAATGTTGCCGTTTGCTTCCTTGGCAGCAACAATCTTTTCGTTGTAGGAAAGCTCCTTGTATGTTTCGGGAAGAATGTTAAGACCTGTTCTGGATGGAACATTGTATAATATCATGGGCTTGTCAACGGCATCTGCTACGGTGTTGAAATGCTTGATAAGTCCGCGCTGCGTTGTTTTGTTGTAGTAGGGAGTAACAAGAAGAAGCATATCGGCGCCAAGCTCACAGGCGTGTGCCGATAAATCAACGGCATATCTTGTGTCGTTGCTTCCTGTTCCTGCGATTACGGGAACACGATGGTTGACCTGCTCTACACAGAATTTGATAAGCTCTCTGTGCTCGGTGTCATCAAGTGTTGCAGACTCTCCGGTTGTTCCGCATACAACAAGGGCATCTATATCGTTTTTTATCTGATCTTCAATAAGCTCTGAAAACTTCCGGTAATCAATTTTCCCATCCTTCATAGGGGTAATAAGAGCAGTTGCCGCACCCCTGAATGTGTTCTTCATAAAAATTCTCCCTTCGGAAAGTGTGTACTTTGGTATGGTGGGTTTTCACAACAAAAAACGCCGAAATTACTATCGGCGGTAAAGAAGTCCAAACGCGGTCCGCAAATGCGGCATCTTTGTCCGATAGCACAACATACAGGTGATACCATGCATGACAGTCGTAAGACTGTTAATCCTACGCCCAGCTTTCGGGTTTGTCTCTCCCGACGCTTCGGCATTTTCCCCTTTCGCCTTTCCCTTTACCGACAATGTAAAGCTTGTGTTCGGAAAATGCTACTCTTGTCAAATGCACCTCTATCAACATTATATTGTATTGCTTTGTCCCTTGACAGGGCAAAAATAAAAATATTTCCCCTATCATCAGTAATATTATCACTTTTGCCCACATTTGTCAAGATGTTTTTGCCAATTAGACTTATTGCACAGTTTTACGGCAAAAATATATTAATTTTTCATAAAAAATATGCCTGAGTCTATTGACATTTGTCACAAAAAAAGATAAAATAAGATAGAATAAATTCGTCATGTGTCAAAATGCATAAAAAGCTGTATGACGGATTTTTTGTGTGATGAGTATAAAAAAAGCTCACGAAAATCCTGCTGCGAAAGGAAAATCTATGTATTGGATTGAAGCGGTTGTTCATACAACCACCGAGGGAATAGAGCCGGTTGCCGGCAGACTTCTGATGAACGGCATTACGGGATACGCCGTTGAAGACAAATGTGACTTCAATGAATTTCTTGAGGGAGAGGGAGTGTTCTTTGACTATGTCGAGGATGACCTGTTAAAGCTCAAGGATTGCGAAACCACGGTAAAGTTCTATGTTGCAGAGAATGCTCAGGGGATTGAGACGCTTATGGCTGTCAGAAAATCCATTGAAGCATTGAAAATGCTTGATACAGACGGCAGCTTCGGAACACTTGAGGTTACGACAAGCGACAAGATAGAGGAAGAGGACTGGGAGAATAACTGGAAAAAGTACTTTAAGCCCTTTTCGGTAGGAAAAAATCTGTGCATAAAGCCTTCATGGGAAGAGCTCCCCGAGGAGCTTTCCGAAAAGACGGTGATTGAAATAGACCCGTCAAGCTCCTTTGGAACAGGCTCGCATACCACCACACGTCTGTGCCTTGAAATGGTGGAAAAATATATGAAAAAAGCAGCAGAGCCGATTCGGGTCCTTGACATGGGCTGCGGAAGCGGAATACTTGGTATTGCGGCATCGCTTTTGGGTGCGGAATATGTTACGGCGGTTGATATCGACGAAAACTCGGCACGTATTGCAAATGAGAATTTCGGAGAGAATAGAATCAGCAAAGATAAATATAAAGTAATGGCAGGTAATATTCTTAACGATGAAGCTTTTTATAATAAGGTGTGCGAGAAAAAGTATAACCTTATAGCTGCAAACATTGTGGCAGATGTGCTTATCTGGATGGCACCCGTTTTCAAAAAGGTGCTTTCGGATGACGGATACCTTCTCGTTTCGGGTATAATTGCAGAGAGAAGCTCGGAGGTTGTCGAGGCTCTTGAGGCAAACGGCCTTGTGACATGTGAATTTGCCGAAAGTCAGGAATGGGCGGCGGTAGTATTATGCCACGGTTCTTTGTAGAAAAGCAAAACATTCTCGGCGACAGAATAACGGTAAGCGGCGAGGATGCAAAGCATATATCCCTTTCTCTCAGGGCAAAAGTGGGAGAGCAGATGTGCGTCTGCGATGCAGAAGGCACCGATTATGAGTGTGAAATCTCGGGAATAACAAAAAACGAGGTAGAGCTTAAGGTCCTGTCCCAAAGAAAGAGTGCGGCAGAGCCGGATGTGTTTGTCACGCTTTATCAGGCACTTGTAAAGTCGGATAAGTTTGATTTTATAGTGCAGAAGTGTACAGAGCTTGGTGTTTCAAGTATTGTGCCGGTTGTTACCGAACGGTGCATATCACGCCCCGATGAAGCATCGCTTGCAAAGAAAACGGCAAGATGGAATAAAATTGCAAGAGAGGCGGCAATGCAGAGCGGCAGGGGAATAATTCCGAGGGTTTGTGAGGCGGTAAGCTTTAAGGAAGCCCTCCGGGAAATAGGAGAGAGCGATTGCGGCTTTGTGTGTTATGAGTCACAGCCCCATGTTCCCATTGATGAGATAGTTAATAAATCACGCACTAAGGGAGAGATTGTCACGGCGGCGTTTCTGATAGGCCCCGAAGGCGGGCTTTCGGAGGCGGAGGCGGTGTCGGCAGAGAAGTGCGGAGTGCCGCTTGCAAGCCTTGGTCCGAGAATACTCAGAACCGAAACCGCGCCTCTTTGTGCTTCGTCTGCAATCATGCTCCTTACGGGTAATCTGCGATAGGGGCAGAGAATAAATGTGTTTAAAAAAATAATATAAAGATACGGAGTGTTTATTTTGTCATCATTCAAGAAAAAGAAAAATGTAAAACCCACCCTCACCAAGGCAGATATTGATTTTTACAAAATGTCCGGCGTCTTTGCCATTGTCTGTGTTTTTGTTCTGCTCGTGGTGAAAATGGAAAACACAATGGTGCTCAGAGATGCCTCGGGGCAGGATCTTACTTATAATTTCTACCAATTTTTCAACAGCCCCGTGTTTGCCGTTATAGGTGCTCTGGCGCTTGTCGGTGCTGTGGCGTGGTTTGTGTTCACAAGAGTCAAGAATATTGATGAATCAAAGAGAATTTTTACAAGCACAAACTGCCTTGCAATTGTTCTGTACCTCGGTTTCTTTGCGGTATGCTTCGGTATAGAGAAAAATTCGGGACTTCACGGCTTCTTTATTGCGGCAACGGTTGTTCTTGCAGCGATTTACTATATTTCAAAATTCTATAACATTGATTTTACCTTCTATTCCGTAATCAGCGCCTGTGCAGGACTTGCGGTATATCTTACGGCAAACAAATTCGGCACGGGAATCAGAATCGTAAAGGTGCTTATTATTCTTGCAGGAATTGCGTCGTGCGTTCTTTTTGTAAAGAACATCAAAAATCTCAAGGTGTCAAAAAAGAGAAAGACAGCCTTTCTCACATACCCCGTGTATGTTCCCCTTGTGCTTGGCGCGCTGTTCCTCTTCTGGCGAGATTTTATTGTAAACAGTCCCCTTTCGTTGACTGTGAACACAATGGTGATTGCAATTTTTGTGCAGTATATTGTGTTTGCAATCATTTACACCATAAGACTTATACGCGAATAAGCGAAGGCTTTGAGAAAGGAAAGTAAATACTATGTCTACAAGAGTTTTTCAGAATGTTATTAATCAGCTTAAGGAAACGGTTGACAGAACCGTTGCGGTGCTTGACGATCAGGGTGTCATAGTTGCCTGCAGCGAGCTTGTCAGAATCGGCGAAAGACTTGGAGGAGTTCCCGAGCTTTTCACGGGTGATGATGAGGTTGTTGTAAGCGGCGGCTCAACTTACAGACTCATGGGTACCTTCGCAAAGATAGATAATATCATCATGGTTCATGGGGATGATAAGGCAAGTGCCGATATTTCCTCGGTAATTGCGGTTTCTTTCGCGAACATCAAGAATTTGTACGGTGAAAAGTACGACAAGTCAAGCTTTATAAAGAACATTATCCTTGATAATATTCTCCCGAGTGATATCTATATCAAGGCAAAGGAGCTTCACTTTAACGCCGAGGCTTCGCGTGCGGTATTCTTTGTACGCTTTGCCGAAAAGGGTGATGTTATTCCTTACGATATCATGCAGAATATGTTCCCCGATAAGAATAAGGACTATGTTATAAGCATAGGCGAAAACGATGTTGTTCTTGTCAAGGAAGTAAAGTCCGGAATTGATGCAAAGGAGCTTGAAAGAGTTGCTCACTCAATTGTCGATACCATAAGCGCCGAATTTTTCCACTCGGTAACAATCGGTATCGGCTCTGTTTCGGAAAACATTCGTGACCTTGCAACGGCATTCAGAGAAAGTCAGGTTGCCATAGAAGTAGGCAAGGTGTTCGATACAAAGAAGAGCGTTATCAGCTATGAAAACCTTGGCATCGGAAGACTTATTTATCAGCTTCCCACCACCCTTTGCGATATGTTCCTTCAGGAGGTATTCAAGAAGGGCTCGCTTGAAAGCCTTGACCATGAAACGCTTATGACAATACAGGCGTTCTTCGAGAATAACCTCAACGTGTCCGAAACATCGAGAAAGCTTTTTGTACATAGAAATACACTTGTTTACAGACTTGAAAAGATACGTAAGATTACAGGTCTTGACCTTCGTGAATTTGAGCACGCAATCACCTTCAAGGTGGCTCTTATGGTAAAGAAGTATCTGACATCCAAACCCGTTAAATATTAAAAGGAATTTGTAAATGATAGAATTTAAAAACGTATCAAAAACCTATAACAACAGAGAATATGTTCTTAAAAATGTCGATTTAAGAATAGATGACGGGGAATTTGTCTTTGTGGTCGGTAAATCCGGCTCGGGAAAAACAACCCTTACAAAGCTTCTTCTTCGCGAGGAAAAGGTCTCAGACGGAAGAATTATTATAAACGGTTTCAGACTCGATAAAATGAGAAACGGCAAGGTGCCTTATCTTCGCCGCGAAATGGGGGTTGTTTTCCAGGATTTCAGACTATTCCCCAAGAAAACCGTTTATGAAAATGTTGCCTTTGCAATGCAGGTAATCGGTGCTCCATCAAGCTCCATCAAGAAAAGAGTGCCCTTTTTTCTTGACCTTGTGGGACTTTCCGATAAAATGAAGTCGTTTCCGACACAGCTTTCGGGCGGTGAACAGCAGAGAGTTGCCCTTGCAAGAGCAATAGTCAATAACCCCGACATAATCATTGCTGATGAGCCTACGGGAAATCTTGACCCTGAGATGAGCCGTGATATCATGGAGCTTCTCATCAACCTCAACGAAAAGCTCGGAAAAACCGTGATTGTCGTAACCCATGAGCAGAGCCTTGTAAATAAGTATCAGAAGAGGGTTATAACAATAAAAGACGGCGAGATAGAGAACGACAGAATCGGAGGTATGTTTGATGAGAAGATTTAGACTTTTTACCTTCATCAAAGACGGCTTCAAGGGCGTTTTCAGAAACGGACTTATGAGCTTTGCCTCGGTTCTTGTGCTTTTGTCATCGCTTCTTATGATAGGTATTTTTGCAACCATTATACTCAATGTAAACTATAACCTTGATAAAATGGATGACTTCAATGAGCTTGTCTGCTATATGGCGCTTGACGCAGAAAAGGAAACGGTTGAGGCGGCAGAGGAGCAAATGAAGGCACTTGATAATGTGACCAAGGTTACATTTGTTCCCAAAGAACAGGCGCTTGAGGAAGAAAAGGCAAAGTACGGCGAGGAGTATTCGGAGCTTTTCAATATTTATGAAAAGGGCAGAGATAACCCCCTGCCCGATGCATACAGAATTGAGTATGAGTCGGTGAGCGCACTGGATTCTCTTCAGTATAAGCTTGAAAAAATCGAGGGCGTTGACAGCATCAGAAACAGCAGGGAAATTGCCCAGAACATAGAAAAACTCAAGAACATAATCACAATCGGCGGCACATGGCTCATGGCACTTCTTGTTGTCGTGTCTGTATTTGTGATTGCAAATACAATTAAGATTACCTTCCATTCAAGGGAGCTTGAAATAAGCATCATGCGTTATATAGGCGCAACAAAGTTTTATATAACAATGCCCTTCGTTGTGGAAAGTATTATCATTTCAGTAATCGCCTCCGGACTCGGATATGCCGCACAGTGGTATATTTATAATTTCCTTGTGGCAAAGATACCCGAACAGTACGCGATTATATCCATCATTCCCTTTGCACCTCTTAACAATCTGTTCCTTATTATTTACTTCGGCGCAGGTATATTTATAGGTGTTTTCGGAAGTGCGCTTACTATCAGAAAGTATATGAGAGTTTAAAAGCGATAAGAGAAAAAACAATTCGTGAAAGGAGTTCTCCTCAAGATGTCATTTGTAAGACACCGCCTTTTCGGGGCGCTGTGTATGATTGCGGTAATGAGCCTTGTAACGGTTTGCCTTATGGCATATGATACGGCAAGTGTAATTGCGGCATCAACAGATAAATCCAAGACTATATATGAGCTTGAAAATCAACTAAAGGGCATACGGGAAGAGAGAACTGCCCTTCAGAATAAAATCAAGAGCGATAAGGCGGCGGCAGCCTCTTATGCCGTTGAGATACAGCAGCTTGACGCCGAAATATCCATTCTCACACAGCAGAGCTCAATAATTGACGAGCTGTTTGCCCAGTGGAAGTCGGTACAGGAAGAGACGGAAAAGAATATAAATGAGCTTGAAATCAAGAAAGAAGACGAGCTTTCAGCCTTTGACAGTATGCTCAGAATGAGCTATCAGTATGGCAACGATACATACTTTAATCTTATCTTCGGCTCACAGGATATTGGCGATTTTCTTTCAAGGACAGACCTTTTATCCTATCATTTTCAGGCGAATGATAACATTCTTGAAAACCTCTCCACAACCATTTCAGAGCTTGAAAAGGCAAATGATCAGTATAAAAACTCTATTTCACAGCTTGAAATTTTCGGTGAAGAGCAGGCAAACCTCAAGAAGCAGCTTGAGGAGCGTGAGGCATATGCCCTTGCCAAAAAGCAGGAGTATGAGCAGAATGCCGCAATAAATCAGGCGCAGCTTTCCGCAAAGCAGGCGGAAATGTATGAAATGGAAGCCGAGCTTCAGAGAAGATATGAGGAAATGCGTAAAAACGGTCAGATATCCTCCTACTCCGGTGTTTTCTGTATTCCGACAGAGAATTATAGAATATCCTCCGAATTTGAATGGAGAACAAGCCCGATTACAGGTAAAAAGGAGCTTCATAACGGACTTGATATGGCGGCTCCCGCAGGAACTCCCATCTATGCTGCCGATGACGGCACGGTAATAGATTCGAGATACAGCGATTCATGGGGTAATGTTGTACAGATAGACCACGGCGGCGGAGTCGTAACTCTTTATGCCCACGCAAGCGCAAGACTTGTAAGTAAGGGACAGACAGTAAAGAGAGGCGAAATGATTGCCAAGGTCGGAACAACGGGCTGGTCTACGGGCAACCATTTGCACTTTACCGTGTATAAAAACGGTGTTGCGGTAAATCCCAGACAGTACCTTGGTTCAGTATAAATGAATAAACGACGGCGGTTTGCTCACCGCCGTAAGTTTGTTTATATCCATAGAGGCAAAATTTGTAAAAAGGAGACGTTTTATGCAGGGAAAGATTCGTTTTGCGGCAATTTTTGCATTTGTAATAATTTCCGCCTGCTTTATTACCTTTCAGATAACATACAGAGAAACAGACGAAATCTGGCAGGAACGTGTATCGGATATGATAGCTACCGACAGCACCGAGATATCCGAAAGCCTTGCCTCGCTGAGTCAGCTTGTGTCGGATAATTACCTGTATGAGGTGAAAAATGATACGGTTATAGAAGGCGCATTGTCGGGACTTGTGCTTTCACTTCCCGATAACTTTTCAATGTACCTTTCAAAATCCCGGTATCAGGACTATATAACCCTTATGAACTCAAGCTCAAATACGGGTGTCGGTGTCAGCACACTCTATGACTCGTCGCTTGACGGACTGTATGTTGTCAATGTGTATAAAGGCTCTCCGGCTGAGATGCAAGGACTTGTTCCGGGTGACCTCATAACGGCGGTAAACGGTGTTTCGGTAAAGCAGCTTGGATACTATAAGGTAATGCGTGAGCTTGGAGGAGGACTTGCTGATACTCAGGTTGTCTTAACGGTAAAGCGAGCCGACGGCAGCTCATTTTCAACGGCTCTTATGAGGGGCATAGTGAATACCGACAGCATAACGGGTGAAAGACTCGAGGCGGATATTGGACTTATAAGAATAAGCAGCTTTAATACAGGTGACGAAGAAACCTTTAAAGGCGTGCTTCAGGAGCTTATTACCAAGGGCTGTGATAAGTTTGTGCTTGATGTCAGAAACAATCCCGGCGGAAACATAGAGACAATTTCAAGAATACTTGACTTTTTGCTTGGTGACGGCCCTCTTTTTACGGTCACCGATAAAAAGGGAGCAACAAATACCGTGACCTCGGATACCAATTCCAGCCCATATCCTCTTGCGGTGCTTATAAATAAGGGAACTGTCTGCGGTGCAGAGGTTTTTGCGGCATGCCTCGGTGAACAGGATGCGGCACAGCTTGTTGGCACAACCACCTACGGTAAGGCATCAACGCAGAGTATGTATACCCTTCCCGACGGCGATGCGGTAAGCCTTTCTTCAACACTTTATACACCCGCAAGCGGCAAAAGCTTTGACGGGGTGGGTGTCGCACCCGATATTGAAGCGGCTCTGAGCGTTGAAAATCAAATGCGCTTTACAACCCTTCCCAATGCCGAGGATAACGTGCTTTTGACGGCGATTGAGTATTTAAAAACGATAAAGGTTGACACCCGCGATTAAGGAAATTTTGACCATTCGACTCTTTTTGCTGTACAAATGCAAATTTGTGTGGTAAAATGATGTTTAAGAGATAATTGTTTGTGATTTTGAACTATAAAGGATAATTATGGGAAATAAGTTTGAAAACAAGGGCAGATACTCAAAGCCTGCCTCAAAAAGAGATGACAGAGGTGCATATAATAAAAAACGCACAAAGCCCTATAATGACGGAAACGGCTATGAGGCGGGACTTGAAAACGGCTCGGTTCCGGGAAGAAATGCTGTAAGAGAGCTTCTGAAATCCGAGAGAACAATCGAGAAGATTTATGTTCAGGCAGGAGAGAGAGAAGGCTCGATAACCGTTCTTGCGGCAGAGGCTCTGTCGCGCGGAATACCGCTCATAGAGGTTGAAAAGGCAAAGCTTGACAGACTGTGCGGCTTTGAACAGCATCAGGGAATTGTGGCTATTGCTTCCGAAAAGGAATATGTGGAAATAGAGGATGTACTTGAGATTGCAAAACAACGGGGTGAAAAACCGCTTATTGTAATTGCGGATAACGTGTCCGACCCTCATAATCTCGGTGCAATAATAAGGTGTGCAGAAGGTGCGGGTGCACATGGAATAATAATTCCCAAAAGAAGAAGTGCGTGCATTACACCGGCTGTTTCAAAGGCGAGTGCGGGTGCTGTTGAGCATCTTGCGGCTGTAAAGTGCGTAAATGTCACAGAGACCATAAAGAAGCTTAAGGAGTACGGTGTTTGGGTGTTTGCGGCTGAGGCTGACGGAGAGGACTATACAAAGGTTGACTTTGATGTTCCGTGTGCAATAGTGCTTGGAAGTGAAGAAAACGGTGTTTCGGCACTTGTGAAGAAAAACTGCGACTTTATTGTGTCGCTTCCCATGCGGGGAAAGGTAAACTCGCTTAATGTGTCAACTGCATCTGCCGTGCTTTTGTATGAAGCAATACGGCAGAGAGGATATAAATAATTCGGGAGGTCAAAAAATTATGCAGAATAACAACGACCAGCTTAATAAAACAAAAGAGATGCCCGCTGTTTCAAATGATGAGACTCTCGGTGCGGATGAAACAATACATAAGGATCAGGAAAGCCTTTTTGATGTAGAAGAAGCCTTTTCCGATGCCATGACGGTGGAAAAGGAAAATATAGATATTGTTTCCTCCGAGGATGAGGCGGAGAATGTGTCCGAAAGTGAGACTGCAGCGGAAGCGGAGCAGGAATTTTCGGGTGAGATAGACCATCGTGAGCTTAACGTGGGAGAGCTTGAGGAAACTGCAAAGGACTATTATAACGCAACTCATTCTCGCAGTGTTGAGGATAAGGTAAATGAGCTCATAAAGCTTGCCGACAGCCGTTTTGATGAGGGTGAAACCAAAACCTTCGATATAACACCGGCACCTATTCCGGAGGATGACGGTAAATCCAAAAAGGATAAGAAGAAAAAGAGACGCCGCGGACTTGTTTCCGATGACGATATGGAAATGCTCTCGGGTGTTTCCTCTTCTCCGAAGGAGGATTACATACAGGACGGCTTCGAGCCTATTTATAATACCTCATCCGAGACGGCAGAGCAGGAAGCCTCCGACGTCAGAGAATACACAAATCCTCTTGATACACCCGATGAGCCCGAAACAGAGGAAGAAAGACTTATCCGAGCTCTCGGAACGGGAGGTAAAAGCTATAAAACCTTTGACAGCGTTTTCGGCGATGATGAGCCGGATGAAGAATATACCGAAAAGGCACAGGAGCCTGCTATTTTAAAGGGACTTCGCTCAAAGGCAATAAAGGCGATGTTCTCGGTGGTGCTCACACTTGTCGCGGCAGTGCTGTGCGTTTATTTTGAGGTTTCCTCGGGAACAAAGGCGGCACACCCTGCGGTGTTTGAAGCAGGTAAGTACGGAGTCACATACGCAATGTCAATGCTCCAGCTTATGTTCCTTTGCGTAATCTTCAACCTTGACGGAATGAAGAGAGCCTTCAAGGGACTTCGCCCTTCGCGTCCTTCAAGCGAAAGCTTTGCGGCAGTAACGGTTGTTGTGTGTGCTCTTCACAGCATTTTGTCCTGCCTTCTTGCATCCGACAGCCCGAGCCTTCGCTCATTGTGCTCCGTAGGCTGTATCAGCCTTGTGCTCCTGTCTGTCAATAGCTTTATTAAGGCATATACGGCGCTTACATCCTTCTGTATCGCTGCATCCAAGGCTCCGAAGTTCTCATGTGCACAGCTTGATGCCTCTTCGCTTGAGGCAAGAGCCTTTGAAAAATACCTTGATAACGATACAACAATTTTCACGGTAGGTAAAAGCAATTTCGTAAAAGGCTTCTTTAAAAAGAGCTATGCCGTACCCGAGGCATCAAAGGGAAGCTTTAAGATGATAGTGACGGTACTGCTTGTTTCTCTTGCGGCGGCACTTATACGCGGAATATTTGCCGAGAACGTATATACAGGTGTTTGCACCTTTACGGTTATCTGCCTTGCAGCACTTCCCTTTAACGCACTTCTTTCAACGGCGCTTCCGTTCCTTGTTTCTTCGGGCAAGGCAAAGAAAACCCAGACGGCGTTTATCGGTGAGGCGGCTTGCGATACATATAAGACAACCGGCATTATCTCCTTTGACGACACAGAGGTGTTCCCTCCGAGAAGCGTAAAGGTTTCGAGCATCAAGACTTATGGAGAAAACAGAATAGATAAGGTCATTCTTTATATGGCAAGAGTGTTTGATAAGCTTCAGGGGCCTCTTTCGTATGTGTTCGCAAACTCTGTTCACAGCATTGAGGGAAATGATATAGAAGCAAGTATCACGGAGCATTTTTCTGACGGTATCTCGGCAAAAATCGACGGCAAGGAGGTGCTTGTCGGAACAGGCGCATTCATGAAGCTGTATGATATAGAGACACCTTTGGATAACATTGACGAATCCTTCCTCCAGTCACTCGGAAGCATAATGTATATGTCGGTAGACGGAGCACTTGCGGCAAAGTTCTATATCAAGTACGCAATGAACCGCGGTTTTGAAGAGGTTCTTCATGCCTTCTATGAAGCGGGTATTTGCGTGGGAGTAAAGACACTTGACCCATGCATTACAAACGAGCTTATTTGCGGCGGACTTCGCGGCAGCAATTATCCTGTAAATGTAATAAAGAAGCATAATCAGCTTGACAGCATGACGGGTATTTCGGAAGAAACGGAA
Source organism: Eubacteriales bacterium (assembly GCA_045541355.1). GTDB lineage: Bacteria > Bacillota > Clostridia > Oscillospirales > CAG-382 > UMGS1387. The sequence goes on along the minus strand of JAZQIW010000003.1, from coordinate 17,143 downwards.
AGTGCCGTGATATCCCTTTCGGGTGTACATAATTTCCTCAAGGGCTTTATCAGACTTGATTCTTTAAGAAATGTGTATAAGTCAAATAATATCATTTCGGTATTTGCCTGTGTTGTGGGATTTGTTGCAGCAACCCTTCTAAGCTTCACATCCTTTGAGATAGGAATTATGCTTATTGCGGCATCCCAGCTCTTCTGGTGTATTCCGACGGTTGTAATCTCGATATTTTCAAAATAATGTAAATCAAAAGGCGGGCATCCGAAAGGATGTCCGCCTTAAATATTTATATGTTGAATATAATGTCGCTGTATGTGGGAACAGGCCAGATTGTCTTAGGAATATTGGGTTCGATTTCGTCAACAATCACTCTCATTTCCTGCATTACTTCAAATACCTTGGTACGATAGTAACGGGCGGTTTCCTGTGCATCATGAAGCTGAGGAATGCCGGCAAGATTTTCTTCGAGTGTTTTTCCTGTTTCGTAGAGCTTTTTGTTGAGACGGGATAGCTTTGTAAGAAGCTCGGTCTCTGGTGTTGCATCAATATCGGGGCTTACAGCCTTCTTTGAGGTAATGTCGCGTGACAGATGTGCGGAGTATTCGCATATAGCGGGAATAATCTGCTTTTTCATCATGTCGATAAAGGTGCGTGCCTCAATGTTGATGGTTTTTGAATACATCTCAAGGAGAATTTCGAGACGCGAATGCATTTCCGTTTCATTGAACACTCTGTGGTCGGTAAAGAGCTTTACATTTGCCTTGTCAACAAAATGGGGAAGAGCTTCAACCGTGTTTGAGTAGTTGTGAAGCCCGCGTTTTTCCGCTTCCTTCTTCCATTCATCACTGTAACAGTTGCCGTTGTAAATGATTCTCTTGTGCTCCTTGATGGTTTTCTTGATGAGATTTGTGAGAGCCTTTGAAAAATCAGCTGCATTTTCAAGCTCATCTGCAAATTCCTTGAGCTCCTGTGCAACTATTGTGTTAAGAACAATGTTGGAGTCGGAAATTGACTGGGATGAGCCAAGCATTCTGAACTCAAATTTATTGCCCGTAAATGCAAAGGGGCTTGTTCTGTTCCTGTCGGTGGTATCCTTGGTGAATGACGGAAGAACATGGACTCCGATTTCCATTCTCTGCTTTTCCGCACCGCCGTAGCTCTTGCCCGACTCAATTGCAGAAAGAATTGCTTCAAGCTCATCGCCTATAAACATGGAAACGATGGCAGGGGGAGCTTCGCCCGCACCGAGTCTGTGGTCATTGCCCGCAGAGGCAACGGATATTCTGAGAAGATCCTGATATTCGTCAACAGCCTTTATAACCGCAACAAGGAATAAGAGGAACTGTGCATTTTCATGCGGTGTTTTGCCGGGATTGAAGAGATTTTCACCCTTATCTGTTGAAAGCGACCAGTTGTTGTGCTTGCCGCTTCCGTTGACACCGGCAAAAGGCTTTTCGTGAAGCAGACATACAAGCGAATGCTTGTCGGCAACCTTTCTCATTATTTCCATAATCAGCTGATTGTGGTCGGTGGCAATGTTTGTGCTTGTAAATATGGGAGCAAGCTCATGCTGTGCAGGAGCAGCTTCGTTGTGCTTTGTCTTGGAAAGCACCCCTAACTTCCAAAGCTCCTCGTCAAGCTCCTTCATGAACGCTGCAACTCTCGGCTTTATTGCACCGAAATAGTGGTCGTCCATTTCCTGTCCTTTAGGGGGATTTGCGCCGAAAAGCGTTCTTCCGCAGAAGATTAAATCTTCACGCTTGTCAAAGGTGTGCTTGTCAATAAGAAAATACTCCTGCTCGGCACCTGCAGAGGAGGTTACACGCTTTACACCCTTGTTGCCAAAGAGCCTTAAAATTCTGAGAGCCTGCTCATTAATGGCTTCCATGGAATGAAGAAGTGGTGTTTTTTTGTCGAGGGCCTCGCCGCCGTAGGAACAGAATACTGTGGGTATAAACAGTGAGCCGTCCTTGACAAAGGCATAGCTTGTGGGATCCCATGCGGTGTAGCCTCTTGCTTCAAATGTTGCTCTGAGACCTCCCGACGGGAAGCTGGATGCATCGGTTTCACCCTTGATAAGCTCCTTGCCCGAGAACTCCATAATAATGTGGCAGGAGGAGGTGGGGCTTATAAAGCTGTCATGCTTTTCGGCGGTGATGCCGGTAAGGGGCTGGAACCAGTGGGTGTAGTGGGTAGCGCCGTGCTCTACCGCCCAGTCCTTCATGGCGTTTGCAACAACATTTGCAACACTCTTGTCAAGGTCTTCGCCGTCTTCTATTGTCTTGCGAAGAGATTTGTAAACGTCTTTTGGCAGTTTGTCCCTCATCACGTCGTCGTTAAAGACGTTGGAGGCAAATATTTCTGGTACTGATGTCATATTTTGTTTTTCCTTTCGTGGTGGCGAAATGCGCCGTCCTTAAACAAATACCTACACATAATATATTTTACGGCAAAAAGTGTAAAAAGTCAAGTTACAGAAGTGTAACAAAATCCCGTTTCCGTAAGATATGGGTATACTGATTGTAATTTTTGGAAAATCTATTGACAAACCTATGTTTTAGCGGTATAATTTATGCAATAAAAAATGCAATGACGGAAAAAATGCGGATGTATTTACTTCAAAGAGAATCGCACCTGAGGCTGTGAGTGCGTAAGTGAGAGACCGTTTTCCATTCCCGAGCTTTTTGCGATGAGCAAGACGTAATCCTGCGTTAAAGGTAAGAGTAAAACACAAGGTGGTACCGTGTATTTCAGCACCCTTGATTTCGATTTGAAATCCCGGGGTGTTTTTTGTTTTTGTTTGTTGTTTATAAAATTAAGATATATTCCAATATATTCCATAAGGAGGAAAAATTCATGAAATACGGAATTTTAAGGGATATTAAAGAAGGTGAGTACAGAGTAATTTCCACTCCCGCCGAGGTAAGAACAATCGTTGCTTCGGGTCACGAGGTATGGGCAGAGCATGACTGCGGCAAAATGGCGGGCTTTCCCGATGAAAAATACAAAGAAGCAGGCGCAAAAATTGTAATGACAAAGGAAGAAATCTGGGCGAATTGCGATATGGTTGCAAAGGTTAAGGAATTTACACCCGTTGAGTACCCCTTGATGCGTGAAAATCAGATTATTCTCGGCTGTATTCATCCTGCGGGACATCCCGAGGAGGTAGATGCACTTCTTGAGAGTAAGTGTATCTCATTTACTGCTGAGGATGCACATCGTTTCGGCTCTCCCAACTGTGAGGCAGCAGGTAAGCAGGGCGCACTTTTCGGACTTGAATCCATGCTCACAATCAACGGCGGCAAGGGTAAGTATGTGGGAGGCTTTGCAGGTGCACCCAGAATGAATGTGCTTATTCTCGGCGCAGGTGTTGTGGGACAGGGCGCACTTGAAGTTCTCTATGCTCTCGGCGCAAACTGTACGGTTATGGATATAAATGTAGGCCTTCTCAGAAAGCTCCTCACTCAGTATAACAGCCAGATTAACACAATGCTCTGCAATAAGGAAGCCATAGCATCGGTTCTTCCTCAGACCGACATGGTGCTTAACTGCGTAAAGTGGCCCAAGGAAAGAAAGGATTTCCTTATTGACAAGGAAATGTTAAAGCTTATGGAACCGGGCTCTGTTCTTGTTGATATTTCAAACGATGACCCCGGAGCAATCGAGTCCAGTCACGAAACACATCACGATAACCCCAGATATGTTGTAAACGGTGTTGTTCATTACTGTGTATCCAATATTCCCGGTGCTGTTGCAAATACCACTTCTGTTGCATACGCTTCCGAAATGCTCCCCATGATTATGAGTATTCTCAATGACGGCGTTGAAAAATGCTGTGTCAAGGACGGATATTACAGAAGAAGCCTCACAACCTATAAGGGCTACCTCACCCATGAAGAAACAAGCGCACTCCAGAATAAGCCCTGGATAAGCCCCGAAAAGATACTCGGTATAGAAAACGAAAGACTCGACTTTGCACCTCCTGCAACAGTTACGCGTTCAAATAACTTTTATAAGATGTAAAAATGATTTTTAAAACAGATTATAAACTCGAAAGTTTTATTTTAAATACAAAATGAAGCGACCTGCCAAGTCAAGTGCAGAGCAGAATGAGAGGCTGCTTTATAGACCTTCTCGGCGCACTTATAGCAGGAAGTAAAAGCAACCAAAGCAAGGTTGGTATTGCACTTGCGGAAAAGATTTATCCAAAGGGCGAGGCACATGAAAATATCGGAATTGATTGGCCTTCTGAGAAATTCCGCCGCATTGCAGGTCCCTTCCTTTCGGATGGCGGTACAGAGAAAATCATAGAGCTTGTGACAGGCGATGAAAATATATCAATCCGTACCCTTGTTGACAGGGTGAACGACTTGATTAAGTAAGAAATATATATGTATAAAGGAGAAACAAAATGTTAGACCTCAAATTTTTAAGAGAAAACCCTGAAATAGTAAAGCAGAATATTAAAAACAAGTTTCAGGACTCAAAGCTTCCTCTTGTCGATGAAGTAATCGAACTTGACGTTAAGGACAGAGCACTCAAGCAGGAGGCTGAGGCAATCAGAGCCGACAGAAATAAGTACTCAAAGCAGATAGGTGCTCTTATGGGACAGGGCAAAAAGGAAGAAGCCGAAGAAATGAAAAAGCTTGTAACAGAGCAGGCAGAGAAGATGGCGGCACTTGAAGCGGAAGAGGCACAGGTTGCAGAACGCATCAAGACAATTATGATGACAATACCCAACATCATAGACCCAAGCGTTCCGATAGGTAAGGACGACAGCGAAAACGTTGAGGTTCAGAGATACGGAGAGCCTGTTACTCCCGACTTTGAAATTCCTTATCATACGGACATATTTGAAAGGTTTGAGGGTATCGACCTTGACTCTGCAAGAAAGGTTGCAGGTAACGGCTTTTATTATCTTCAGGGAGATGTTGCAAGAATTCACTCTGCGGTTATCTCCTATGCAAGAGATTTTATGATAGACCGCGGCTTTACCTACTGTATTCCTCCTTTCATGATCAGATCCGAGGTTGTTACAGGCGTTATGTCTTTTGCCGAAATGGATTCGATGATGTATAAGATTGAGGGCGAGGATCTTTACCTTATCGGTACAAGCGAACACTCTATGATAGGTAAGTTTATTGATACAATTATCCCCGAGGAAAAGCTTCCTTACACCCTCACCAGCTATTCACCCTGCTTCCGCAAGGAAAAGGGTGCACACGGCATTGAAGAGAGAGGCGTATACCGTATTCACCAGTTTGAAAAGCAGGAAATGATTGTTGTATGTAAGCCCGAGGACAGCATGATGTGGTATGATAAGCTCTGGCAGAATACAGTAGACCTCTTCCGCAGCCTTGATATACCCGTAAGAACTCTCGAGTGCTGCTCGGGAGACCTTGCAGACCTCAAGGTGAAGAGCGTTGACGTTGAGGCGTGGAGTCCCAGACAGCAGAAGTACTTTGAAGTAGGCTCCTGCTCAAATCTCGGTGATGCACAGGCGAGAAGACTTAAGATAAGAGTTGCCGGCAAGGATGGCAAGTATTTTGCACATACACTCAATAATACAGTTGTTGCTCCTCCCAGAATGCTTATTGCCTTCTTTGAAAATAACCTCGAAGCCGACGGCTCGGTTCGTATTCCCGAAGCCCTCAGACCTTACATGGGCGGCAAGGAACGTATTGTTCCCAAGGCATAAACCCGCAACAAGAAAATATGATGTAAACAATGGGCGGATAATATCCGCCCCAATAAAATATCAGATTGTAATTATGAAACTAAGACAAATACAGGACGAAATACTTCGTCTCAAAAAGGAAAAAGATGTGTGCATCCTTGCACATAGCTATCAGAATCCCGATATATGCGAGATTGCCGACTTCGTCGGGGACAGCTATGCTCTCAGTGTGAAGGCACAGGGTGTCGAGAATAAAAACGTTCTCATGTGCGGAGTGCGCTTTATGGCGGAGACGGTAAAGATTCTTTCTCCTGAAAAAAATGTATATCTTTCACATAAGGATGCAGGCTGTCCCATGGCAGAGCAGTTTACAAAGGATTATATCCTTGCCATGAAAAAACGCTTTCCCGACCATAAGGTTGTAGCGTATGTAAATACAACAGCACTTCTTAAAACGGTATGCGATGTTTGTGTTACAAGCTCGTCGGCTCTTAAAATCGTAAAGAATATGGATGCCGATAAGATTTTGTTTATTCCCGACATAAATCTCGGCACATACGTTGCAAAGCATTGTCCTGAAAAGGAGGTACAGCTTCTTCGCGGAGGCTGCCCCGTACATGGCTCAATCACACAGGAGCAGGTGCTGGAGGCAAAAAGGCAGCATCCCGACGCGCTCTTGCTTGTTCATCCCGAATGTACATATGATGTGGTAAAGCACGCCGATGTAACCGGCTCGACAAAGGATATCATGGACTTTGCAAGAAGCAGTGATAAAAGGGAGTTTATCATCGGCACGGAGAACAGCATTGCAGAGCATCTGGCAATGGAGCTTCCCCAAAAGAAATTCTATACCATTACAAAGAATTTTATTTGCCCCGATATGAAGCTTACAAGACTTACTGATGTTCTTGAGTTTCTCAAGACGGGAAAGGGCGAGGAAATTGTCCTTGAACGCGACATAATAGATGCGGCAAAGCATTGTATTGACGAAATGCTCAGACTCGGACAGTAAAATAGTTTTTAAAGCAGTCCTGCAAAAGTGTACGGACTGCTTTTTGATGCCGTTTTGTCGGCATATATAATAAAACTGTTGACTTTAGCGAGTTGATGTGATAAAATTATTTATAATTTTAAAAGAACTTTCGGGAGGAATTTGAATGAAAAAGCTTTTGACAGCGTTGGTTTGCACCCTTGCGGCGTTTGTTCTTGCAATAGGAGCATCTGCCGACCATCTTTGGGTAAAGGATGCATACTTTACCGATGATTACGGTAAGAGCATGATTGCACTTTTGCATGACGGCGTTCTGATATACGGAGAAACGGATAAAATGGATCCCGTTATTCTTACGGATAATGTAAGGGAGTTTTCTGTTCCAAAAACATGGCCTTATGAAAATGCAACGGTTGTTTATAACGATAACAGCATAAGCCTTGTAAAGTATGACAGAACCAAAAGAGAGGTTGTGCTTACCGGTCCCTTTGATGTAAATGCGCGTACTGTTGTGCGTATACCCAAGCCCGAAACAGGCTTTGAGTATATGTGCATTGATAATAACGGTGTGCTTTCAGGCAGGAGAAACGAAGAGAAGTTTGATATAATGTCAGGCGTTGTCAAGGCGGAATACAGCTCAGAATATCTTTATATTCTCAATACAAACGGCGAGCTTTTCAGCTATAAATGTTCATCAAGCATCAAAAACAAGCCTCTTTCAGAGTCAAGCCCCGTACTCTTTGCAGACGAGGTAAAGGATTTTGTCACAAACGGTAAGGACTGTGTGATTGTTACAAATAATTCCGAGCTTTATGTCAGTGAAAACGCAAAGGATGTAAAGAAGGTTGCGGGCGCTGTTTCAAGTGTGGATAAGGTGGTGTTTGAGGATAACGCCTTTTACTATATTGCGGACTCTGCTACAGCATATAAATACCGACTCAGAATTACCGACAGAGATATAACAGACCCAAATCTTAAAATTTCTGACAACGCAGAAAAGCTTTACATCAGAAATAAGCTTCTTTATGTTGTTTCAAATGACGGCACAGGTAACACCTTCATTGTAGAGCAGGATGCGAAAAAGGTAAAGAGCCTCACCTTCTATACAAGCGGTGTTGAAAGATTCTATGATAACATTGTCGACTTGTATCAGGCAAAGGACAATACCCTTTGTGCCTTTAACAGATTTACCGAGGAAACCATTCCCTATGGCATAAGTGATGTCGCTTTTGTAAAGCACACGGATAAGGTTTGGATTATACTCAAAAACACAGGAGAGCTGCTTATAACAGAGGGAGATGTCAGAAACCTTAAGACTCCCGAGCTTGTAAAATTCTGTGAGAGAAGAACAAAGCTTGTCATTAACGGTAAGGAGATTATACTTGAGACTCCCGTGCAGATTGTTGAGGGAAGAAGTATGTATCCTCTCAGACAGTGCCTTGAAAGCATGGGTGCGAGAGTTATCTGGGACAGCGTTATCAATACAGCCATGGGTAAGGTAGATGCTGAGGGGCTTACAATCAGATTCCCCGTCGGCGCCGCCGAATATTATGTAAACGATGTAAGATATCCCATGGATATTGCATCCTATATTGATGCGTCTTTGGGAAGAACCTATGTGCCCATAAGATATGCGGCAGAGGGTCTTGGATATACAGTCGGCTGGGAGGCAGGACCCACATCAAACACAATTACGCTTACAAAGAAATAAGATTACCTGCCCGCTTTTGCGGGCAGATTTTTTACAAAAGCAAGCTTTGCGTTGACATATAAAAGAACGTGTGGTATTATGTTTTTGTGAAAGAAATAAGCTCTTGGGAGGATAAATGTTATGAAAAAAATTGCTTTTGCCGTGCTTGCCTGTGTTCTTCTTTTTTGCTCCTGCAACAATGCCGACACAGACGGCATATCGGCGGATGAAGATAAAACGTTTGGAACTGTGGCTGTTCCCGAAGGAACGGATAGCTTTTATATAAATGAGGCAATAAAGCTGACAAAGGAATCGGGAGAGCTTGCAAGGTCGAAAGAGTTTGTAGCTATGTATACCGCAGACGGCGAGGTGGCAGAGAAAATCAAGTCGGTGGGAGAGCTTGATTTTGATAATCCAAAAGAAATACTTTTTGTCACCTTTAATAAGGATAAGGCGCTTGAACACATGAAAGAAGCTTTTGGCGAAACCGATGTTGATTTTGAAAAGGTGATTGAGCTTAACCGCTTCAGCGTAAATCAGTTTGCAAGTATGATTAATGCAAGATACGGTGCTCAGACTATTGCTGCCGTAAGCATGCTTTCAAACAGCGAAGGGTATATTATGCCGAAGGATTTTGAAAAGGATTTTACCTTGTATCTTAAGTATGACGGAGAGTTTTCTTCAATAGTATCCTTCTCCAAGTACGGAGAGGGCGTAATCTCGGCAAATATGATGTTTGTGAAGAACGGTGAAGAGCAGATTGATATGCTTATGAATGAAATTTTTGAAACACTCGGCGAGGAAAGCATAAGCATCGAGACGGTAGAAAAAACAGAATAAAAAGTGCTTGAAAACTATTGACAAACGCATTTTCTTGTGATATAATAGCAAAGCCGCATGATAGGGGTGCCTAATTTTATGCCCATTTTTGGTGACATAAAAACCTCTTAAATCAGCGAGTTCTTAATAAAAGAGGAGGTGCTTTTCGTGTACGCAATCATTATGACAGGCGGAAAGCAGTATAAGGTTCAGGAAGGTGACATCATCTTCGTTGAAAAGCTCGGCGTAGAAGAAAACGAAAAGGTTTCTTTTGACGTAATCGCTTCTTCCACAGACGGCGGTATCAAGACAGGCGATACAGGCGTTAAGGTAGAAGGTACTGTTCTCAGAAACGCTAAGGCTAAGAAGGTAGTAGTGTTCAAGTACAAGTCCAAGAAGGGCGAAAAGAAGAAGCAGGGACACAGACAGCCCTATTCCAAGGTACAGATCACTAAGATCGGCTAATAATTATGACAAGAGTAACATTAACAGTAAGTGAGGATTTGTCTTTCTCAAGAATAAAGGTAGAGGGACATTCGGGGTATGCGGATGAAGGCGAGGACATTGTATGTGCTGCGGTTTCGTCGGCGACAGAGCTTGTTGTGAATATACTCGAGAGCTTCGACATTGATATTTCGCTTGAAATAGATGAAGAGGCGGCAGATGTTCTCGTTATCATTCTTGACGGTGAAAAAAACCGAAAGAAGAAAACCCAGATAGGGAACATAGCAGAAGGATACAGAAGCTATATCACAGATTTGGCAGAGGCGTATCCGAAATTCGTAAAAATATCAACGGAGGTGTAACATAATGTTAAGATTAGGCATTCAGTTTTTTGCTCATAAAAAGGGTGTTGGTTCTACTAAGAACGGTAGAGATTCCGAATCCAAGAGACTTGGCGTAAAGAGAGCAGACGGTCAGCCCGTTCTCGCAGGTAACATTCTTGTAAGACAGCGCGGAACACATATTCATCCCGGTGTTAACGTAGGCATCGGTTCTGACGATACACTTTTCGCACACGTTGCAGGAAAGGTTAAGTTTGAGCACATGGCCGGCGGCAAGAAGCGCGTCAGCGTTTACGAAGCATAACGCTTGTCACAATAGTTGAATGAGGCTGTCGGATTGTCTGACAGCCTTTTATCTTGGTTTATTGCACAAGCCCCCAACAGGAGGTGTAAAAATGTTTATAGACAAAGTAAAAATCTATATCAAAGCAGGAAACGGCGGTAACGGCTGCGTTTCCTTCAGGAGAGAAAAATACGTTTCCCACGGCGGACCCGACGGCGGTGACGGCGGCAAGGGAGGCGATGTTGTATTTGTAGCAGATGAGGGCAAGAATACCCTTCTTGACTTCAAGTACAGAAGAAAGTTTGTAGCCCCGAACGGCGGCGACGGAACAGCGAAGAAGTTCCATGGCGCGACTGCGGAAAACATTGAGATTCCCGTTCCTCCCGGAACTGTTATAAAGGATGCAGAAAGCGGCAGAGTAATCAAGGATATGTCGGATGCGGATGTTGCCGAAACAGGAAGATTTACTATCCTCAAAGGCGGCAAAGGCGGATTTGGCAACACTCATTTTGCAACTCCCACACGTCAGGCACCCAACTTTGCAAAGGCGGGAATCAAGGGCAAGGAGCTTGAAGTTGAGCTGGAGCTTAAAATGCTTGCCGATGCAGGCCTTGTCGGAATGCCAAGTGCAGGAAAAAGTACAATTGTTTCCATGGTAAGCGCGGCAAAGCCAAAGATTGCAGAATATCATTTTACTACCCTTTCACCCGTGCTGGGCGTTGTTGATTCAAAGGCAGGCTCGTATGTTCTTGCAGATATTCCCGGTCTTATTGAGGGCGCAAGCGATGGTGAGGGGCTCGGTCATCAGTTCCTCAGACATATTGAACGCTGCAGACTCATTGTGAATGTTGTTGATGCATCGGGCTATGAGGGCAGAGACCCTGTTGATGATATAAAGGTAATCAATGCAGAGCTTGAAAAGTATAGTCCCGAGCTATCTTCACGTCCGAGAATTATTGCGGCAAATAAGATAGATATGATGCCGGAGGAAAACAAAAAGGCACTCGAGGAATTTGCAAAGGAAAATGATATTCCCATTGTGTTCATGTGCGCAGGCATAGGCGAAGGAACGGATGAGCTTAAAGAGCTTGTGGGCAAAATGCTTCAGGATTTGCCTCCGCTTAAGATTTATGAGGCAGATTATTCGATTGCCGAAGAAGTTGACAGCGATGAGGTTTCGGAAGAAATAACCGTCACCAATGTCAATGGCACATATGTTGTTGAAGCACCCAGAATCATTAAGGTTATCGAATCTATCAACTTCAATGACTATGAATCAATGGCATATTTCCAGAAGGTACTCAGAAATTCAGGCATCATCGAAGCACTTGAGGCTAAGGGCATCAAGGACGGAGATACGGTGAGTATCTATGATGTTGAGTTTGATTACTATAAGTAGAAGAAAAAATCAAGCCGCAACCCGAGGGGGTGCGGCTTTTTTCGTGCCTTGTTAAAACTAATCAATAACCTCAATAAGCATATCGCCTGAAATTTCATCATTTTTAAGATAGATGTATTCGCTGGCTGATATTTCGTCAAAGAGATTTTCTTTCTTCACGCCGTTGACAAAATACTCTCTGTGACCAACACCCTTGTCTGCATACTTGAATGTGATGTTGCTGTTCTTTAAGAAAACCTTCATTGTGATTTCGTCGGAGGGCATATAACTGGGAGGAGCCACTTTCAGTCCTTCGGGATAGGCAAGGAAGCCCATTGCGTGCTCAATGATACATCTCATAAGCACCGCACCGCTGCCCGTGTACCAGTCACCTGCCGACTGACCGTCAAGCTTGTAATCTTCGTTGTAGTAATAGCAGTTGGGCATAATGAAGGGAGTTTTTGTAACCGTCTTGTGGGTAATGGGAAGAGTCTTGAAAATCTGTTCCCATGCTCTCTCGCCTTCGCCTATGATGAATAGTGCCATAACAGCAAACATTGTTGCATGGATGTATGTAGCACCGTTTTCGTGTGTGCCGGGGGTGAGGTTTGCAATTCTTCCAACACCTTCCATTCCCTTGGGGAAATGCTTGTCAAAGGTCTTGATTCCATACTTTGAATCGAGTGCATCGTAGGCTGTGAGAATATCCTTCTTAAGAGTAAGGTCTCTGTCAATCATGTGGCAGATACACCAGAAGGAGTAGGCATTTGCACCGTAACGCATCTGTCCGTCTGTATCGCAGAGTGAACCTACGTTGTAAGCGCCCTTGTCCCCCCAGCCGTGGAGAATGTGACGTCTGTCGCCGTCTAATTGGAATGCATGCTTTTCAAGACTTTCGGCAATATTCACACGTCTTTCGGTGTAGGAAGAAACTTTGTCGTCATATTTCTTTACTGCCGAGAGAATTTCTACCATTTCGGAAAGGAGCTTGTAAAGCTGAAGTGTTGCCATTATGCTGACACCTGTACCGAATTCACTCTTGCCGTCAAGACTTGCACCAAGACCGTGAAGCGAGTCATTCCAGTCACCGTATAAAATCATAAGACAGCCTGTTCTGTCGTCGATGTTGGAAACAAGATAGTCTGTGATGCGTACAAGATGATCAAGAACAGAGTCTCTGATATCACTCTTTTTGTAAAGGTCTCTCTTTTCGTCGATAATGGTGTAGTAGGAGCACATTTCATCGAGAATGGTGTAGTCTCCCGTAAGGCTTATGTATTTGTGAAGTGTTTCTATTACCCAAAGACCCTGGTCGATAAACTGACGGATGTCGAACTTCGGGATAATGTCATCAGACGGAGGAACCGAGAACTGTCTGGGGCTTCTTCCTGTGTCCATAATGAAGTTGAGAGCCTTCACAATTTTTTCTCTTACCTTCTTTGTATTCCAAAGACTCGTGGAGGTAAGCTGCTGGAAAACGTCACGCACACCTAAAAGCTCACCTACGTAGTTCTTGCCGAGAGCACAGAAAGAAACCTGCTTTTGAATGTTCTTTACAAATCTGTTGAAAACCTTGTTGTTAAGGTCTGTGCCGCGGAGCTTGCCGAATTCGAGAGAGAGGTTCTTTAGAAGCTCGTCCTCTGCATCCTCCTGTGCCTTTAAGTCCTTGTCAATTTCGCAAAGCTCGGGAATCATTCCCACAAGTGCATCGGCAGATGCTTCGTCGTGAACGGCAGATACAAGATAATCGACAAGTGCTTCTTCGCCGGAAGCAAGCTTAAGTGTTATAATATCGCAGGCAGCAGGAAGACTTACGGTGTTGACGGAATCCGAAATATGTTCAAATTTTCCGCTTCTGAGACACAGGGAATTGAAAAGACAGTGTCCCGATGCGCCAAAGAAATCAGCCTTTGATGCCGTTGACTGAACAGAAAAGCTGTTTGCCATAACTGATTTATTGACTACTGCACAGTTGGTAAGGGGAGTTACGTCTGTGTTTTCGGGGCTGGGGATTCTTACAATTTTGAACGAACCGTTTTCCTTGATAAATCCGTGCCGGTTCCAAAAGCACCAGCTGTCCTCGTTGTTGGAATATCTTACAAGAGGATCTATGTAGGAGGTGAGATAAACCTCAATGTCCTTGTCTGTTTTGTTAATGGCAGAGAGAAGGAAGTTGATTCTCTTTTCACTTGTGATGTTCACACGAAGGGAGAAAACACATTCGTCTGTCTCGGCAATGTAGTAAGCGGCACGCTTGGTGTATACGAGATATCTTTCAATCTTTATAGGTTCGTAAAGCTGCTTTGTTGCACCTGTGATTGAAACAGGAATCCATTCGTCACCATTTTTAATGCCGCCCCAAAATTCAACAGAGGGTTCTTCCTGTTGGGAAGCGGTTCGGAAGATGACAAAATTACTTTCGTTTGCGTTAATGTGACCCGTGGAATGTACCCAAAGATTGAGACCATCCATTTCGTAAGGGTATCTTGACTCTCCGCCGTGTCTTTCAAGACACAGAATGTCAGTGTCGTTGAGATAGTACACGTTGTCGGGAAGGGTGTATTCCTCCGGATTTTTGTCGGCAAGTTTTCTGATGTCCTCAAGCAGAGAATAAACTTTTTCTTTCATAGTGTCCTCCCTGGTTACTACATATATAATTCCACAACAATTTTATCATTTTCCGGCATGGATTGAAATATCATTTTTTTGGATTTTTTGTAAAACAATTTAACATAAATTGGGAAAAATAATAGAAAATAAACAATTAATATTAAAGCACAATAAACGACAGACACTTCTTGCATAAAAACATCTTATTTTTGATATTTCTATTGCATTTGTGAATCAAACGTGATAAAATACCAATATATGATATATAACAATGTGGAGGAAGACACAATGCTTGAAACAAAGATTAAAATATCCGGCTTTTGCGATGAAATACATGATGATATTCTGGTACAGTTTGATGCGCTGAAAAAGCTTGGAATAAAGTATTTTGACCCGAGAATTGTTGACGGAAAGAATGTAACGCTTCTTAATGATGATGAGCTTGACAGACTTTGCGCTCTTATGAAGGAATATGACCTTACACCCACATCCCTCGGAACTCCCATAGGAAAAATCAAGACAACAGATGACTTTGAGGAGCATTTTCGGTACTTCAAAAGAACGGTTGAGGTTGCAAAGAAGGTTGGAACAAGGTATATCAGAATGTTTTCCTTCTATCTTCCCGAAAACGAGGATTTTGATACATATACCGACTGGGTGGTTGAACGCCTTGAGAAAATGGTAAAATATGCAGAGGAAAACGACGTTGTACTTCTTCACGAGAATGAAAAGGGCATATACGGAAATGTTGCATCACGCTGCAGAACGCTTTTTGAAAGAATCGTGTCACCAAGCTTCCGCTGTGCATTTGACTTCTCAAATTTTGTAGAGTGTGATCAGGAGTGCCTTGAGGCTTATGAAATGTTAAAGCCCTATATAGACCATATTCATATTAAGGATAATAAAGGGGCGGTCGAGGTTGTTCCTGCAGGTTGGGGAGACGGAAAGATTCCCGAAATTCTTTCGGATGTTTATAAAAACGGATATGACGGATTTGTAAGCCTCGAGCCTCATTTGTTTACCTTTGATGTTCCCGAGAATGCGGGCGAGATGGTAGAACAGTTTGAGGAGGTAAAGGCAAAAAGATATGCCTTTGCGGTAAAAGAGCTTGTAAGTGTGATAAATAATATTTGATGTAGTAAAAGGGTAGTCTTGTGACTGCCCTTTCTTGCGGTTTCCGTTTGTGTCAAGATTTTGTGATACCTCATAAAATGTAGTAAAATAACCTGAAGGAGGCGCATTTGCATGACAAATAACATAACCTCATTTCTTTCCGATAACCTCGGTCTTATTCTTCTTATAGTGCTTGTACTTATCCTTTTGCTGTAATTTGTCGGCAATTTTCGGAAAATAAACGACATTTAATAAACATCACCTTTCGCCGCATGATTTTTTGACAAAAACGTGCGGTACTTTTTTGTCGCATTTCCACTTGTTTACATGTACACCAAACGTATACAGGTATACCAATCATTGAGAGTTGAAAAGGTGGGTGGAAGTGTGTACAATTATTGGTGAAAGGAGGAGATTTTAATGAAAAAGCAAATTGCTCTCATTATTATTTCAATGTTGGCAGCTATGTCAGCAACTGCACAAAATGTAAATACAAATGAAGTGTGCAACATTCGCCATAAGACCCCCATATGCGAAATGGGTGAGGGTGTAATTCAACCGGACCTTGAAGAAATTTTCGGCACCTGTCCTGATATTCCATGGCAGCCTGAATTGCCTGACATTCCCGAAGTACCTGAGACACCCGACATCCCTGACATTCCCGAAGTACCTGAGACACCCGACATCCCTGACATTCCCGAAGTACCCGAGATACCAGATACCCCTGACATTCCCGAAGTACCCGAGATACCCGACATCCCTGACATTCCCGATGTGCCGTCTACACCCGAGGAACCCGACACTGAGATTGAAATACCGCAGGATTCACTCGCACTGCAAGTGCTTGAGCTTGTAAACAGTGAACGTGCAAAACACGGGCTTTCGTCACTTACATACGATGCTACGCTTTCTTCTGCGGCAAACATAAGAGCAGTTGAGATTAAGACTTATTTTTCCCACACGCGCCCCGGCGGACAAAGCTGTTTTACCGTTCTCGATGAGGTGGGCTATGACTACCGCACCGCAGGCGAAAATATTGCATACGGTCAAAGCTCGGCACAGGAGGTAATGACGGCGTGGATGAACTCCGAGGGGCACAGAGCCAACATCCTCGGTGAAAACTACTCCCACATAGGTATTGGCGTTTATCAGTCGGGCGGTGTTATCTACTGGTCTCAGTTTTTCGCAGGTTAAAAAATGGGTTTTTCCACCTTTTCTTTTGGAAAAAGAAAAGGTTCACCAAAAGAAAACATGACCGCAACTTTTTTACAAAAGGTTTAATTAAAACGTAATATTCTCGATTAAGGCGATTCGCTGATGCCATTTTGGCATCAGCGACTTTGCTTTTTTTGTTGCTTTTTTTCTTTATTTTCTTTTTAAGTTACATTTTTGTCGGGCAGGAAGTTCCGCGGCTTGCACGACGTAACGTGCGAAACTCCCGCCAAACAAAATTTAAACTAATTTGAAGCAAAAAAGAAAAATCAAAACCCCTTTATGTTTTTGTTGACATCACCATTTTTTGTGTGTTATAATAAAACAAAAGGAGGAATTAACCATGAAAAAAAGATTGGTATTGCTTGCAATGGTTGCTGTAATGTGCTTGCTTGTATGCTCGTGCTCAGGAGGAAATAACGGCGACTATAAAAACCCGACACATCCCCTTAATGAGTATAGCTTTGATGCGGAGAATGACTGGACTGTTGTAATTTGCACAGATGTTTACGGTGATAACGGTAAATATTACGTAAATGATGATGAAGCATCTCTTGAAGAATATAAAAACCTGTTTATAATAGATGC
>JAZQIW010000002.1:0-20124 GCA_045541355.1 Eubacteriales bacterium | reverse complement strand
GGGAGTGGCTCGGTCGGGGGTAATTTGTACTTTTTAATTGCTGATTTTGACACTCACGGTTTTTGAGGTTTTATCTTCGGTTCGTCAAAATCAGGGACAAGTGTAACTATGGGCTACATCTCCCCGACGCTCCGCTGATTCTCCCTCTTTCGCCGTGGAGGCTTATCTCCCTCCCTTTGGGGTGGGTGCTAATTTGGGTTTTAATCGCTTGGTCGGTTGCGTTTATGCCGACCAAGCGACGCCTTAATCGAGAATTATACGTTTGAGCCTAATCCCAAAAACCAATGTTCCTTTGACGGTTTCTTTTTGCCAAGCTTTTTCTTTTTCTAAAGAAAAAGCGGGAAAAAGCGGGAAAAAGCGGGAAGAAGCGGGGAAAATCAATTATTCATATTTGACATTTCGCGCTGAGCCATAACGAGGCCATAATAGAAGCCTTCGAGTGCCATAAGTTCATCATGGGTACCTGTTTCGACGACGTTACCCTTATCAAGAACGATAAGGCGAGTAGCGTTTCGCAGGGTAGAAAGTCTATGAGCGATAGCGATGGTAGTACGCTTTTCCGAAAGGCGTGCAAGGGCATCCTGAAGTTGTTTTTCGGTTTCGGTATCAAGGGATGCTGTTGCCTCATCAAGAATAAGAATTTTAGGGTCATGGAGGAGTGCACGTGCTATGGCAATTCTCTGTTTTTCGCCACCCGAAAGGGTATTACCCCTCTCACCGACCTTTGTATTATAGCCGTCGGGCATTCTCGTTATAAAGTCATGGCATCCCGCAAGTTTTGCAACGGCAATAACCTCTTTACGAGTTGCGCCCTTTTTTGCATAGGCGATATTCTGATAAATAGTACCCGAAAACAGGAAGGTTTCCTGAAGAACAACGCCGATATTACTTCTCAGCGTTTCCTGAGATATATCCCTTATATCAACGCCATCAACGCTTATGCTTCCGTCCTCGACGTCATACATTCGCATAATGAGATTAATAAGCGTTGATTTTCCGGCGCCCGATGCTCCGACAATGCCGATAAATTCGCCGTGTTTTATTTCGGCGTTTACCTTATGGAGAACCTCACGTCCGCTATCATAGCCGAAGGAAACGTTTTTAATCTCAATGTTTCCTTCTATTTCGATTTCCTTTGGATTTTCAGCATCGCACACATCCTCATTCTCATCAAGAATTTCAAACACCTTAGCGGCAGATGTTGTAAAATTCATAAAATGTCTCGGAATATGCGCCACCATTCTTAAAGGTCCGTATACCATGGATGCATATATTGAAAACTGCGACATCTGACCGAGTGTCATTTCTTTTCCGAGAATTTTATTTCCGACATAAAAAAGAATGATAAACTCGCCGAAGCTTATGAAAAACTTGAGCACAGGCATAATAAGACTCCACAGGCAGTCTGTCTTTTCCTGAAGCTCTTTTTCCTGTCTTGTAGCCTCTTCAAAGCGTGCGCTTTCTCTATGCTCCATGCCAAATGCCTTTACAACGCGTATTCCCGAAAAAATATCGTGAAGAATGGTATTTGTTCTTGAACCCGAAAGCCAGCGTTTTCTGAACAGCGAGTGCATAAAGCGCCAGAACAGTCTGAAGGACATTACAACAAAGGGCGTCGGCAGCATTATGAGAAGAAACAGCACCGGGTCATACAGCAAAAGGTATACCCCCACCACGACAAATACTGCAAGCTGTTCGAGGACGCTCGGAAGATAGTTGACAACAAAGTTGTTCACCGTACCTGTGTCGTCAGTAACCCTTCGCATAAGGTCTCCGGCAGTTCTCTCGGATATCTTGGAGATTGAAAGGCGCTGTATTTTATCAAAAAGCTTATTTCTTAAATCCACAATCATTTTGCTGCTTGCGGCAATAAGAAGGTGCTGTCTGAGTGTCGAAAGAACCCTGTTAACAAGCTCAAGTACAAGCAATGACAGCATCACAAGCACAAAGCCCGACATACTTACTTCTTCGGGATTTGGATTTTGGATATAGTTATCTACGGAAATTCTGTTTATATAGGGCATAAGCATATTCAAGGTGCTTATAACAAAAAACATTATCACTGCCGAGAACACAAAAAGCTTATAAGGCTTAAACAGCTCCCATGTACGTGAAATCAGCTTCTTTTTGTCGCTGCAGTGAACACAAACCGTAGAGCCGGGAGGAAAAGGACGTCCGCATTTGGGACACTTTTCCGCTTCTCTTCCCAAAACCTCCGGCATTTTTCCGTCGTCAAGATAGTGGTTTATCCTTCTTACCCATTTTACGATTGCCTTTGAGCTTGTAAGATTGTTCCGGCACAAAAATACGATGCTGTCATCGCTCTTTTTTCTGTAAGAAACAAATATACATCCAACACCCATGTCGGTGACAAGCTCCGATATCTCATCCGCGTCAATGCTGCAAACAAGCTCGGATGAGCAAAAGTTCATAAGGCGTTTCCCGTCAAAGGCAATTATGCCCTCGGCAGTCTCATTCGGCACATAGCCATCAAGATTATAGCAAAACGCCGCGACTACTTCATCAAGCTCTTGCTCTGTCATGAGACTATTCAGTTTTTGTCTTACTTCGTTACTTATATTTGACATTTGCATCCCACTTCTTTTTTAGAGATAAAGCTCAATCTTTCTATAACTCTTTTTATCAAGGCCAAGTATACTGTCTATTACAAATCTGTTTCCGTCAACGTCAAGCAGAACAGCCTTATCCTCGCCTATTCTTATAATGTTTCGGAAAGTATCCTGCATTGTGAAGTTTATCCTTCTTCCTTCGCCGTCAACGACAGTCCAATAGGAAAAGCCGTATCTTTCCTTTAATGCCTCAATTGTCTTAATCTTTGGCTGATAGTATTTTCTTTCAAGCTCGGTTTCAAGCAAGGCTCTTGTTTCGTCATCAAAATCCGAAAGGTTGAATATCAAGCCTATTTCCACAGAGTCGCCGTCAAGCACCGAGATATATTCCCACAAAAGCTCAAAGGGGAAGGTTCTGTGAAGAAACACCCTGTCATGCTCTTGCTTCTCGCCCGATTGGGTAAAGGTCATGGAGAGAAAGCCGTTTTTCATGGTAAAAGCGGCATTTTCGGCATTGATTCTTACAATTTCAGCCGAGGACTTATGAATATTTGCCTGTTTATGTTCGTGTCTTGACATATTCTCTGCTCCTATTCCGCAATACCTGCGTTTTTGAGTGCTTCCTGCTGAAGGGTGTAAAGTCTGTTGTATACACCGTCCTGTATTTCAAGAAGCTCTTTATGTGTTCCCGACTCTGCAACCTTGCCCTTCTCAATTACAATAAGCTTATGGGCATCTCTGAGGGTTGAAAGGCGGTGGGCTATCATTATGGTTGTCTTACCCTTTGTGAGTGTTGTAAGTGCATTTTGTATAAGCTTTTCCGTCTTGGTATCCATGGCGGCGGTTGCCTCGTCAAGAATCAGAATCTTGGGGTCGCGAAGAATCGCCCTTGCGATGGAAACTCTCTGTCTTTCGCCGCCCGAAAGATCCTTATAGCCAAAGCCTATTTTGGTATGATATGCGTCGGGAAGCTTTACTATAAAATCATGAGCACCCGCGCATTTTGCTGCCTGCACAACCTCCTCATAGGTGGCATCCGGCTTTGCATAGCGGATGTTATCAAGAATCGTGCCTATAAAAAGGTACGTTTCCTGCGAAACAATTGCAATATTGTCGTACAGAGCCTTGAAGGACAGATCCTTGACGTTTATTCCGTCAATATACACTCCGCCCTCATCGCAGTCATAAAGGCGCATGATTATATTGGCAAGTGTGCTCTTTCCCGCACCCGTATGGCCGACAATTCCGAGAGTATGCCCTGCTTCAATGTCAAAGCTTACATTATCTATAATCTTCTTATTTTTACTGTATCCGAAATCCACGTTTTTAAATTCGACGTGTCCCTCTATTTTATCGGGTGTTACGGCATCCTCCTTTTCGGTGATTTCGGGCTCGGTGTCATATATTTCAAACAGTCTTTGAAGCGAGTTTGTACATGACGCCGACCAGTTTATCATCTGGGAGAAGAAAAACAGGGGGCTGTATATCATATCAATATATGCGGTAAAGGTAATATATTCTCCGAAGGAAAAGCTTCCCTTCATTACCATATAGCCGCCGACACCGAGGGATATTATATTGCCGATATACCAGATATAACCTATAAAGGGATATGCGTAGTTGTTGAAAACCGCAAGCTTTCTTCCTGCCAGTGCAGAACGGTAGCTGCTGCTATGAAATCTATCCATTTCATCATTTTCCTTGGAAAATGCCTTTACTACACGTATTCCTCCGAGAACGTCGGAAAGGCGGGAATTCATTGTGCGAAAACTCGAATAATTCCTTGCGTGAAACTTTTGGGATACGGCATATGTACGTCTGAGAACAATAAAGAAAATCGGAATTGTCACAAGAGAAAGAGCCGCAAGAAGCGGATTCATTGCAAAGACAATTACGCAAAGCACAACAACCGTAACAATGTTTGTAAGAAAATACGGAACACCGTCACAGAAAAAGCTGTAAATTGTATTGGAGTCGTTATTGACCTGAGTCATGAGACCGCCTGTCTGGCGGGCATTGAAAAAGCCCATGGAAAGCTTTTCTATGGCACCGAATATGGTGTTTTTCAAATCATATACGATTTTTGCCGCTATCTTCGTAGAAATATATCCGTTTATCATATCTGCCACAACACCAAGCAGCTTTGTTGCAACGACAATTCCCACCGCAAGCAGCACCTGTCCGTACAGGCTTCCGTTTTCGTCAAGCACCTTATCAAAGAAAAAGCCTTTTGAAAAGTACGGGGTGAGAATACCTATTACCGTCAGCATTACAAGCGAGAGCATGAGTATGGCAAGTTCTGCTTTATACTTGAGCAAAAATACGCCGAATCTCGTGAAAAGCTTACCCTTTTCCATACATCTCGGGCAGATTTTTCTGTTTCTGTCGGGATAACGCATTCCGCACTTTGGGCAGCACACGGATTTTGGGTCGTCGTCGGGATCTATTTCAAAGCCCGTATCGGTTATATCCCCGCGCTTGATTTTTTTGAAATACTTGACAAAGGTATTCGCATTTCCCTTGCAGAAATTTGTCATGGCACAGAGAAACACATACTCGCCGTCTGTCTTTTTTGCCGTAAGTCTTGAGCTTGACAGCAGCTCCTCTACCCTCAATTCCTCGATTTGTGAAAGCTCAAGCTTCAAAAAGCATTTTTCGTTCCAATATGCTCGAGGACCTTTTTTTCTATCCCCCGTCTTTTCGAGAACCTCAAAGCCCGAAAGGACATACAGGCTGTCACCGGTTACTGCAAGGTATGTATCGCAAAAGCTATGTTCTGCATCCATATCGCAGTACGCCGCAATAAAGATATCTTTTTTGTCTGCACCTTTTTCCGAAAGTATATCAAAAATATATTCCGGGATTTTATCAAAAGCGTACACTTTTTATTTCGCGTTCCGTCGACAGGCACCTTCTTTGCCTTTTCGATTTACGCGAAATACACCTCCCTTGCATGGTTATAGAAAGCCTGTCTGCCACAGAAATGCAGATAAGCTGCTCTTCGTTTAGTCAATTGCCTTATTCTTCCACTTTCCTACCCTGTAAAAGATTGCCGTAATAATTGCCCCAAGCACCCAGGTTGCAAGAAGCGAATACTGGATACATTCCTTGGCGCCGTCATTGAGAACGCCTGTGGGAGATGTGAAATATGCAATACCGTATGCCAGGGGTACACGCACGGCAACCGTTGTAATAAGCGATATCCACATGGGAGTTACCGTGTCTCCGGCACCTCTCATTATTCCCGAGAGGCTCTGGGTTACAGCCATTGCAATATATCCGACGGCAAGTATCTTCATAAGCTCATAGCTCATTGCAATAACCTCGGGTGCATCATTACTGAAAAGTCCCATAATTTGCCTGCCGAAAATAAGAATTATCACCGTAAGAAGCGACGAACAGCCTACTGCCATAAGGGTTCCCTGCTTTGCACCCTTGGGAACTCTGTCATAAAGGCCTGCGCCGACATTCTGTCCTGCATATGTAGTAAGAGCCGTACCAAAGGAAAAGTTAGGCATCATGGCAAAGCCGTCAACACGCATTACGATTACGTTTGCCGCAACAAACATATCGCCAAAGCCGTTTGTAAGTCTCTGAACAACAAGCATTGCCGATGAGAAAATCATCTGTGTTGCTCCCGAAGGAAGACCGAGACGAATTATGGTCTTTACGTACTTTGCCTCGGGCTTTAAGTACTTGAGCTTAAAATCAAAGAACTCCTTCATTCTTGAAAGCTTCCAAAGGCAAAGTGCCGAGGATACAAACTGGGCAATTACCGTTGCAAGGGCAACGCCGCCTACCTCCATGTGCCTAACAAGCAAAATATCAAGAATGATATTTATAACCGTCGCAACAAGAAGATATATAAGGGCGGACATCGAATCCCCGAGTCCTCTTATTATACCGCTTAGAATATTATAAAATGCCATGCCTACACAGCCGACAATGGATATTACAAGATAATCCTCACACCAATCTATTGTTGAAGCGGGAGTTTTGAGAGCTTCAAGTATGGGGCGGATAAGGGGTGTCATTACTACTATAAGCAGTACACAGCTTATGAGGGTTACCGTTATACAGTTACCTATCGTCTTTGAAAGATCCTCTCGCCTTTTTGCTCCGAAATACTGTGAAACCATAATACTTGCGCCCGCAGAAATACCGATAAACAAAACAAGCAGCATATTAAGTATGGGCATTGCGCTGCCGATCGCCGAAAGCCCCGTTACTCCTACTCCTTCGGTATTGCCGACAACGATACTGTCAACGGTACTGTAAAGCTGCTGGGCAATATTGCCGACAAGCATCGGAATTGTGAAAATTGCAATACCCTTCCAGGGTGCTCCGACAGTCATGTCCGTCGGCTTATTGAAGATTTCAAGAATTTTAGCCACTGATTATACCTCTGTTTTACAAATTTTGACAGGATATATTATAATACCTCATCTATTTCAATTCAACAGTATTTTATGAATATAAAATGTTTTTTATTTTGGCAAAGCAAGAGCCCGAACACCGTTCGGGCTCTGAAATATGTATTCTTTTTATTACTGATTCTGCTGATAGTTATTGGGATTATATGCCTGCTGCTGAGGTGCCTGCTGAGGCGCATACTGAGGAGCCTGCTGAGACCCACACTCAGGAGCCTGCTGGGGTGCAGCGGGTCTCTGCTGAGGTGCCTGCTGAGGTGCCTGCTGTGGTGCCTGTTGGGGTGCAGCAGGTCTCTGCTGGGGTACATAGCCCTGCTGAGGTACATAACCCTGCTGGGGTGCATAGCCCTGCTGAGGTGCATAGCCGTAGCCATGAGGTGCGGGAGCATCTTCATAGAACGCTGCCATGTAAAGACCCTTGAAAATGGGTGTGAAGAGAATAACAACTACCGAGAATACAAAGAGTACAAGACCAAAGATGAGTCCGAGGAAAGGAATAGCGGAAAGAAGTGAGAGAACAAGCATCGCAATGCCTACAATGAGACCGTAGCAAAGATCTGCAAGGAACATCTGAAGCTTCTTGCCGTTTGTCTTTTCCATGGAAAGCTTGAGAGCATCGGTAGCTGTAACCTCAGGCTTTGTCATAAGAATATAGGGTGTAAATGCATAGGAATAACCCTTAACAAGTGCAATAACGGGACCTGCAATGGGAACAAGCATCCAAATAAAATACCAGAGATCCTTCCATGCCATACCGCCTGCAATTCTGAGGCAGTTCTTGTTGAATGCCGCAAAAAGCTGTGTGGAATTTACCTTCTTGCCCTTAAGACCGTCAAGATAAACCTTTGCCATACCGCAAGAAAAGAGGTAGGATGCCGCAATGCCTATTGCCATAAAGCCGCCGCATACCAGCTTTGCAACAAAGCCGAGAACAACTGCAAGCAGAGAAAGGCCCCAAAGCATCATGGGTTTACGTGAGAGTACTGATAACGCTCTTTTATATTTTTCGATAAACATAAAACAAGCTCCTTTCAAGATTTGTTGACACTATTTTACATTATTTGTCAGGATTTGTCAATATTACAGAGACAAAAAACTCATTTCTTTGTCACAATTTTTTAATTATTTTGCGTTCTCGTCAATATAGTGTGCATCCAGCTTTGAGTAGACTATTTTCTGACTTTTATAAAGACCGAAATTGCCCGAAAGCATATAGCTTACTCCGCAGGCTACGGCAAAATACAGTATTCCCTCGGTTCCAAAAACCTCAATTGCCAGTATCATTGATGCAACAGGGCAATTTACAACTCCGCAAAACAGTGACACAAAGCCGAGAGCCGCCGCCATGGGTGCATCAAGTCCGAGAAGAAGAGGACCGAAGGCACAGCCGAAGCTTGAACCGACAAAAAATGCCGGCACTATCTCTCCGCCCTTAAAGCCAGCCGCAATTGTTATTGCAGTAAACAAGAGTTTAAGTGCAAATGCCTCATACTCCGCCGTGCCCGACATTGCCTTTGCAATAACATCCATGCCTGCGCCGTTATAATCATATGTGCCGACAGCATAGGTCAGGGCAACAATAATTACTGCGCCCGCAACACTTCTAAGGTACATATTCGGGAGAAACTTCTTTGAAAGCTTATGGCATTTTTCTATTGTCATGCAGAACACAATGCTCAAAAGGGCGCAAAGAAGGGCAAGAACGGCTGTCTTTACAAGCAGTAATGCCGAAACCTCGGCAAATGCCACATTTTCAAAGCGTACGGGGGAAATACCCAAGGCTCCTGCCAGCATATATGCGCAGACAGAGGATATAACACACGGAAGAATTCCTGCGTAATTAAACACGCCGACGCTTACAACCTCAAGGGAAAACACCGCCGCTGTTACGGGGGTGCCGAAAAGTGCCGAAAACACGCTGCTCATTCCCGACATGACAATTATATGCATATCCCTCTCGGAAAGCTTAAGAAGCTTTCCGACATTATAGCCTATACCGCCGCCAAGCTGGAGCGCTGCACCCTCTCTGCCTGCAGAACCGCCGAGCATATGGGTGATTACCGTACTTGCAAATATAAGCGGAACCATGACAATCGGCACATTTTTATTATCCCTTACCGATTCTATGACACGGTTTGTATCAATATGCTCCTTTGCCGCAAAGTGTTTATAAAGGAAGGTTATCACAATACCGCCGACGGGAAGCAAAAGCAGAAGGTATGTGTTCTCTGCCCTATATTCCGTAACCCTGTCTACAAGAAGGTGAAAGGCTCCCCCGACAATGCCGCCGAGAAATCCCACCGCAACCGATATTACTACCCACTTTAAAAAGGTTTTCAGATATTCAAAACAAAAACCGATACTCTTCACTTTCGTCTGCCTTCTCCTTTTGGACACAACTAAGGGCCTGAACAATTTTCAGACCCTTAATAAACAAAAACTATTTTCCGGACTTCTGTGCCATCTCAAGCTTTGTCTTACGGCGGTCTCTTACCTCCTGAGCCATGGGCTTTATATCTCCCGCCTTTGTAAGCGCCCATCTTGTAAGAACAGGACCGAACAATTCATATATAAGCACTGCAAAAAGTGTAATGTTTCTTACAAGCACACCTGCCTCGCCAAACTGTGCGCTTGCTATTGTACACATTCCCAAAGCAACACCTGCCTGAGGGAAAAGTGTTATACCGAGGTACTTACAGATATTAGACTCGCATTTTGTCGCCTTTGCGCTTGCAAAGGTACCGAAGTATTTTCCGAGGCAGCGAAACACAATATAAACAATGCCTATAACAACAACGGCATAATCCGTAAACACGCCAAGCTCAAGCTCTGCGCCGCTTATTACAAAGAAAAGCGCAAACAGCGGGCTTGTCCACTTATCTGCCTGTCCCATAAGGTCATGGGAAAGAGGACAGATATTGCAGAATACCGTTCCGAGCATCATACAAACAAGAAGCGACGAGAAGCCTACGTGAACACTTCCGAGTTCAAAGCTTATCTGGGAAAGTGAAACGGTAAGGAACACAAATGCAATTGTCATATTAAGACGGTTTGTATTTGAGTTAAACAGCTTTTCAAGCTGTGTGAGAAGCCATCCCATAACAGCACCGAGAACCAAGGATGCCACAATCTCCACAAGGGGATTTACAATAATTGATACGGGGTCAAGGCTGTTTGTTCCGAGTGTCTTTGCAATTCCGAAGGATACCGCAAACACTATGAGACCTACCGCATCATCAAGAGCAACTATGGGCAAAAGCAGGTCTGTAAGAGGGCCCTTTGCCTTATACTGTCGTACAACCATAAGTGTTGCCGCAGGAGCTGTTGCCGTTGCAATGGCACCAAGCGTAATTACCTGAGCTATACTTATTTTTCCCGGCATCAGATAATACAGTACAACAAGTGCTGCATCTACAAAGAGTGTTGCCACAAGTGCCTGAAAAATACCTATTACCAGAGCTTTTTTTCCTATAATCTTAAGGTCTTCAACACGAAATTCATTACCGATTGAAAAGGCAATAAAGCCGAGTGCAACGTCTGCTATAACGCCAAGGTGTTCAACCTCATGCATATTTGCAAAACCGAGGCCTCCCACGCCCAGCTGTCCCAGACAATACGGACCTATAAGCACGCCGGCTATAAGATATGCCGTAACAGACGGCAGCTTTAGGGGCTTGAATGCTCTTGTCATAAGCAATCCGCCCAGAAGCGCGATTGACACGGAAAGCAAAGTATTCATACTTCAATTCTTCTTTCTTTCGTTTGATTTTTTCGCAAAAAAACGAGGAGCTCTGTCCTCGGATATTTTCGGGGATTCTAAGTTTGTTTTCTTTGCAAAAACCTATACTATTAAACAACAATATTATGTATTTTCGGTTAACATGGCGAAACCTTTATGTGAACAGTACGTTCAAAAAATGCATCTGCTTTTTTAGGGAACAAAAGGCAGAAACGAAAAGCGTTTCTGCCCTGTCTTTTGCAAAAAATTATTTACTTTTCTGTTCTTCTGAGCACCATGCCTGCACGTTTTCCCGTATGCTCGCCGTTTTGGATAACGGGTGTGCCGTTGACAATGACATAGTCAAAGCCCGAGCAATACTTACAGGGGTCAGTAAAGGTTGCATTTACTTTAAGGTTATCAAGCTCAAATACATTTATATCTGCAAAGTAGCCCTCCTTTAGCATACCTCGCTTTTGCAGCTTATAGTGGTCGGCAGGGCGTTTTGTTGCCTTATGAACGGCGTTCTCTATCGAGATAACACCAAGCTCCTTGACGTATCTTGTAAAGAAATAGAGATATCCCATATAATCAGACATATTTCCCGTTCTTGCATCGCCTTCCTCGACGGTGGTATAGCTATCGCTCATCCAGAGATATATGGGGTCATTGACAACGGTATCAATCATGGTCTTCTCGTTGAACATGACGCCCACCATTTCAATTGCCCTTGCCCGGTCTATTGTCTTTGTGTTCATAAAGACATCAAGAAAAGCATCGCAGGGCTCTCTGTCCCATTTTTTGCACAGCTCATCAAAGGACATCGCCGTAACAGACGGCATATGGGGTGCTATAATACGAAGAAGTCTGTCCCACTGTCCCATGTCCAGAAATCTCCAGTATCTGTTCATATCCCCCTTTACCCTTTCTCTTCCCTCTTTATCGGCAAGAATTTCTCTTGCCCTGTCCCAGCCGTCTTCATAAAGCCACGGCGGAAGCATTGCCTGTGCACAGCCTGTTCCGTAGGTGGTTGAAAGCATATCTGTATAAACGTCAAGGTTTTCCTTTTCCCTTGCTTCCTTCAGCATATTCATGCATTTATCAAGGTAATCGTTTGGAATACCGTTATCGTATTTAACATTGAGGTGGGAAATCATGCCGCGCATTCCCGTTTTTCTGATGACATTAAGAAATTCCTCGACAGCCTCGATAATATATGTACCCTCATCCCTCATATGGGTGGTATATATTCCGTCATATTCTGCCGCAACGGCAGCAAGGCGTTCAATTTCCTCAGGCTCCGAAAGCACGCCCGGATCAAATTCAAGTCCCGTCGAAAAGCCTATATACCCGCTCTCAAGTGCCTCCCGTAAAAAGCCTTCCATCATATCAAACTGTTCTTTTGTGTACCGCTTGGTGTTAAGCCCTGCAATAACCCTCAAATCATTATGGCCGCAAAGAAAAGCGGTATTAATGGATGCACCCATCTTTTCCATTTTCAAAAGAGTATTGGCAAACGCACCCTTCGGAACTTTCCTGTCTGTATTTGCAAGGTCATAGACACATTCTATTCCGTTTCCCTTTTCATCAAAGGGCACACTTATTGTGTGTCTCATGGAAAAGCCGCAATTTCCGACAATTTCCGTTGTCACGCCCTGTCTTACCGAGCTTTGCGCCTCGGGATTTATCCAGATTGACGAGTCGGAATGAGAATGGGTATCAATAAACCCGGGGGTGACAAGCTTACCCCTTGCATCAATTACCTTTTCTGCAAAAGCTCCGTCAAGATTTCCTATATAATCTATTTTATTGCCGACAACTGCAATATCTCCCGTATATGAAGCCTGTCCGCTTCCGTCAACGATATTTCCGCCTTTTATTATAAGGTCGGCTCTTTTTGTGTATGTACTCATGGTTTCTCCTTATGTTGTACAAAAACGATATTAATTAAAGACAGTATATCACATCAAAATAAAGCCCTTAATGATGTGACCCGAAAAAGCAAGGCTTTGTCCTTGCACCGGTTAATTTTATATAATATCCTTTATCGCCTCATAAAGACTGTCTGCCCATTTTCTGCAGCCTTCGGCATCAGGATGTCCGCCGTATTTTGCCATATGCGGTTCCTTTTCATTTTTTGCAAGAACGGGTACTGTATCAAAAACAAGCTTGACCTTTGACGAAAGGTTGTTTCTGATGTAATCATTCACCCTGCTCCAGCGTTCAAGACAGGTGCCCGTACAGTCAAAGGGAGGCAAGGTTTGAAGAATTACGGTTTTCCCCTCTGCCTTAAGTATATCAACAATACGTTCAACATCCTTTATAATTGTCTGTGCCGAGTCAGAGTGAAAAACATCATTGACTCCCAAGCAGACAAATATCACATCATTCTGTTTTGCTTTGTACATCCAGCTTCCGTCACTTGCCGCATCGCTTGCACGTCCGTAGCCTATGCCGAGATTCCAATATGCATTCTCTTTTCCGATTCTTTGTGCAAGAAGTGCATTCCAATGAGCATAGGTATTTATTCCCGTACCGCACCCTTGAGTGATTGAGTCGCCGAAAAAGGCGATTCTCTTTTTTATCGGTCTGTCACAGCCTATCATGCCGGGAAACGGCATATGCTTTGATGCAGTCCAGCCATTCTTTTCCTTCACAAACACAGGCAAAAGAGTTTCCTCATGATAGGGAATCATCTTTCCCGAAAAGGTCATTTCAAGGCAAAGATATTCTCCCTCGCGAAAGGTAAGAGTTGTTCTGTCTGAGCAGAAAATCTCGCCCGTCTTTACATCTTTTTGTTTTTTCAGGTCAAAGGTGAGGTCTTTGAAATCAAAAACCTCAATGGAGTTGCCGTTCTGTACGTCATCTATGCGGCTGCATCTGCCTACCCTTGCAGAATGTATGCTCCACCCGGGACATTCAAGGTTCTTTCGGGATATTGAACCGTCGGCATATGTACTGTCAATCACATTTGAAAACAAAAGCGAATAACCGAAGGTGCCTCCAACGGTGATTTTATAAAATACTCTGCCTGTATGTACCTCGTTATCTTTCATTGTGAAATACAACTGATTGGCACTGCCTGCCGTTGTATTTGAGGTAAAGCTGTCAAAAAAGTCCATATTTTCTCCGATTATCTGTCTTTATTATTTTTAAAGCTAACTCCGCTTATGTCAAAAGCGGAGTTTTGTTTCTGTCTTAAAGATACGTGCGTATATCAACAGCCAGCTTTTCTTCAAGATTTATAAGGCGTTTTGCAATATCCTTGGAATGTTCGTCCGCCGCCTCATATTTATTGAGATACTTATTAAGGGATTTTACACCCATGTTACAGCCGTCTGTCATAAGGTCTGCAACGGTTTTATCCGATTCGTTGACGGCAAGCATTACATTTGTCTTTACCCAGGACATTCCCTTGGCTATCGCCGCAGGCTCCTTGCCCTCGTCCTCATACCTCACAAGGCTTGAGTGTATCTCCTCATCAAGCTTCAAATGCTCTCTCTTACAGTCACTAAGGCGTGTCTTGAAGTCCTCGTTACTTACATAATCAATCACGTCATTGATTGAAGAAACGCCCATTTTTACGCCTGCATCGCATTCTCTGAGTAGCTTTATTGTATCCTGCTCAATCACCTTTTTTCTTCCTTTCCTTAAGATATACCAATAGTTTATACCAAAAGAGAAAAAAGATACGCTTTATTTTGCGCAGTAATATTTATAAAGGTTTTATTTTTATGAATTATACATCATGTTCATTTATGTGTCAAGACGCTTGTTCAAGGCGCAATAAAGACCGCCGCAAGGGCGGTCTTTCGGTCAGAAATTTTTACACCAAGTCGTCATTATCGAATTTATCTCCGCATTCGGGGCAGAACTTGGGAGGAACACTTCCCTTTTCGGGCTCCCAGCCGCACTTATCGCACTTATACTGAGCTGCTCCCGCAGGTTTCTTAGCTCCGCATTCAGGGCAGAATTTACCCTTATTCACTGCACCGCAGGAACAGGTCCAGCCTTCAACTACGGGTCTTGCCGTTCCGCATTCGGGGCAGAATTTGCCTGTTGCCACAGCACCGCAAGCGCACTTCCAGCCCATTGCAGCATCGGGTGTTGCGGCAGCCTGAGGATTGGGTACAGCCTGCTGTTGCTGTCCCATGGCAAAGAGATTACCTGCGTTATTTCCGCCGGCGTTCATTGCCATGCCCATGCCCATAAAGCCTGTCATTGCGCCGTTTTCGTTTGCAGCAGCTGTTCTCATTGCATCAGCCTGTGCACCTACAAGACGTGAGCCTGCCATCATGGGATTTGTGGTCATTGCGTTTTCTTCCCACTCTGTAATCTTCTTTCTCTGATCTTCGGGGATAGAGAGAGAATTGATTGTGAGCTTTACAAGCTCGATACCGCGTGTTTCTGTCCAGTCGGGTTTAAGCACCTCTGTAAGAGCGTTTCTGATTTCTACCGTATGACCGGGGAGCTCGTAGTATTCAATCTTCTTTGCCGCAACAGAAGCAAGCGCCGGCTGAAGAGCATCAAGAAGTGAACTTCTGAGGATATCCTCCCACTCGGTCTTTTCATATCTGTCGGAAACATTTCCCGCTATGTTTGTATAGAAAAGAAGGGGGTTTGTGAGCTTATATGTATATTCGCCGTTGCAACGGATATCAACGCTGAGCTTGAGACCCATCTGTTCATTGATTACTACCTTGAAGGGAATGGGAGTAGCTGTGCCGTACTTATTGCCCATAATTTCCTTGGTGTTAAAGTAGTAAACTCTCTGATCCTTGCCTGTATCTCCGCCGAAGGTGAAACGCTTACCGATAGTCTTGAAGGTTTCCTTTATGCTTTCGCCGAGGTTACCTGAAAAAATTGAAGGCTCTGTCGACGTATCGTATGTAAATTCACCGGGCTCTGCACAAAATTCTACAACCTTGCCCTGTTCAACAATTACCATCGCCTGACCGTCATTTACAATGATGCCCGAGCCGTTGGAAATAACATTGTCACTACCCTTGGTGTTAGACGAACGCTTTCCGATCATCTTCTGTCCCTTGACCATAAGGGTGTCGCTGTCAATTGATTCGCAGTAGAAAAACTCCTTCCACTGATCTGCAAGTGTGCCTCCGAGTGCACCGAGTGCTGCTTTAATAAGTCCCATGTCAGAACTCCTTTCGTAACTAAATTAAATTACCTTTTACTATGAAAATATTATAATACAAACAAATCCATCTGTCAAACTCTTCCGCCGCCGTGGGTTCTTCCCGAGCTTGAAGAATGGGTGGAGGAATTATTCTTGGGCTTTGCCGTTCTTGAAACGGTTCTGTAAAGGAAAAGGTCACGGGATACGTTGATTTTAAGGCTGTCCTTATTTACATAAGCCTCCGCCCTTTCATTATGCTTTGCTCCGTCAAGCCGTGCCTTCATGCTTCCCGTAACAATCAATGCCACAACAAAGCCTATGACAATACTCACGGCAATACTTATGACAAGCCCCTTTGTTTTATGCGATGCCATGAGGCTGTCAACCGTTTCTATGTATGCCCTTATCCCCTCGGCATGGTTATCGTTATAAAAGGGTTCGCTTATTGCCGCGGAAATATCTGAAAGCTTATTGTCAATTGCGTCTATACAGTCGCCGCAGGTGGACACATATCTTATATCGTCACCGACACTGTATAACAAAAGAACACCGTCTTCTCCGAAATGCATATCGTAATAATCGTCTGCATAATACATTTCGTATTCACCGTCAAGGCTTTCAATTATCACAACCGCCACATCTATGCCGTGTTTTGACGATATAAGCTTTGCCGCATCTTCAAGCGTAACAATCTCATTCTCCGATAATATGCCTGCCTCATCCCTGATATACGGTGTTTCTGCCGCCGCACAAAGCAGAGGCAGCGTAAGGAGAAGCACAAAAACAATACATAATACTCTTTTCATTTCCGTTCCCTCCTTAAAACATACCCAAAAGCCTAAGAACAAGGAAAACCCCTATTCCAACGCCTGCGGCAAGTCCGAACAGCCACTTGAGGTACGCCGATTTATCCATAGGAAGATCGCCTGCAACCTTTCCCGTCTGTCCGTTTACGGCAAAGTGGAACTTTTGTCCGTTCCAGTCGGTACAAAGCAGCCATACGGGATATAGCGCATATTTTGAACTGCCGTTTTCAAAGCTTATGCTGCTCGAAGCAGGGACAACGCTTGAATATCCGTGAACCGTTGAGGCAAAAGCCTCCTCGGTGCTCCTTTTTATTCTTTGGTTTGCCCTTTCTATGCTCGTTTCGGCATCAACGTCATATTTATCTGTAAGAAAGCCCGCAAGGTATGCCGTATTGAAATCCACAGCTTCTGAAAAATCATAAGGCTCAACCGATTCCATAAGCTCATCATCCATTTTTGTAGAGCCGTCAACGGGAACATTTGCAAAGCTGAGACTGCCCTGTCTCGTTATGGAATAGAAGCTTGTTTCAACATAGTCAAACCTTGAATCGCTCCACATTCTGTTTTTTGTAGCCTTATATCTTATATGTGCATCAGCCTCGGTATCAAAAAGCCATACGGGAACATAAAGCCCCTTTACTTCCTCTATTCTGTTTCTGTCCTTGAAAACCTTTGGAAGAAGCCTTTTTCCTTTATAATACTCCGACAGTGCCTCGACAGCCGCCTTTTTATCTACCTTAAAAGGAATAACACAGTCGGGCTTCAGCATACCCGAGACCTTGCCCATAACAACAACGGGATTTCCGCAATATGGGCATTTTGTCGATGCCGTGTTCTCATCTCCGACAATCTGACCGCCGCAGGAATTACAAACATAGGTGCCAAGCTGTGCCGTTTCATTTTCCTGCCACTCGGCAGTCGGCTTTGTCTGCCAATTCATGTTGTCATCAGAGTCGGCATCAAGGTCCTCACCGTAGGAAAGCACCGTTTCAATGTCAAACTCGGTGCCGCAATATGGACACTTGAGCCTTTGCGAGTCTGTATCAAAGCTTACGGCTCCGTCACAGCACGGGCATTTATACTCCTGTAAAGCATTCATCCTTTTCCCTCCTGACTTTATTTGAATTAATGATTATCACCCTTTAATGCATGGGGTGCAATTCATGAGTTACAGTCTTATTATAAAATTAAGTGATATGAAAGATGCATCATTTTTAATGAATTGACAACTGTCGTTGTCATGAATTGGCTAAAGTCATGAGTTGGCTAAAGCCATGAATTGTTGCTATCGCAACATGAATTGAATTGCCTATATAATGCACAAAGTGCAATTCATGAGTTACAGTCTTATTATAAAATTAAGTGATAGGAAAGATGCGTCATTTTTAATGAATTGACAACTGTCGTTGTCATGAATTGGCTAAAGCCATGAATTGGCTAAAGCCATGAATTGTTGCTATCGCAACATGAAGTAAATTGCCTATATAATGCACAAAGTGCAATTCATGAGCCGCAAGGCTCAATTCATGAAATCACAGATTTCAATTCATGCCGAAGGCAATTCATTGAGTTTGCTTTGCAAACTCATTATATCACATATACTCCTATTAATCAACCAAAGATTCATCATATTCGCAAAACAGCCTGTATACTTCATATATGCAATCCCTGCCCACGAAACCGTCCTGATTATCGACAGCGTAAATTTCCTCGCCCGACTTATAAAGGATATCTATTTTCTCGCCGTACATATCGGGAAGTCCCGAAACAAATACACTTCTGCCGTTATGGGAGGCAAGGTCATATTTCTTTACAAGCTCATCAAGGTGCCGTAAAAAGAAAATATCTGTTTTATACTCTTTAGTCTCTCTTTGTCCGTCATAGGGATTGAAATTGCATATAACATACACTTTTCCGTCTTTATTTTCTGCTTCAAGGCTGTATATTCCCTCATGAAAATATTCTTCATCCGCCCACGAAAGTGTTGAAAATGTAAGAGAAAAGCGTTCTATTTCTCCTGATTCTATTTTCTTTGGTGCATTCTTATCACTGCTATCCTTAACATATCCGTCAAGAGTATCCTCGGGAAGTTCCTCTAAGTCTATTTTCTTTTGTCTTTCGGGTACAGCCGTAAGCACAAGAATACACACAATTGCAAGTACAAGGACAATTGCCAAAAGCATCATTACATTTTTCATGACTTATACACCCTGTATAGGAAGGTTACAACTGCACCTCTGGGGCAAAGCTCGTCAGGGTCAACCTCAAGCGATGTTCCGTCAAGAAGTCCCTCAGCTGCCGCCCACTCTCTTGCCTGCTTATACCAGCCGTCAGAGCCTATGCCTGCGGCACGGTAAAGGAAGGTGATAATATGTGCACTGCTGCAGGTAGCATCGGGAGAAAACTCGCTTTCGGATGTTCCGGCGGTGATTCCCTGCTCTAAAGCCCACAGAACAGCCTTATAATAATAGTCCTCCTTCTTTACATCCGAAAAAGGATTAATGTTTGTTTTTGGCTCAGGTTTTCCTGCTGCACGGTAAAGGAAGGTTACAACCTGTCCTCTGGTGCAGGAATCATCGGGGCCGAAGGTTGTTTCGGATGTACCTGTTGTTATGCCGTTTTCATATGCCCACATGACAGGCTCATAATAATACTCGCCCTTTGATACATCGGAAAATACTTCTTTTACCTGTTCGGTGCTCTGTGCTTTTTCTTCCTCAAGCTTTGGGAAGGTATAGCTGATACGAACAGAGGTCTCGTGGAACCGTTCGATATCACTTTCTCCTACGACAAAGCCGTCAACCGTCGCACTGACAATATTTTCATCAAATTTTGCCGTATAATCCCAGCCCGAACGGACAGTGTCGATATACATTTCGACCGTATACTCCCCTCCTTCACGGAAGGTATCCTCATAATCCATATATTCGCCGTCTTGATACCACGATATGTTTTTGCAATCGTAATACTGGGGAGCTTCGGATTCAGGCTCTCTGTCGGCAGTCTTTCCGACCTCAGGAAAATCAATGCCTGTCATATTGATATAAGAAACGGTTATTTCCGACGTTCTTTCAACGTGTTTTACGGTCATAAGAGTACCGTCTGTCTCATACTCTGCCTCTTCGCCGTTTACGATTACGACAGGATTATACTGTGAATTCTGATCCTTGCTGAAGGTGTAGCCGTCATCGGCTTTGAGATAAACAGTGACGCGGTAGGCGCTGTCGCTTGCAAAGAGAGTATCCTCTGAAACGCCGAAGTCATTTGCGTAAAGTCCCCAGCGTATGCCGTTCCTTGTAAATTCATCTCCGCCTTCTGAAAAGCTTACGCCCACTCCGCTTATTAAGCCGTAGTATTCGGGAGTATAGCCTGTCTTGGGGTTGGGAATGTTGATATTAACATAGTCTATTTTTATTTTACCGTCGTCAATTTCGCTGTATGAATAGTCGCATCCCCTGCACTTATA
>JAZQIW010000001.1:0-16511 GCA_045541355.1 Eubacteriales bacterium | reverse complement strand
AAACAGTATTGCCGTGAACGTGACTGCAATAATATCTGCCACAGGCTCTGCCATATAAACAGCTTTTGTTTTGTCTGCCAGAAGGTTTGGCATAATATAAATAAGCGGAAGGAGCAATACGAATTTACGCACAACTGCAACTATAATGGAGTTTGCCGCTTTGCCAAGTGATGTAAAGGTCATCTGGCAGGCGATTTGTATGCCGAAAAGACCAAGTCCGCCGAGATAGATTCTCAGCATTGGTGCTGCAAATTGTGCAAGAGCTGCATCCGATGTAAATATTTTGGCAAAAACCTCGGGTGCTATCATTACTGCCATCCAGAGTGCTATTGAATATGTTAAACAAGTGATTAAAAGCAGACGGAAGGTTTTCTTAACCCTGCCGGCATTTTTAGCACCAAAGTTGTAGCTTGTAATGGGCTGAGCGCCCTGTGCAAAGCCCTGCAAGGGTAGCATTGCAAACTGCATAACGCTTACCATAATTGTCATGGCGCCGACTGCAATATCCCCGCCGTATTTAAGAAGCGAGGAATTGAAACAAACAGAAATTATACTTTCGCTTGACTGCATAACAAACGCCGCCGTTCCAAGTGCGATGCAAGGCAGAATGATGTCTGCTCTGAGTTTTAAGTTTTCCTTCTTTATTCTGATTAATGTCTTTTTTCCGCAAAGGAAAGAGATAATCCATATGCATGAAAGCAACTGAGAAATAATGGTCGCAAGTGCTGCACCCCTTACACCCATTTGGAAGCCAAATATGAATATGGGGTCAAGAACAATATTGCATACCGCACCGATAATGACCGAAACCATAGAAACGGTGGTGAACCCTTGTGCAGTGATAAATGTATTCATACCCAAGGTCATCTGCACAAACAAGGTTCCAAGTGCATATATGCTCATATAATCGGTTGCATAGCCGATTGTGTTCTCACTTGCACCAAAGGCAAGGAGCAGATTTTTGTTCCATATAAGCAATACTGCTGTTAGAATTAGAGACACAATAATCTGCAAACTGAAGCAGTTGCCAAGCGTCTTTTCCGCAGATTCATTATTCTTTTCGCCCATAAAGATAGAAGCCCTTGGTGCTCCGCCTGAGCTTACAAGCGCTGCAAAAGCCGCAACAAGCATTATTAGGGGCATACACACACCAACGCCCGTAAGAGCAAGACTTCCGTCTCCGGGCATATGACCTATATAAATTCGGTCAACAACATTGTAAAGCATATTGATAAGCTGTGCTGTAACCGTCGGGACTGATAGCCTGAACAAAAGCTTGCCGATGGGCTCTGTCGCTAAAAACTCTCTTTTGTTATTCACTTTATAAAACACCTTGTTTCATTTATGACTTTTTGATCAGACTTGATTCACCGAGAAGGTTTTTAAACAAGTACTGCTTTACCGTAGCTTAATTATACTACATTTCTTAAAAAAATCAATAATGCCTACATACTTCCCGTAGGTAAATTTTAAATTTTAACTAATTTTAAGATTAAACTGTTATTGACATGGTTTGGTAATGCTTCGCACCCATTCTTTTATGAGGTGATGCCAAGGTATTAATTAAAATATTATGAAATGTCTTGAAATAATGGAATATATGTGGTAGAATAGATTTAGCAAGTTAAATCTATTCAGCTAAATTCGCCCGGCGGCGAGCTAAATGTGCTAAAGCACGCTAAATTACTTCGTAGCTAAATTGACCTTCGGTCAGCTATGAGGCGAATTTAATTTAGCTACTTCGAAGAAGTTATTTAGCTATGGAACGAAGCGGAATAATTTAGCTTTGCAGCTTGTTGCAAAATTTAGCTAAAAGAAAATGATAGGATAGGCATCTAAATCGTTCACTGATTTTATAATGAGTTTATCCAAGAAGAATTCAGCTAAATTCGCATTAATTATAGAAATTATAGAATTATTCATACATTTATACAACTGTTAAGGTTGCTGTATGTTTATGAGGTGGATATGGCAATTACATATGAGAGAAAAAAACACAAACAATTAAGTGTTGTACAAACAATTGTTACAGCTATTCTTTTGTGCTTAGTTTTTTTGGCTGTGGTCGGATATCTTTATCAGAGTGCCGAGAACGATGCGTTTGAGCAGCTTCATGTACAGACAAAGCAGATAAAGGATGATATTCAGCTTCAGCTCTTG
This sequence comes from Eubacteriales bacterium, assembly GCA_045541355.1. GTDB lineage: Bacteria > Bacillota > Clostridia > Oscillospirales > CAG-382 > UMGS1387. The sequence continues at coordinate 14,351 of JAZQIW010000001.1, read as the reverse complement.
TCTGACCGTGAAAATCTGGTGACCATGGCAAACTTTGCCTCAAAGCTGTTGGCCGATGGTGAAAACTACGACCTTATGTTTGAATCCTTCAAGCCCATCGGACTGATTGAGAATATAGGCATATTGAACCCTGATAATACCTTTGTGACTAAGGCGGGTTCGCTGAATCTTGACGGACTGATTTCTTTTGAAGAAGAAAAGGCAAAAGGGGAATACATAAGCGGAAGAGTCGCGGACCTCACAAGGGATGATTATGAAATAATAAGAAGTGCGGTTCCGATCAAAAACGGCGGTGATATCGTAGGGATATTGTACGGTGTTATCAAGCTTGATACCATTGGCGAAAGGTACAGCAGAATGGCAAATGAGATTGATGCTCAGCTTTTTGTCTATAATAAGCAAGACGGAGAGCTTGTTATAGATACCATCAATGATAAGCTCGGAAATATTTCGTTTTTGAAAGAACGTAAATATAATAAAGATTACTCATACGAAAAAATGATGGAAAGCGATAAGGGCTATACATCATTTGTGTCGGCATATACCGGGGAAGACTTGTATTTGCATTACTCTTTGATTGAAGATATCGGGTGGGTGATAACCCTTGCGAGATATGAATCGCAGGTGTTTGCAAAGACACATACCACATCCAGAGTTTTGCTTTTGGCGTTTCTGGCTATGGTTGTTGTGATGGTGCTGTATACAATAACTTTAATTGCAAGTGAAAAGCGCAGAAATTATTCAATGGCGTGTGCTTCCGATATAAGAAGACTGCTTTTGGATATTAATCAGCAGCATAATAATATTTCAGAAGCTCTGAAAAGGGTTTGCAGTTTTGCGAACGCAAGATCGGCAATATTCTTTGATACTGACGGCGAGGATTATAATTACTTCATACCCGAGTTTGAGAGCAGTATCCTTATCGGAGAAGAAAGAACTTATTTTATATCCGAGATATTTCGTTATGCCGCCGAGCTTTATAACGTGAATAAGGCAACAGTTGGGGTTATGTGCATAAAACCAAATGAGCACCTGTTACAAACAAACCGTTCGTTTTATGATTTTTTAAAGAAACATAACATTAACGAGGTTTCTTTTGCTACTGTAACCAATAAAGATAACCATGTAACGGTTCTTGGCACTGTCAATCCCGAGAGAAGCAATTCGATAAGGACACTTTTGGAGGATGTAGCTGTCTGCTTTTCTATTGCAATTTATAATAAAAAGCATCTTAATAAGACGGAAATTGCTGCAACCACAGACTCTTTGACAGGAGTGTCCAATCGTGTTACATACAAAAAAGACCTTTTGATGTTTGATGATATAAAGCCCGAGAGGTTTTCTTGCATTTATATTGATGTCAATGAGCTTCATCTTCGCAATAATAAGTACGGCCATGCTTCAGGCGATGAAATGCTTTTGTATATCGCAAACACCCTGAAAGAAGTATTCTACGGACAGCATATTTACCGTATGGGCGGCGATGAATTTCTGGTATTCGTCAGGAATACTGAACAGGAAGCTGTAAAGAAGAATATACAGGTGTTCGTTGAGCAGTTGAACGTGATGGATTATCATGTTGCTATCGGTCTGTCCTTCAGAACACAGAATTTCGATACCGAAGAAATGGTAAAGGAAGCTGAGGTCAGAATGTATGAGGCTAAGGCTCAATACTATCAGAATAAAGAACAGCAAAGTGTATCCAAATCAGACAATAAGGGATATATACAGATTAAAACCGGTATTCGCGAAATAGATACAATGATTTCTATATTGAAGGATCATTATAACGGCATTTATCGTGTTTCCCTTGAAACCGATAAAGCACACCGTATTTTGATGCCTGCATATTTGGGTTATAACGAAAACGAAGAGCATTTTTCAAATCTTCTCAAAAAATACATTGAAGAAACGGTCGATGCAGATTTTCATAGGGCGATTATGAGCTTTCTTAACTATGATGCGTTGAAGGGTCAGCTTATGGAAGGAAAGATTCCAAAAATTACGTATAAAAAGATAAACGGTGAAAATGTGATTCTCAGCATTTATAAGCTAAGCGACATAGAAGACTCTGTGGTAGAGACTCTGTGGGTTTTCTCAAAAGATTAAAAAATGTTTGACAAAGACGGTTCATTTTGTTAAAATACACTTACAGTGAATATTTGGCAAAATCGGTGAAAGCCGATGACGCAAAGCAAAGAGGCTAAGGTTTTAAACTATGCCGGTCCGGCTGCAATGACAGAGTCTTTCGGGGCTTTCTGTCGTTGCAGCTTTTTGTTTTAAGCGGAGGAAATATATGAATGTTGTAACAAGGGAAGAAAAGAAATTTTTGATTTTTATATCCTATATGATTTCCCACAGAGGAACAATATACAGTAAATAGTTTAATGTTTCATTGGTTGTGCTTACGGTTCTCACATCAATGGTAATGACGGTTATCGGAAATAATGTAGCTCTGTCTCTCGGCATGGATGCTCATCACGAATGGGCTCTTCACGGTCCCTTCCTTGATAAAACACTTGTCCGTAATTATATGTGGTATAGCATATCCGGCGAGATTATGGATTACAGTCCAAATGTGAGATTTTTTGAGCTTGTTTTGAATGGCGAATACAGAGGTCTTTATCTTGCAATAGAGACAATAACGGCAGGAAAAGAAGGCGCAAGATTATCACTTGCCGTAAATAAAAAGGACAATACGTTCTCGGGCTATGCTCTGCGTCTTGACTGGGGAGATACAGACGAAGAGAATAAGCTGTATCCTTTTACAAATTATACTACAAGGGCAAAAACTCAACATGAGCTTGTATATCCCGGCGCAAAAAACATGACACCCGAGCTTAAGGAAGCAATAAAGAATGAGTTTTCACTGTTTGAAAAATCCCTTTATTCCTATGATTATAATAATAAAAAGTACGGTTATAAGAATTATATTGATGTTGATTCGTTTGTGGATTATTTTCTTATCAATGAGCTTACCTGTAACTATGACGCAGGCTCTCTTTCGACGTATATTTATAAGGATACCTCGGGTAAATATAAAATGTGTGTCTGGGATTTCAACTCCGCTTGCGATGCATATCAGGAGCAGCCAATGCCCACCGATGACTTCAGACTCAATGCGGTTTTGTGGTTCCAGATGCTGTTTATGGATGATGAGTTTACGGATAGGGTGGTTGAAAGGTACAGAGAGCTGAGACAGACGGTTTTCAGCGAGGAATACCTGTTTGGCTTTGTTGACGATACCGTGGATTATTTAGGCTCGGCAGTTGATAGAAATTATAATAGATGGGGTTATACGTTTGAACAGGATTATGACCTGCTTCACCCGACAGATAGAAATCCGAGGAATTATGAAGAAAGTGTAGAACAGCTCAAAAGCTTTCTGACAAAAAGACTTGCCTTTATGGATGAAAACATAGAATCATTAAAGCAGTACAGTGCAGAATCAAAGACCAAAAAATATAATGAAGTTTCAGATTAAATGAAAGGGGAGTACGGGTTTTGAAAAAGTTTGTTATTATAATATCGCTTATTATTCTTGTGCTCCTCGGCTTTGACTGGCTTTACTTTCATGAGGGTGTTTATTTTGACTTTTGGAAGGAAAAAGAGAAGGCAGAATACTTCACGAAGGTTGAAGGCGAAGAAATATACATAAAAAAAGACGGCACCTTTGTCCCATATGAAATTCGCGGCGTTAATTTGGGCTCGGGAATTCCGGGTTAATGGGCAACCTCTTTTGCAATTGATAAGGAAACCTATTTAAGATGGTTTAAATATATTCAGGAAATGGGCGCAAATACCATTCGTATTTATACAATTCAGAGCGATACCTTCTATGAAGCATTTTATGAATATAATGAAGAAAACGAAACCCCTCTTTATTTGCTTCACGGCGTATGGGTGAATGACTATGTTTTGAATTCTCATAGAGATGCCTATGATAAGGATTTTTATGATACCTTTCTTGAAAACAGTAAAATAATGATAGATGTCATTCATGGTGAAAGAAAGCTGAATCTCGGAAGAGTGGCAAGCGCAGGTCACGGAACATATAAAAAAGATATATCCGATTGGGTTATCGGCTATATTCTTGGTGTTGAGTGGGACGATTCAACCGTTGCATATACCGATGATTTGTATAAGGATAAAGAGGGGTATTCATCCTATAAGGGTGAGTATATGTATACGTCAGAGGATGCTACTCCCTTTGAAACCATGCTTACAATGGTGGGGGATAAGGTAATAGAATATGAAACAAATCGCTATGGAGAGCAAAGAATTCTTGCCTTTTCAAATTGGCCCACGACAGACCCGTTTGAGTACCCGAAGATTATTAAGGATTTCTTCTTGAAGTGCGCACGCGTTGATGCGGAGCATATAAAGACAACAGATGCCTTTGCTCCCGGACAGTTTGCATCCTACCATGTTTATCCTTACTATCCCTATTACCTGAGCTTTGCAGAGGATTGGTCTGTATTTGGTGTTGATTCCAAGGAAGCCTTCCGTAATGAAGACGGAAATGTCAATGCTTACAGAGCATATCTTACAATGCTCAATAACCACCATACAATGCCTGTTGTAATATCGGAATTTGGCGTGTCAACAGGCAGAGGCATGGCACAGGTCGATAAGGATACGGGAAGAAATCAGGGTAATACATCTGAAGGAGCACAGGGGCAGGCACTTGTCGATTGCTGGGAGGATATCAAGGCTACCGGCAGTAACGGCGGATGCGTATTTACGTGGCAGGACGAGTGGTTTAAGCGTACGTGGAATACAATGCACGCGGTGAATCTCACAAGAACAGCCTATTGGTCGGACTATCAGACAAACGAACAGTATTTCGGACTGTTGTCATTTGATCCGGGTAAGGAAAAATCTGTCTGCTATGTAGACGGAGATGTTTCGGAGTGGACAGATGAGGATGTAATACAAAACGGAAATATAAAGCTTTCCGTAAAATACGATGAAAAGTTTGTGTATTTTCTTGTGAAGAAGGACAAGCTTGATTTTGAAAATGAGGTTTTATATATTCCTCTCGATATCACGCCAAAAACCGGCAGTAATTACTGTGAGAACTTTGACGTGAAATTTGATAGAGAGGCAGATTTCGTCATTGTACTTGACGGAAAAGATAACAGCCGTATTATGGCACAGGAACGCTATGATGTGCTTAGATCAACCTATTCCAAGGATATATATAAATTTGATACATATTTAAAAGATAATGTTCCGGATAAGAATTCGTCAAAGTTTGTAAATGTTGAGTTGATACTTCGTACCGCAATAGCTCTTTCGCCCGAAACAAAGGAAACGGTTGCCGAAAGCTACGAAACGGGTAAGCTTTTGTACGGCAATGCAAATCCCGAAAGCCCGAGGTTTAATTCTCTTGCAGATTTTTGTGCAAGCGGCGATTATGTTGAAATCAAGCTTCCCTGGCAGCTGATGAATTTTGCAGACCCATCAAAAATGCTTGTCCATGATGATTATTATGATGGAAACTATGGTATTGAATATATAAGCATAGACAAAATGTATGCAGGTATCGGTACGGGGAAAGAAGATAGAATAATTCTTGATGAAATTGAATTAAAAGGCTGGGGCAATAAGGTAACCTATCATGAAAGACTCAAAAGCTCATATTATATAATGCAAAATTTGTGGAGGGAGGGTGCAGACAATGAAAATTGAGATAATGATTTATGTTTATATTGCAATTTGCGTCAGTATGATTTTGTATAATATAATCTATGTTTTCATTTTGAAGCATAGAGAACGCGCCCTTGCTTCAAATTCCGAAAAGCTTATGAAAGTGCTGAATGAACAGATTGATGTGCTGAAAAGGGGAGAGGTGATTTCCGAAAAGCATAAAAAGTTTCTCCTCCGTAAGCTTGATAAAACCCCGGGAATTACCGCCTTTGATAAGGCACTTGAAGCGGTATTTGTCAATGAGAAGGAGTTTTGTGAAAAATATCTTGTGGAAACCTTCTCTGTTTTTGAAGCTCTTACTCATAGATACATAAGCAAGGACACTCTTAAGATTGCATATTTCCCATATATACTCTATAAGTATGGCATTTTAAAGCATTGTGAAAGCGAAAGACTTACAGATATTCTTTTAGAGCTTTTGCATTCGGTTAATGTTTATTGCAGAGAGAACACGCTGAAAGCGGTATATAGTATGCAAAGACCGGATGTTGTTGCAAGAGCACTTAAGATAATAGATACAAACCTTTCGTTTCATCATCCAAAGCTTATAAGCGACGGACTTATGTTTTATAAAGGGAATAAGGATGAATTGAAAAAGTCACTCATTTCCTGCTTTGATTATTATTCTGTGCAGATGAGGGTTAATATTCTGAATTACTTCAGATTTGCGGGTATAAGGTGCGATGACGAAATGCTAAGGCTGTTAAAAGACGAAAAAGAGAATGATGAAATCAGATTTTCTGTCATTCGCTATTTTGAAAAATTTCCTAAGAAGGAAGCTGCGCAGGTGTTGTTGAACCTTGCCGAGAATCTTGAAAACCGAACATGGGAATATCAGGCTATTGCAACCTCGGCATTGAAATCATATCCGGGAGATGCGACCTTCAGAGTTCTTGTCAAAAACCTTTCGAGTTCTAACTGGCACGTAAGGCAAAACAGTGCCATTTCCTGCGAAAAGCTTGGCTATACATATCAGGACCTGATAAATGTGTTTGACGGAAATGACCGATATGCAAGAGAAATTATGCGATATCGCCTTGATAGAAGAAACGCAGAGGAACAGGCGGTGAAAGCATAATGAATATGGAACTGATAAAGCAGATTTTTGATGCAATAGGAGCTTGCTTTGTAGTTTATTTAATAGGTTATTCAACGTTTTTGTTTTTGTCGGTCGTGGTGGGTGCAACTACTCTTTATAAGAGGAAAATGCAGGACAGACTTATGAATAAATTTAGCGAGAATTACTTTGTACCAATCACAATTGTGGTTCCTGCATATAATGAAGAAGTAACGGTTGTTGCTGCCGGCGGATATGACCATGGAACAATGGGCGAGGACATGGAGCTTGTGGTAAAGCTTCATTCCTACTGCCTTTCAAATAAAATTCCCTATTCCATTAAATACGCAACCGATGCGGTATGCTGGACACAGGTTCCCGAGAAGCTCGGAGACCTTAAAAAGCAAAGAAAACGCTGGCATCTCGGCCTTTTTCAGACCATGTGGAAGCATAAAGGGATGATGGCAAACTATAAATACGGTGCAGTTGGTTTTGTGTCATATATGTACTTCCTTTTGTATGAGCTGCTCTCTCCGTTTATTGAGGTTTTCGGCGTGTTCACGATGATAGTGGCATATTGCATTGATATTCTCAATCTGCCGTTTATGCTGCTGTTTATGCTGATTTATGCTTCATATAACTCTATACTGACTCTGACGGCGTTCTTCTCAAGGATACAGACTATTGACCTAACCGTAAAACCGGTGGACTGCCTTAAAGCAGTACTGCTTTGCTTTTTTGAGGTAACGACGCTGAGATTCATTATAGCGTTTGTACGGTTTACAGCCTTTCGCGGCTATAAAAAGAAAAAGCTGGACTGGGGACGAATTGAACGAAAGAAGCTGAATGTTTAATCAGAAGTGAGGTGATACGGAAAATGAAAAAATCTATATTGCTCATATTGACAGTACTTGTGATTCTTGTTCAGCCCGCTTTTGCTGAGGTTGTAACAACGCAGAATACACAAGGGTATGCAGATTATGTTTATGTTGCAGGAGATCCCGATAATTTCCCGATTGAATATTATGATGATGAGGCAGAGGCGTATAGGGGAGTTGTTCCTGATTTGCTTTGCCGTATTTCCGAGCAATCAGGGCTGAATTTCGTTTACATAAACGGAAATAAAAATGATAGGTTTGAAATGGGAGAAAATCTTCAGGTTGATATTGTTTCGTCGGCGGATTTGTCTTCCTTTGACGGTAAGGATTATCTTGAACTGATATCCTATGAAAAAAACGGAAACACAAAAGTGGCGGGCATTGTTTTTACAAGCATCGCAAACGATAACGAAATTTATGCAATTAAAACAGAAGCTTCAAGAATACCGGACAATGTGAAAAACGGCATATACTTGTCCTACGCATCACAAATCTCAAGGACAAGCAGAAGATGGTTAATTTGTGCACTGTTTGTTTCGATAATACTTCTGATTGTTATAGCGTGCTTGCTTTTGAAAATCAGGAGAATACGGAATGAAAACGAAGTTGATAAAATGACTGACCCTGAAACGGGAGCAGGAAATCTTCAGTTTTTCAAACACCACTTTAGATATACCATCGGAGATATTTCAAGAAATCTGTATCATATTGCATATATAATTTTGGATAGCAGCTATCTTCGTTCTTACTATGGCGACAGCTCATTTGATGAGGTTTTAAAGTATACAGCAACCGTTTTGTCGGAAAACACGGGTGACAGAGAGTTTTCGGCACAAATTACCGAAAACGGCTTTGCCCTTGCTTATCAGTCTACAAACGATGAGGATGCCAAAAAGAGACTGTGCGAAATTATGGATAGACTGAATAGCTTTGAGGGAATGAAGGATAACGGCAATAAGCTTGTGTTCCATTCGGCAACCTACCATCTTTCGTCGTCGGACAGGAATTGTGAAATACTCCTGTTTAATCTCCGAAAGAACTGTATGAGGATTTTTGGAACCGACAAGCAGATAGTGTACTGTGACACTTCTTCCATGAACAGGGTTCAGGAAGAAAAGAGAATCACGGAAAGTATCTTGAGGGGATTTGAGAACAATGAATTTAAAATCTATATGCAGTTCATTGTCGATAATAAGACCAAAGAAATTGTGTCGGCAGAGGCGCTTTCAAGATGGGATAGCCGTGAAAAGGGACTGATAGGTCCGGGTAAATATATTGAAAACCTGGAAAGAACGGGGCTTATTTCAAAGCACGATTTTCGTATGTTTGAGCTTGTATGCCGCCAGCTTGAAAAGTGGAATAATACCGAATACGGCAGCATATCCGTTTCCTGCAACTTTACAAGAATAACTCTGTCAGAAGAAAGCTTTCCCGATAAGCTTAAGATGATTTCAGACGGATATAATTTTGATAAATCCAAAATTGCCATAGAAATTACCGAGGATGCCATTGAGAAGGATAGAAAAACAGCTACAAATAATGTAAGACTGTGTAAGGAACTGGGATTCAGGATTTACCTTGATGATTTGGGCAGCGGTTATACATCACTTTCAAATCTTTGTGATTATCCGATAGATGTAGTCAAAATTGACCGTGATATTTTGCTTAAATCTGAGTCTGAAAACGGAAAAAAACTGTTTTCCGGAATAATTGCTCTGTCACATAGCATGGATATAAAGGTTATTTGCGAGGGTGTTGAAACAGAAAAGCAGAATGCTCTTGTATCGGAGTCGGAGTGTGATTATGTTCAGGGATGGTACTACTCAAAAGCACTTCCGCTTGAGGAATGTGATGCGTTTATAAAAAGATATAAGGCTGTTTGATTGAAACAGTAAATATGAAAAAGAGCAGTGATGAAAAATTGCTGCTTTTTTTGTCGGATAAAGTGAACTGTGTCATAAAATATATATATTTAATTATGTTAAAAGAATAAATGTATTGTATAAGATTGACAAAATAACGGTTAAGTGATACAATGAATAAAAGACATTTTGGGAGGAATTGTAATGAAAAAATTGGTTTTATGTATAATGGTTGCCCTGGCACTGTCTCTTACGGCATTTTGTGCCGAGGAAATAGTGCTTGATTTCGGCAAGGAGTCTGATGGACTTTTCGGATATAGTGCCTATGAAATCGAAAATATTTCCTATGACGGGACAGCACTCGTTTATACAAATAAGACCGCGGGGAACTCAGGTCTTCGCGGCACACCCCTTTCTTCACTTGATATTAACGGAACAGACTATTCAAAGATAGAAGTGAGATATAAGGTTGAGAATACCGTAAATACAAGCGGCACAAGTACCCTTTTCTACTTCCAACAGCTTGATAGAGAAACTGATGTACAGAAAGTTGGTCTCTGGAGTTCTGTTTTCAGTTCCACCGTTCCTTACTCGGCAACACCCGATTATGTTACACAGACATGGAATCTTTCACAGTTTTCATCGCTTGCCGATAATAAAATGGGTGAGAGCTTTTTCGGCATAGGTCTGAATTCGGGAAGCAGCGGCGTGAAGTGCTATATCGATTATATCAAATTTATTCCTGCTGCCGCACCCGGTAAGGGAATTACCAAGGACGAAAACGGTGTTATAACTCTTGACTTTGGTCTTGAAGCAGATGAATTTTTCGGAATGTACGGTACTTCAATTTCGGACGTTACTTATGACGGCGAGGCAGTAATCTATACAAACGGCACAGAAAGGAACTCGGGCTTCAGAGGCGATGTTCTTTCAAAATATGATATTAACGGTACAGACTATGCCGAAATCGAAACAAGATTCAAGGTTACGGGCGTACCTGCCTCGGGTAATTACTCGTGTATGCTCTACTGTGCACAGCAGAACAGAGAGACAAACGCCGTTGAGGTAGGTCTTTGGAATCAGTCTCTCAGCCAGGCATTTTCTGCATCAAGTGCAGGGGAGTATATGACTGTAAAGTTCAGTCTTTCAACCTACTCCGGCATTGAAAACAGAAAAGTAGGCGAAATCTTCTTTGGAACAGGCTTTGCAACCGGTGCTTCAAATGTAAAATGCTATATCGACTATATTAAATTTATTCCTACCGATATGGTTGAAGCCGATCCCGTTCCCGAGCCTGAGGTGGTTGACAAGGAAGGTAAGTATGCTGTAACATATGACGCAAACTTTGTGTCGGGTAAGGTTAAGGATATGCCCAAAAGAAGAACGGTATATGTAAATCCCGATTCATCTATGCCTATCCCTGCAAAGAATCCCGTGAGAGACGGCTTTACCTTTAAAGGCTGGAGTACATCCTCGGCGGCATCGGATATGGTTACCTCTGCAGATACAGTAAGCGGAAACATAACCCTCTATGCAATCTGGGAAGGCACAGAAACACCTTCCGATGAAGCAGTGCAGCTTGTTTATCCCGGCTTTGCTAAAAAGGCTATTATTTTCTCCACCGACGAGGACGACGGTAATCAACGCTCGGATATAGGACTTACACAGAGATTCAGAAACCATGGCTTTAACGGCGCTTTCAATCTTGTGGCAAGACCCTATGAGAATGCAAATGAAACAAAAATAAAGGCTCTTAAAGAGCTTTATGACGGCTTTGAAATTGCGAATCATTCCTATTCACATATAGGTATGATGCAGTCTAATACTTCTACAACAGATGAGCTCTGTATCCAAGACTGTAAAAGGGGTAAGGAAATTCTTGAAGGTATTTTCGGCGAAGGCAGTGTTCACGGCATGGTCTGGCCTGTTTCTCATGGCGATAGAGACGCTGTTGTTGAACACGTAATGGAAAACTATGAGTATGTAAGAAGCGCACCGGCAGAGGCAGGCGGTGATTACTTCGCTGTTCCCACAGCCTTCGGTCCTAACTGGAGATGGACCTGCGTTGACTGGCATAACGATGTCACATACCTTACAAAGTATGCGGATGAATACTTCGCACTCGAAACTGACGAGCTTACACTCTTCTCGCTCTGGTCTCATTCGATATTCTATCCCGTAAACGATAACTGGTACGTGATGGATGATTTCCTTAATGACTTTACCCACTCGGGACAGAATATATGGAATCCCCAGCCGCATAAGTATGTAGAATACGTAAAGGCAATGGGAAAGGTAACTGTCGAGAATGGCATTATCACAAACCCGACAGAGGTTGATGTCTACGCGCTTGTTGACGGACAAGAGGTTGTAATCGGAGCCGGAGAAAGCTACGGCAATGTTATTGAAATAGAAATTGGCGAAAAGCTGGCATCTACAAATGTAAGATACGTTGAAATCAATGGTCATCGCAGAGAGATTGAGGGCAATGTGACAAAATACGCTGTAAATGCTTCGGCAGATAAGGTGGTTGTTGCAGTTGTTGAAAAGACAAGCGAAGATACACCTGCAATTGTTAAATCTCAGTATTTTTATGTTGATATGGATACTGAGACGGTAACAAAGCTTTCACTTGACTCCTATATGACAACCGACGGAAAGAAGTCAATAAGAGTAAAAGAACCTATGGGTATCCGCTTCAAGTATGCATCTCTCGCTTCTGCAAAGGTAGAGGAAGAGGAGTTTGTTGTTGATGAAATCGGCTTTATTGTTGCAATAACAGATGACCTCGGAGAAAGCGAGCTTACACTTGACTATTCCAAGTACGTAAAGGGCGTAGCCTATAATAAGGCAGCTAATACGGATATCGTGTTCGAACGCACCGACGAAAGCACTGATATCTTTACCTGCGTTGTTAAAAATATTCCCGTGTCAAAGTATAAGACAAATCTTACCTGTAAGACGTATACTAAGCTCACCGTAGGCGGTGAACAGTTTACTGTTTACGGCGAGCCCGTTGTCGGTAATGTCTACGAAACGGCAAAGAAGCTTCTTGCAACAGACCCCGAAAACAAGGAGCTTTTAAAGATAGTGCTTGATGCCGAATACTCAATCGGTATTGATATGGGCGGTCTTTACGACTAATCAAGCAAAAGCGAATAACTTAACCACTCCCATGATATGTAAAAGTATCATGGGAGAATTTTTTTGTAAAAAAAAACTAATTTTTCACAAAAATATATTGACAATAGCAAACGTCTGTGTTAAAATTAGGTTACGAACTAAACCTAAACAGGAGGCAAGCTATGCTGAAGAGCATTATTGAACGGAGTAAAAAAATCACACCCCTGTCACAAACCGAGATAAGAATCATAAAGGGAGCTGTTAAGCTTTTCCTTGAAAACGGTTTTTCGGCTACAACTCTGAAAATGATTCAGGAGGAAACGGGTGTCAAATTCGGCAATATTACTTATTATTTCCGAACCAAGGAAGATATGCTGTATATTCTCGTTCAGGAAATAATGGATTTTCACCTGACTGTTATAGAAGAAACCCACGATAAGACGGGCGATGCAATGCTGGCATGCGCCTTGGAGGTGGCAATTCAGATTGCCCTTTGCGAAAATAATGATAAGGCGTGGGATTTGTATCATGCGTCATATACCCATCGTCATATACTTGAAATGATAAAGGACTGGACAGCAAAGAAAAACTTCCATCTGCTTGGTGAAAGATTCCCCGATATGTCGGAGGCGGACTTCCGAGTACTCGAAAATGTCTGCACAAGTATTGAGCTTTCGGCATTGACAACACCCTGTGACAGATATTATACCTTGGAAGATAAAATAACCCTCACCCTTGATTCGATTATGAAAATATACGAAATTCCCAAAGAGGAAAGACAAGAGGTAATCAAAAAGGTACTTGAACATGACCTTGCGGCACTCGGTAATAAAATTTTTGATGACTTTGTTTCACGCCTTAACAATGATTATTAACAACTGAATAAGCCTCCCTTGTGTAAAGGGAGCCTGAGCAACACTTGTGAATAATAAATGACATATACATTTCCAGGAGGTCAGATTTATGACAACAAAAAAACTTACGGCATTGATACTCTCGGTTTTAATGATTGTTACAATGCTCCCTACAACCATTTTTGCAGTCCCCTCGGCGATGACCGGGATTGAGACTGCACACGAACACGATCACAACCATTTTCCCGAAGAGCCTGCGGTGTTATCTTCGGACTTAGACCTTACTACTCTTTACATCGACATATCTTCCGTCATTGAAGAAGGTAAGACGGTTAAAGAGGTGCGTTTATGGGTTACAGGCGATGGAGCATCCTATGTAACTAATGAGAAGATGAATAAAAGCAGTAAGAACGTCTATTCCTATGATGTGACACAAGCTGTGGCACAGGGCGGTCTGTGTGGCAGCTTCGCAATTTTTTATACTGATGATACCTCCCTCACTCATCTGTACGATAATTTTGTAACCGGAAAGAATCTGTGGGTTGCATCGGGAATATACAGTGGTAGCTGGGATGTGTTTGGTGATGTAACCGGCAACATTGTAATCACCATGACCGACTCCTACAGTGACAGCTGGAACGGTGCGGCGATTGAAGTTTATAAGGATAATGTTCTTGTAGACACTATCACCGTTAACTTAGATACAAATACCTACACTTTACCATATGATAAAATATCCCAGTACACCTTCAAGTGGAAAAAAGGCTCGTTTGACCACGAATGTTCCTTTGTTATATCACTCGGCGAAGATGTTTTGAAGACGGTTGACAATGCCGGTGGACTTACTGACGGCGAAATAATTCAC